>NZ_JANYGJ010000114.1 GCF_025362455.1 Deinococcus sp. | reverse complement strand
CTCAGCATCATCACGCCCGGAGAACGGAATTGGGGCGCTCTTGTCCCCGAACTCCACTGCATCGTGACCGGCAAGAACAGAGATGATCTGCTGCGCCTAACCGCCGAGAGCATCGCCTTCGCGCTAGAGAGCACTGAAGCCAGTACCAAGTCGGGTCCGGCGACGATCACCCGCCTGGACCAGCTCGACCCCGGCGTCCTGGGAGCCCTTCCCGAACACTACGAAGTGCTATTTCTGGAGCCTGCGCCGATGAATCCGGTCAGCTCGGAAATCGAGCGGGCACTGGCGGCGGCGAACATTTCACAGGCCGAACTGGCGCGGCGCATCCGCAGCAGTCGCTCGGCGGTCAGCCGAATGCTGAGTCCGTTTTACTGGGGCCATTCGCTGGAGGTGCTGAGGCGAGTCGCGGCGGCGCTGGGCGCGGAGTTGTCGGTCCATCTGGTCAGGAAAGCGGCGTAGCGAGATTCAGGATTGCGCGGCGTCGAACTGCGCCAGCCAGACCTAGGCTTCCTGTTCCAGCCGGGGTAGCGCCTCGGTGACCATCAGCCAGACAACAGCGGGCGCAACGTGGCTGTATTCGTGAATGATCCGGTTTCGGAAACGGTTCAGGCGGTTGATCTCACTGATCGGAGGGTTCGGTTCCGCCAGACGAATCTAATTGACCGCCTCGCCAATGATGCCGACCTGGCGCTCTATGGCCGAACGGTGAAGCGCGCTGGCCTCGTATGTTTTAAACGTCAGTCCGGCTTTGAAGTCGTTTACGAGCGCAATCGCTGTCAAGACGCCGCTGAGCCACACCTGGACCCGGCGCTCAGCGGTCATAGATCAGCACCCGGTCCCCCGCGATGGCTCGCCGCAAGTACGGATTGACGATGCTTTCGTCTTCAAGCAGATCGACCGGCGCGGCCAGTTCGGCTTCGAGCGCCTCGGCCAATTCAAAATAGGTGCGGCCATGTTCCAGCGGCGACATCGGCGCAAACGTCACCAGGAAATCGTAGTCACGCGGCGCGGCGGCTCCACGGGCAGCGCTGCCGAACAGCTCCAGGCGCAAGACCCGGTGCGCGGCAGCCAGGGAACGCAGGCGCAGGAGTTGAGGTTCTGGTATCGCCACACGCACGGGTCATTATCCGCCACCGACCCGTCTCCCCAACCGTGACACCGCACTGACCACGCCCGCTCACAATCTGATAGAGTCTACGTTTGGATGCCCGCCCCCGGCATGGCTGTATACGGGCGGGCGTTTGCGTGGCCCCTCTCCCCGAAGCTGTAACCAGTGGGCGGAGTGGTGGCCCCCACTCAAGGAGAAGGCACATGGAATACCGCAACATCGCGATTATCGCGCACGTCGATCACGGCAAAACCACCCTGGTAGACGGCCTCCTGAAGCAGACTTTGATTCTCAAGCACGGTGAAGAGATCGCCGAGCGGGCGATGGACAGCAACGACCTCGAAAAAGAGCGCGGCATCACCATTCTCGCCAAGAACACCGCCGTCGAGTACAAGGGCGTCAAGATCAACATCGTGGACACCCCCGGCCACGCCGATTTCGGTGGCGAGGTCGAGCGCGTCCTGGGCATGGTGGACGGCGCCCTGGTGCTGGTGGACGCGGCGGAAGGCCCCATGCCGCAGACCCGCTTCGTGCTCAGGAAGGCCATCGAGCTGGACCTCAAGATCATCGTGGTCATCAACAAGATCGACCGCCATGACGCCCGCATCACCGAGGTCGTGAACCTGACCTTCGATTTGATGGCCGAACTCGGCGCCAGCGACGAGCAGCTCGATTTCCCGATCCTCTACGCCGTGGCGCGTGAGGGCAAGGCTTACAAGAACCTGGAAGACCCCCAAGAAGACATGCACGAACTCTTCGAGATGGTGCTGGCCGAGATTCCGGCGCCCGGTGTGGACCTGAATGCGCCGTTTCAGATGCTGGTCACCAACCTCGACTACTCCGAGTATCTGGGCCGCATCGTGCTGGGCCGGGTCCAGCGCGGCCAGGTCAAGAAGGGCGAGTACGTCCAGCTCATGCACAAAGACGGCACCATGACCAAGTGCAAGATCGTCCAGCCGTTTACCCACTTCGGCCTGAACCGCATCGAGGCCGACGTGGTGGGCGCGGGTGACATCGTGGCGCTGTCTGGCCTGGAAGACGCCCAGATCGGTGAGACCGTCGCTGACCTGGCCGACCCCGAAGCCCTGCCCATCATCACCGTGGACGAGCCGACGGTCAGCATGACCTTTCAGCCGAACAACGGTCCGTTTGCGGGCAAGGAAGGCAAGTACGTCACCTCGCGCCACCTGAATGACCGCCTGAAAAAAGAAGTCATGACCAACGTGTCGCTCAAGGTCGAAGAGCTGCGCCCCGACGAGTTCGTGGTCTCCGGACGCGGCGAGCTGCACCTGTCGATTCTGCTCGAAACCATGCGCCGCGAGGGCTACGAGCTTCAGGTCGGCGCCCCGCAGGTCATCACCCGCGATATCGACGGCGAGAAGTCCGAGCCCATCGAGCACCTGGTCGTGGACGTGCCGGAGAACTTTTCGAGCACCGTCATCGGCGCGATTACCAGCCGCAAAGGCCAACTGGTCAACATGGAGCCGCAGGGAAGTCGCGTGCGCGTCGAGTTCAAGGTGCCTTCCCGCGCGCTGTTCGGCTTCCGTACCCAGTTTCTGAGCATGACCCAGGGCGAGGGCATCATGAGCCACATCTTCGACGGCTACGCGCCCTGGGCCGGGGAACTCAAGACCCGCCAGAACGGCTCGCTGGTGGCGATGGAGGCCGGAAGCGCCTTCGCCTACTCGATCTGGAAATTGCAGGACCGTGGAAGCTTTTTCATCATGCCTGCCACCGAGGTCTACATCGGTATGATCGTGGGTGAGAACGCCCGTGAGAAAGACATGGACGTCAACGTCACCAAGAACAAGAAGCTCACCAACGTCAGAAGCAGCGGCGCCGACGACGCCCTGAGCCTGACGCCCATCAAGAAGCTGACCCTCGAAGACGCCCTGGAGTACATCGGCGACGACGAACTGGTGGAAATCACGCCCAAGAGCATCCGGCTGCGCAAGAAGATTCTCGAACCCAATATGCGCAAGTAAACCAGTCGGAATGAACCCGCCCCCAGTCGTCATTGACCGGGGGCGGGTTTTTTTATTTTCAGGGCAGAGGGATACGCTTCACATCTGGAAACACGGCCTGATATACCGTGTCGTCGAAGGTCAACAGGCTGGCGCCGTGATGCTCGGCGTGGGCGGCGATCAGGAAATCGGCGGCGATGCGGCGCGGCAATACCCGGTTGCGGCGCTGATCGGCGTAAGCGCGGAACGTCTGCCCGGCCCGCTCCCAGACGGCAGGGGGCATTTCCCAGATCACCTCAATCCCGCTCAGGTTGAGCCAGCCCTCGATTTGCAGCCAGGTTTTGCTGGCACACAACTCGGTGAACACAGGCGGCGAAAGAATCATAAGTTCAGTCGCACCCATCTGGCCCACTAGTGCGCGGGCAACGGCGTGGTTGGCGTCACCAAGATTGAGCGTAGAAAAGATGATGTTGGTGTCGAGCGAGATCAGCGTCACTCCTCGTCCCAGCCGCGTTCACGACGAACGTGAGCCACAGCGTCCGGCATGGTCGGGTCATGGTAGGCGAACTGGTCGATGGTCGACAGGATGTCGGGACGGCTGGGCAGCACTCTGAGCCCCGCGCCCTCGACCTCGAAGGTGACTTTATCCCCAGGTTTGAGCCTCAGCTCCCGCAGGAGTCTGGCCGGAATGGTGACCTGGCCCTTGCTGCTGAGCGTGCCGCGAATTGGAGTGGTCATGGCCAAGGATAGCACGCTTGGCACGCTGCGCTTGGTATCCAATGGTGTCCGCCTTCACCGGCTGCTACCCTACAGGTCATCATGCGTGAACATGAACTGTGGCGCGAAGACTTCGGCACCCACACCGAATACACCCTCTGCCTGGCCGGACCCGCAGGCGAAGCGGCGCGGGCCTCGCTCGGCCCCAGCGCCACACGCATCTGGACCGTCCGGGCCGCCAGTTACGTGAACGCCATGCAGCAGTATTACGACTTCATGGACTGGGGCGACTGCTCTGTAGTTGGCTGCCCGGTGGCTCACGAGACGGACCGGGAGCCCTGCGCCACTGCGGCGCCGACAGCGTTTGGCAACGCGACAGGCGACAACAAAACCTGACCAACGAAGGCAGCGGCCAGCAGTTCCATCAGATGCATCTTGACAGATACATACATGTATGATTGTATCTGTATATGAAACGGACCCAGGAAGACGCCGCGCTGACCCGTGAAGCGCTGCTCATGGCGGCCCTGTCAATTTTCAGTCGTCGGGGGTACGCCGCCAGTACCCTCGCGGAAATCGCCCAGGCGGCTCAAGTTACACGCGGCGCGCTCTATCACCACTTTTCGGGCAAATCGGAGCTGTACACCACCCTGATCGCTCAGGCCGCCCAGCAGCCGGGCATGATTGCGGCGCAGGCCATCGCCGAGGGCGGAGACTTTCTGGAGATCATCCGCCGGGTCTTCGTGCGCCAGCTCGAACTGCTGAGCAGCGACCCGACCTACCGGGCCACCGCCGAACTGGTGATGTTCCGGCTGGAGTACGGGCCGGAGCTGGACACCGCCCACACGCTGCTGAGTGCCGAGCGAGCGGCCACTCTCCGGCTACTGACCGGCGCCTTCGAGGAGGCCAGGGCACAGGGGGCGGTGCGGCGCGACCTCGCACCCGAAGAGCTGAGCCGCAGCTTCATGGCGCTTCAGATCGGCCTGTTCCAGCTCTGGAGTTCAGGTTCGCACACGTTTGATCTGGTAGCCAGTGCCCACGCCCTGGCCGATGTTCTGATCGCCGGGTTGAAGCCGCTGCCTTGAAGTCAGACCCATCTTTTTTTGAATCACAAACATACAGACAAGTACGTATCAAAGGAGTATTGACATGACCACAGCACCACAAATCGACTTTTTTTGGATGACCGGTTCTACCCGTCCAAGCGGTGAAACGTGTTAATCTGGGTGGCGGCTGCGCTGGTCGCCCTCGGCTTGGGGGTGGTGTACCTGCTGTCCACGGCGACCATCGCCATTCCGAAACCCAGCGGGCCGCACGCGGTCGGATTTGCGAGCACGACCATCAGTGACCGGACACGCACCGTCACGCTCGACATCTGGTATCCGGCGTCCAGCACGGAAGGTTGCCGGGCCGCGCCCTACAACGAGGCGGCGCTCAGGGTGGCGCTGGCAAAATATCAGGGCATTCCGGCGAACCTCAACCGCGAGACGCCCTCGTTCGCCTTTCAGGACGCGCCGGTGCTCGGTGGCCGACATCCGGTGGTGATCTTCAATCACGGCTACGGCAGCTTCAGCAAGCAGAACGCCTCCACCACCCAGGAACTCGCCAGCTACGGTTATATGGTGCTCTCACTGGCACATCCCGGCGACTCGCTGATCGCCCAGGATGCCCAGGGCCAGATCGCCGAATTCGACGGCCAGGATGAGGTCTACCAGCAGCTCAGAGTTTCGCAGAAGGCACCAGCCTTCGCAGCCGGGCTGGCCACACACCTGGCTGCTCAGCGCCGGGCCGGTACGCCTGAAGCCCACCTGGCTGCCACCCAGGCCCTGACCCGTGGCCTGCCCTATTCGCTGCTGGGGCCACTGCGCCAGCGCTGGTTTTACGACACCCGGCTGGTCATCACCAGGCTCGCACAGACCAGGCTTTCGCAGGATGAGAGCGACAGCATTTTGAGCGCCGCAGATACCAGCCGGGTCAGCGTCATGGGGCACTCGTTCGGCGGCGTAACCGCGCTGGATATCGCCCGCGATCCGCTCCCCGGCGTCCAGCGGGTCATCGACCTCGACGGCCCCTGGCTCGAAGCACTCGGCGGCGAGGGCGGCAGCAGCTCAGAGCTGAAGGTGCCGGTGCTGGCGCTCCTGAGCACGCAAAATATCCAGCAGCGCCAGGATCTGGGGCTGCACGGCACCTTCGACGCGCCGCTGAGGCAGGGGCGTCACGGCAACCACGCCATCGAGATCGCGGGCACGGCCCACATGAATTTCACGGACCTGAACTTCATCCCCATTCTCAGGCGCTTTTCACCGCTGCTGGGCCGTGTGGACAACCGCCGGATGGCCCGGCTGATGAACCGGGCCATCCTCGAATTTCTGTCGCGTGGTCCGGCGAGCGCGGCAGCGCCCCTGCTGCCTGCTGAACATGATGTCCGCCAGCAGTTCTTCCCACCCGCCGACTGAGCTTGCTACCCTTTGCCCATGCCCACGCCACTCAAACCCACCGTCAGTTTTGATGCCACCCTCGGCTTGCTCGATATCCGGCTGGGGCGGGTGCTGAAGGCAGAGCTGGAACCGTCTGCCCCGAAACCCGCTTACCGCCTGACCATCGACTTCGGCCCGTACGGCACGCGAACGAGCGTGGGGCGCTTCACCTGTCACCCGCCAGAAGACCTGATCGGCAAACAGGTGATGGGCGTGCTGAACCTCACACCGCGCCTGATCGGCGACGTGCTGAGCGAGGTGCTGGTCATCGGCGTTCAGTTCAAAGGGGCCGAGAGCGGCGAGGCGACGTTTCTGACGCCCGCGTTGGAAGGCAAGTTGGGCAGCAAACTGTTCTGAGCTGTCACTTCTTGCAGGTCAAATCCACCCGGAAGCTGGGGTCGGGCACAGTGAAGGCCACACCCTTGTAGCGGTCGGTGATCTTTTTCAGGTTTTCGATCAGCAGCTTCTGGGGGGGCCTGGCGAGCACCTCGGCCCTCTCCAGCTTGGCGTCGGGATACAGCTTGAAGGTGTAGAGAAAGCCCGCGCCCTGCGGCAACTTGGTGTAGGTCTTGTCCTGCCAGCCGTCACGCACGCTCTTGCCCCAACTGTCGCCGTCGGCGAAGGTGAGATTGACCGCGCCGTTGTAGACGACGCCGACATCATCGAGCGTGATGGTCTGGGTAACGCCGTTCCTGGCTTCAATCGTGACCGCCCAGCCGTCACCGTAGTTGTAGCTGCCCGGCGGGTCGGTGACCGGCTCGACCTTGGTGGCCCGCAGCCGCCAGACGCCGTTGAACAGCCACTCGTTCAGGCAGCCGGTCACGCTGGCCTTCTGGTTGGCGCCGCCTGTGCCGCTGCTGGGCGCCGTGGCCGCCACCGCCGCCTTGCCCCCGGTCAGGCTGAGCACGCCGCCGCCGCTGCTGACCTGAACGCCCAGGCTGGGCAGGGCGCTCAGCGGCACGTAGACCTTGCCGCCCACCGTCAAGACTTTTTCAGTGGACACCTTGCCGTTGAGAATCAGCGTCTGGGCCAGGGCGCCGGAACTGGCCGAAGCCGTGAGCAGGAGAACGGGGAGCAGCAGCCGGACGAACAGCGATCTGGTCATGGACGGAGAGTACGAAAGGGGGCGTTAAATGTGCGTCAAAAGCTGCTGGAGCGCAGCACGGCCACATCACACTGGCAGTCTCCGGGCGCAGCCCCACCACAAAGGCGAAGCACCACACCGCCCGCTTCATTCTGTTCAAACCGAAATCCAGCCGCTAGACTCTTCGTATGGCCCCGACCCTCGCCACCCTCCGCGCCGCCGCTTACCGGACGCTGGCGCCACAACCGGACCTTCAAACCGCGCTCAATCAGATGGGCTTTCTCCAGGCCGACCCGATCCGCGCTCCGGCCCGCGCCCAGGACCTGACGCTGATGCAGAGGGTGCCCGGCTACCGCGCCGGAGAGCTGGAGGCCCGCTACGCCGAGCTGGAGGTGGAAGAGGACTACTTCCCCAATTACGGCTTCGTGTCGCGCCCGGTCCGGGGGCTGCTCCACCCCCGCGCTCCCCGCGCCGCCCGCATCGAGCACGACGCGCCGGGCCTGATGGAGCGGGTGCTGGCGCATACGCAGCACACCGGTGAGCTGCATCCGCGCATGGCGGGCGAGGTCTTCGGGCGCACGCGGGTGGCCAACAACTGGGGCGGCGGCTCCAACGCCACCACCCGCGCCCTGGAGGCGCTGCACCACGCCGGTCACCTCCGGGTCGTGCGGCGCGAGGCGGGCATCAAGGTCTTTGGCCCGGCAACTGTGCCCGCCAATGTGCTGACCCAGGCTGAGCGGCTGCGGGCGCTGGTGATGGTCCTGGCGCGGCTGTACGCCCCCGCCTCCGAGCCGGGGTTGCGGCTGCTGGTGGGACTGTCGCACTACGGGATGCCCGGTCTGCTGGCCGAGTTGCGCGCCGAACTGAAGGCGGCGGTAAACGACGGGGCCTTGACGTCGGCGAAAGTGGACGGCCTGAGCTACCTGTGGCCTGAAGGCACCGAGCTGGACAGTATGTCAGCCGCCACGTCAGCTTCCGGCGTGCGAATCGTCGGCCCCTTCGACCCGCTGATCTGGGACCGGCGCCGCTTTGAACACCTGCACGGCTGGACTTACCGCTTCGAGGCGTACACCCCGCCCGCCAGACGGGTCATGGGCTACTACGCGCTGCCGCTGTTTCTGGCGGACAAGGCGGTGGGCTGGGCCAACCTGAGCGTCAAGGGCGGTGAATTGGTGTCTGACATCGGGCTGATCCCTGGCCTGCGGCGCACCGCCGCCTTCGAGAAGGGGCTGAAGGCCGAGCTGGAGCGCTACCGGAGGTTTCTGGGACTGGTTATCTGAGAATCAGGACGCCGCGCAGTTGATCATCCATCCCACGCCAAATTTGTCCGTCAGCGAGCCGAAGACGCCGCCCCAGAACATCGGTGAGAGCGGCATATTCACCTCACCGCCGTCGCTGAGAGCGGCGAACAGGCGCCGGGCGTCTTCCAGGGTGTCGGGTTCCAGATTGAGGTGAGCGTTGTTGCCGAAGTTGAGCTTGAACCCCATCGACTCCGGGGCGTCGGTGCCCATCAGCACATGGCCGCCCAGAATTTCCAGCTCGATGTGAACGAGCAGATGACGGTCAGCCTCCGACATCGGCGGGGCGCCGTCCTGGGCGGGCACCATGCCGAAGCGCATCAAGCCCGTCGGTGTGGTGCCGAAGACCGAGCCGTAGAAGTAAAAGCGTCCTCTGTGTGGCGGGTAAAATTCAGGTAAGTGCTGGTGCGGGCCATGCAAAAATAGTAGCATCAATCACACTCGAAGGGAGGAAAACACCCATGACCACCATCACCGTCGCCGTGACCGTCAATGCCCCGCTGGAGCGCGTCTGGACCGCCTGGACGCAGCCGCAACACATCACGCGGTGGAACTTCGCCTCACCTGACTGGGAATGCCCGTCGGCGAGTAGTGACCTGCGTGCGGGCGGCAGCTTTTCATACCGGATGGCCGCCAGAGACGGCAGTTTCGCCTTCGATTTCGGCGGCGTGTACCGTGAGGTTTCCTTGCATGAGCGCCTGGTCTCCGAGCTGGGCGACGGCAGGCGGGTTCAGGTGGACTTCGGGCGCCTGCCAGACGGGCAAACCCGCCTCACCCAAGCCTTCGAGGCCGAGGACCAGAATCCTGCCGAGATGCAGCGCCAGGGCTGGCAGGCCATCTTGGAGAACTTCAAAACGCACGCGGAGTCGCTGCCGGGCTGAGCGCTCCTCCGCCACCTGGCCGATGTGGTGGGCACGGCCCGGCTTCTAGACTGGCGGGATGTCCTGCTCTCTCACGCTTCCGGCCAGCACTGTCCGCAGCACCGTTCTGGCCGTCGTCGCGCATCCGGATGGTCGGCGCCTGCTCAGCCTCGGCGGCGAACTGCCCGCGCTGGATGTACTCCATAGCGTCTATTTCGGCCAGGGCGTCGCGGCAGACTTCTCCAGACTGCTGGGCACCCAACTCGAACTGCTGCGCCGAGTGCACAGCGAAAAACTCAACGATGTGGCGTTGCACGCCAGCGGCCTGTCGCTACGCCGGGTGATCTGGACGCTGGGCCTTGTCGGTCATGAGCCGGACAAAGCCGAATGGACCGTGCCCGCCGACCTACCGCCTGAACAGCGAATCTGGGCGCTGGCAGCCCTGGCACCCATTCCTGCCGCGCGCCCGCTGTGGCAGCGGCCCGGTGGGCAACGCCGTCTGCTGGCCTGGCTGGACGCCGAACTGGCCGCCCAGGAGCGCCCCCGCACCGCCGACATCGAGGTCGTCAAGCACAGCCAGATCAGCTTCCTGGCCCGCGTGCCCACCGCTGCCGGGCCGCTGTACCTCAAGGCGGTGCCGGAATTCTTCGGGCGTGAGCTGCCCGTCACCGCCTGGCTGAGCCGGGAGCTGCCGGGAGGGGCGCCCTTCGTCCTGGCCTCTGACAGCGCACTCGGCGCCCTGCTGCTCGAAGACGCCGGAGAGCCTATCGAAGTCGAGGCGACCGGCTGGAACGGCCCGGCGGCTCACCCGGAGCGCTGGACCCTGGAGGACAGCCGGGCGCTGCTGCGGCACCTGGCGCGGGTTCAGCGGGCCACCGAAATGCGGCTGCCGGAGCTGACTGAACTTGGCCTGCCCGATCACGGCCCGGAATACCTGCTGGAGCGGCTACCCACGCTGTTCGAGCCGGAGAGATTGCTGGAAGGCCAGCCGGGCGGGTTGAGTTCGGCTGAGACGCAACGCTTCGTGCTACTGCGGCCCGCGCTGGAAGCAGCGCTGACCCGGCTGGCGGCCTCCCCGGTTCCCCGGACGCTGGGGCACGGCGATCTGCACGAAGGCAATGTGGTGGTCAGGGACGGCGCCTTCACCCTGATCGACTGGTCGGATTCGTCAATCACGCACCCGTTTCTGGACGCCAATCCGCGCTATCTGGTGCCCGAAGCCCACGCCGAGGCCGCTGCCGAAGCGTATCTGGACGCCTGGGCGGGGGTGCTACCGCCGGAGGAGCTACGTGCCCTGCTCTGTGACGCCGTTCTGGCGGGTGAGGTCTACCGGGCACTCGGTCTGATCCTGGGCATCCAGCCGCACGTCGAAGACGATTCCGAGCAGGGCGACGCCCATCTGTACCACGTCCAGGCGCTGCTCAGGATGACGGTTTGAGGGCTGCCAAGTTCCTGTATCCGCCGACGAACAGCGCCACCCGCAATTCCTGAATGAAGTTCGCCAGCCAGGCTTCCACCGCTTCGGGGCTCTCCAGCGCGTGCTCCAGCAGGGGCCGGGCCACCGCCACCACGTCGGCGCCCAGGCTCAGCGCACGGGCCGCGTCCAGCCCGCTTCGGATGCCCCCGGAGGCGATCAGCGGCATCTGGGGCAACGCGCCGCGCACCTCGCGCACAGCCTGGGCGGTCGGAATGCCCAGTTCGCACAGGTCGGGGCTGCGGACCTCGCCCAGCTCCGAGAGTTGCTCGACCCGCGCCCAACTGGTGCCGCCCGCCCCGGCCACGTCCAGCGCAGCGAATCCGGCGCCCGCGACCTGGCGGGCCACCCCGGCGCCCAGCCCGTGCCCGACTTCCTTGAGCAGCAGCGGCAATTTTGTCTGGGCGGCGACCTCGCGCAGCCGCTGCGCCAGTCCAGCCCAGTTGGTATCACCGCCGGTCTGCACGGCCTCCTGCAAGGGGTTGAGATGGATCGCCAGCGCGTCGGCGTCCACCAGCTCAGCCGCCCGCTCGATCTCGGCGGCGCCGTAACCCTTCAGGAGCTGCGCGGCGCCCAGGTTGCCGATCAGCAGAATATCGGGCGCGTATTCACGCACCTGAAAGCTGGACACGGCTTCGGGGCGCTCCAGCATCACGCGCTGGCTGCCGAGCATCAGGCCCAGGCCCAGGTGCTGCGCGGCAATGGCCAGGTTGCGGTTAATGAGGGCCGACTTCTCGGCGCCGCCGGTCATGGCGCCGATCAGCACGGGAGCGCTCAGGGGCTTGCCCAGAAAGGTGGTGGACAGCTCCACGTCTGCCAGATTCAGCTCCGGCAGGGCGCGGTACGGCCAGGGCACCGCTTCGAGGCCGGTGCTCACCGTCTGGTACTGACTCTCCGGCAGCAGGCAGGCTTCGATGTGCCGCAGTTTGCGCGTCTGGATATCGGCGCCGGGCACCGCTGCTGGCCGGGCCGTCACGCTAGCGCTGTCCCGACGCCCTGATGGCCTGCATCAGTTTCTGGAGCGACAGTTTCTTGAGCGACTGGGCGACATTGATCGCCTCCGAGCGCACGGCTGGGTCTTTGCTCAGCGCCCCCAGCCGGGTCGCCGCCAGTTTCGCTAAATTCAGCACAGCGCCAGATTCAGCACGGCGGTGGTCGGCAGCCGGATACCCTTCGGAGTGGATGGACGGGTCATGCCTGCATTGTGCCGCGCCAGCGGAGAATGAAATGGAGGCTGGATCAACACCGTCACGCGCCTGTCTATACTCGCGCCATGAGCGACCCTCCCCCAGACCCGGCACCAGACCCGGCACCAGACTCGGCCCGCCGCCTGATCTTCGGCGAGCAGCATGACCGTATCCAGCAGCGCCTGGAGCGCCTCGATCCCGATCTGGCAATCTACATCCGCGACTTCGCCTACGACACGGTGTACCAGCGGCCCGGCCTGGACCTCAAGACCAAGGAACTGCTGGCCTGCGCCCTGCTGGCCAGCCTCGGCGCGGGCAGCGAACTCAAAACCCACCTGCGCGGCGCCCTGCGGGCCGGAGCCTCTGAGACCGAGCTGCGCGAGACGCTGCTGTTCATGATTCCGTACCTGGGCTTTCCGAGGGTGGTCGCCGCCTTCGAGCAGTTGCGCGGGCTGGTGGGGGAAGGGGAAAAGGAGGGTTGAGATGCGGAGGTCGGGACAGCAGACGCCTCGGCAGGATCGAAAGCACGTCTGCCGCGAAGGAGCAGGGGGTGATCCACCCATCCCATCTCACTCGATACTCAAAACCGGTGCCCAAAAAAGGGCGCGGCCACCTGCTCAGGCCGCGCCTCACTTCGTCCAGAACCTTACGCGCTCAACGCCACTTCCGGCGCGGTGTAGGGCAGCTCCAGCGCCTCGGAGACGCCCCTGAAGGTCAGCTTGCCGCCTTTGGTGCTCAGGCCCCGCCGGAGGGCCTCGTCGCGGCGCAGGGCGTCCAGGCCGTGATCGGCGAGGTTCAGGGCATACGGCAGGGTCTGGTTGGTCAGCGCGAAGGTGCTGGTGCGCGGCACGGCGCCGGGCATGTTGGCCACGCCGTAGTGCAGCACGCCGCCTTCGGTATACACGGGATCGTCGTGGGTGGTGGGGTGGATGGTCTCCACGCAGCCGCCCTGATCCACCGCCACGTCCACGATGACGCTGCCTTCCTGCATCAGACTCAGCATGTCGCGGGTCACCAGATGCGGGGCGCGGGCGCCGGGAATCAGCACGCCGCCGATCAGCAGGTCCGTTTCGGGCAGCAGGCTGCGGATGTTGGCCTCGCTGCTCATCATGGTGGTCAGCTTGCCGAAAAAGACGTCATCGAGGTAGGTCAGTCGGCGGTGCGAGACGTCCAGAATGGTGACCCTGGCGCCCAGACCCATCGCCATCTTGGCCGCGTTGGTGCCCACGACACCGCCGCCGATAATCACCACATGCCCGGCCTGCACCCCCGGCACGCCGCCCAGCAGCACGCCGCGCCCACCCTGCGGCTTCTGGAGGTGGTAGGCGCCCGCCTGGACGCTGAGTCGTCCGGCGACCTCGCTCATGGGCATCAGCAGCGGCAAACTGCCGTCGGCACTCTGGACCGTTTCGTAGGCGACGCTGGTGGTGCCAGAATCGAGCAAGGCGGTGGTCAGCGCCGGATCGGCGGCCAGGTGAAGGTAGGTGAACAGCAGCAGATCGGGGCGCAGGTGAGCGTACTCGCTAGCGGTGGGCTCCTTGACCTTCACGACCATCTCGGCGGCCCAGGCATCATGGGCGCTGCCCAGCTCGGCGCCTGCCGCCCTGTATTCCTCGTCGCGGACGCCGCTGCCAACCCCCGCGCCCGCCTCGACCATGACGCTGTGGCCGCGCCGGATCAGCGTGGCGACGCCGCCGGGCGTGAGGGCCACGCGGTTTTCCTTGACCTTGATTTCCTTGGGGAGTCCGATTCGCATAGTGCTCCTTGGGTGCTTGAGAGTTGTTCGGGGTCGTACCCTCCATGCTAGTCCAAAATCAGGACTCAGGATTGCCGGGCGTGGCCCAAAACAGCCGTGCGGCGCAATACAAATGCGTGCGGGCAGGGTTTATACTCTAAAAATGTCTCAGGCCGAACTCGACGCAGTAGACCGCAAGATTCTGAGCATCCTGCAACTCGACGGGCGCATCGCCAACACCGAACTCGCCGACGAGGTGGGCCTGACTCCGGCGCCCACCCTGCGCCGGGTCCGCCGTCTGGAAGAGGAGGGCGTGATCCGGCGCTACGTGGCGCTGCTCGACCCCAAAAAGGTGGGCCGCGACCTGACGGTGTTCGTCAACGTCAGCCTGGACAAACAGACCAAGCCCGGCTTCCAGACCTTCGCCGAGCACATGAGCCGCCGCCCGGAGGTGCTGGAATGTTACCTGTGTCTGGGCGAGAGCGACTTTCTGCTCAAGGTCTGCGTGCCCGACCTCGACGCCTACCAGCGCTTCCTGGTCGATGTGCTGGCGGCCATTCCCGGCGTGCGCAACACCAACTCGACCATCATCGTCAAGCAGGAGAAGAGCACCACCAGCCTGCCGCTGGACTGAGGGCTCTGAACAACCCCACCCCCCAACGCCGGATGAGTACCCCCTGAACTTGTCATGCACCGGCCCCGGCAGAGGTCTACACTACGAGGCGTGTCATGTGTACTCAGGGCCGTTGGAGCCGAATTCGAGGTGGACGCTTTTTTGCGTTGTAGCCGCCTGTCACCGCTGAAAGTCTGGCGCCGGGGAGACCGGCTGGGTGCCCGCGCCGCGCCGGAGCAGATGCTGATCGAGCACGAGGTCGCCGAGAAGAAATACGGCCAGTCGGGTTTTGCGGTGGTAGCCAGCGCGGCCTCGTTCCGCGACCCGGTCAAGCAGGCCACCGACGCCGCCTGTTTTCTAAGACGCCACGAACCCGCGCTCTCACAGCTTGCGGGCTGCCCCGGTATCGAGGCGATTTTGCTCGACTTCGGCATCGAGGACCGGCCCGTGGAGCAGCAGACCAACTACTTTCCGCCGGAACTGCTGAACCTGATGGGCCGCCTGGGCATCGGGCTGGTGGTCACCCGCTACCCGGAAACGGCAGGCTGAGGCCGGGACAAGTCGCCCCTGACAGGCGCCTACAGTACCGGCATGAAGTGGTTCACCGCTGCCCTGCTCACTGTCGCCGCCGTCCTGGGCGGCCTGCTGATCTACCGCAACGAGGCCCAGGCCAGCGCTGTGCTGCACGGCACCTCGCTCGATCCGGCCAAGCTGGTGGGCGCCCTGCCGCTGACCCGCGACGACGGCCAGGCGGTCAACGTCGGCGGCCCCGCCGCGCAGGTCCGGCTGGTGTTCTTCGGCTTCACGCGCTGCCCGGACGTCTGCCCGCTGACGCTGGGGCTGCTCGCCAAAACGTACAACGGCCTCAGCGCCGAACAGCGAAAAGCCGTGCTGGTGCAGCTCGTCAGCGTGGACCCGCAGCATGACCAGCCCGCCGTGCTGCGAGCGTACCTGAACAACTTCAGTGCCGACTTCCGGGGCTTTACCGGCACGCCTGAGAAGGCCAAAGCCGCTGCCGACGCCTTTTATGTGCTGAGCACCAGGGCTGCCGACGGCACTATTTTGCACGGCGAACAGGTGGCCGTGCTGGACCGCCAGGGCCGCTTTCGCCGTGTCTACAACGGCGACTCGCTGAGAAACGGGGACCTGGGCGCGGATTTGCCGGGGATGATGAAGACGTACTGAACGCCACATCGCTTTTGGTCTACCTCGTAAGTGTCAATTCATAAGTGTAGATTCATAAGTGTAGATTCCGCTTTTCTCCCGATTGACTTTGAAGGAGAATACCCGGCCCATACTGGTCAGGTTGA
Organism: Deinococcus sp.; assembly: GCF_025362455.1. Taxonomy (GTDB): domain Bacteria; phylum Deinococcota; class Deinococci; order Deinococcales; family Deinococcaceae; genus Deinococcus. The sequence continues at coordinate 42,590 of NZ_JANYGJ010000114.1, read as the reverse complement.
TCGGGCCAACCCTTTCACTGTTTGGAAGACCATCTTTAAGAAACGAAGTTTCAAACATGACACTACCTGAACGGGGCATGTACGTTTCCCACACCCGGTTCGTTCCGCTCGGTTTAAGGATGTCCTTGCTCGCTCCGCTCGGTAAAGCTAAAGCCTTACAAGGAGATACTTAATTACCGCCACAACAATCTTTGACGTTGCAGTGTTTTTGAAGTAGAGCTGGACGGTCAATGGACCTGGTGGTTGTTTCGATGCTGAAGGGGAGACGACCCGGACGCTCCGCTCCGGCGCTATTTCCCCGGTTCTCCTGGCATCATCAAACCCGGTCCACAGGGATCACGGCTGCGAAGACCACCGGGAGTACCAGTATCGTCGATACGAATATTTTGAGCGTAGCTTCTCCTCTCGCTTACCGACAAGGGCCGCCCCAGCTTCCCAGGGCGGCCCTCTTCATTCCAGAGCAGTACTCCGAATGACGCCACGGGGAAAACAGCCTCCCCGCGCCTCCATTCTGCGCCTTGCTCAGTCAACACTACTCGCTCCGCTCGGTCATAAAAAAGGTCTTTTTATGACATCTGCTCCAGTACTGGCTTACTTCGGCCCGGCGATCACCGGCCCGGCGGTCACCTGCACGATGTTGGCCGGGTCGAGGAGTTCCCTGGCGGCGGCGTTCACGGCTTCGGGGGTCACGGCGTTGATCCTGGCCTGGTAGTCGCTCAGCTCGCTCAGCGGCAGGCCGTCGGCGATCAGGCTGGTGAAGGTGCCCGCCAGCGCGGCGGGGTCGGACAAGCTCACCGTGTAGCTGCTCAGCAGGCCGTTCTTGGCGGTGCCGACCTCGGTGGCGCTCAGGCCGTTGTCGCGCACGTCTTTCAGCACGGCCAGGGCGCTGCCGATGGCCTTGGCCGTGTTGGCAGGCGCGGTCTGCATATTGATGAAGAAGGGTCCAGGCTGACGCAGCGCCGAGAACCCGCTGCTAACGCCGTAGGTCAGGCCTTCCTTGTCACGGAGTTGCGTGCCCAGGCGGCTGCCCAGGGTACTGCCGCCCAGCACGTCGTTGAGCACCAGCGAGGTGTAGTAGCGCGGGTCGCTGCGGGCGATGCTCTGGTAGCCCAGGTAGGTCACCGCCTGGGTTTTGTCCGGCAGATCGACCTGCGCCTTCACGACGCCGTTGGGCTTGCCGATGGTCGGATAGGTGATGGTCGGCGCCGCCCCCGTGGCCTTCCAGCCGCTGAATTTCTGGGTCAGCAAGGCCTTGACCTGAACCGGGTCGAAGTTGCCCACCAGCGTCAGCACGGTGGCGTCAGGGCGGTAGTGGGCCGCGTAGAAATTCACGGCGTCTTGCTGGGTCAGCGAGGCGATGGTCTGGGGCGTGCTGAAGACCTGCCAGGGATTGCCCGCCGGATACAGGGTCTTGCGGAAGGTCTTGACGGCCACGCTGCCCGGATCGTCATTGGCTTTGCGCGCACCCTGCACGGCGCGGGTCTGGGCCTTGCCGAACTGGTCCGCCGGGAAATTAGCGTTTTGCAGCACGTCCGACAGGGCCTCGATCAGAGTGGGCAGGTCCTTGTCCCGGCTGGCGCCGCTGAAGTTCACCCCGAAGCGGTTGGCGCTGGGCGAGAGCGAGGCGCCCACGTCGTCGAGCAGCTTGGCCAGGGTCAGCTCGTCGCGGGTCTCGGTGCCCGACAGCAAATTGGCGGCCACCAGATCGACCAGCCCGGCCTTGGCATCCACGTCGAACTCACGCCCGGCCTTGACGGTGGCGCTGAGGGTCACGGTGGGGGTCGAGGTGTCGCGCAGCAGCAGGGCGGTCATGCCGTTGGGCAGCTTGATCTGCTCCGGCAGCGTCACCTTGGTCTGGCCCGACGGCTGGAATTTGGGCAGATACCGGGCGACCTCGGCGGGGTCCACCGGTGGCCCGGCGTTGAAGCCCTCCTGGGTGGCGCCGCCCGCCGACGCGCCGCCGCCACTGCCTGCCACCACTTTGGTCGGCTCGAAGTAGCCCACGCTACGCGAGCTGTCTTGCAGGTACTTGTTCGCCACCCGCTGCACGTCGGCAGGGGTGACTTTTTGCAGCGCCGCCAGAAACTTGTCGGTGTACTGGTAGTCACCAGCGGTGGTCGCGTCGGTGGCCAGGTTGGTGGCCTGGGCGTCCAGCGAGCGGGTGCTCAGCAGCGTGGAGGTGCCGATGCTGGTCTTGGCCCGCGCGATCTCCTCGGCGCTGACCGGGTTACTGCGCACGTCGGCCATGACCTTCAGCAGCGCGGCGTCGAGTTTGGCCACATCGGTATCGGGCGTCGGCGTGAAGTTGATGGCGTACCAGCCGCCGCGTGCGAATTGGTAGGGCGCGGTGCCGCCGTCCGCCGCCAGGCCAGTCTCGAACAGGGCCTGATACAGCTTGCTGGTGCGCCCCGACAGCAACACGAAATCGAGCACCTTCAGGGCCGGAGCGTCAGGGCTGCTGACGTCGGGCAGCGGGTACACGGCGCTGATGAGCGGTGTGGCGCCCGCCTCCTTGAGGATGAGGGGGGCCTTGAGCGCCGGTTTGCCCAGGGTCGTCTCGCTGCCGCCCACCACCAGCGGCACACTGGTGCCCACCGGCCTGGTGCCGGGCTTGCCCAGCTTGCCGAAGGTGTCCTTGATCTTGGCCATGATCTCGGCGGTGTTGAAGTCGCCCACCACCACCACGGTGGCGTATTCGGGCGAGTAGTACTTTTTGTAGTACGCCTTGACCTGATCGGCGGTGAACGCCTTGATGTCCTTGGCGGTGCCGCCCACCGTCAGGCCGTAGGGCGAGCCGGGGAAGGCGGCGGCCTGCACGGTGCGCTCCAGCCGGTTGGCCGGGTCGTTCTCGTTGCTCTGAATCTCGGAGAGGACCACGTTGCGCTCGCTCTCCAGCGCTGCCGGGTCGATAATGGAGTTGGCCATCCGGTCGGCTTCGAGTTCGAGCGCCGCGCCCGCCTTCTCGCGCTCCACGACCTCGTGGTAATCGGTCTGGTCGTAGTAGGTAAAGGCGTTGAAATCGGCGCCCAGTGCGCCCAGCAGGCGGCCAAACTGCACCGGGCGGTTGGTGGTGCCTTTGAACAACAGGTGTTCGAGCTGGTGGGCGATGCCGTTGACGCCCGCCGCCTCGTTGCGCGAGCCGATCTTGTAAGCGACCTGCACCGCCACCACCGGGGCGCCGCGCACCTCCTTGGTCAGCACGGTCAGGCCGTTGGGCAGCACCGTGCGCCTCACGTCTCTGGTCAGGCTGAACTCGGTCTGGGTCAGGGCGGTGGGGGCGGCCTGGGCGCCGGGAGAGAGCAGGGCCACGCTCAGCAGGGCGGTGGCCGTCAGGATGGGCGCCGTCAGGATGGGCGCCGTCAGGTAGTTCCCGATGGGATAGTTCTTCATTAGACCTCCGGAAATAAAGCGGGACCAGGCTACTGAGTAAGCCAGGGTACTGAGTAAGCCAGGGTACTGGGCAAGAAGGTATGCGCGTTCTCCGGGCAACGACAGGTGAGGGATTGTGCTGGTGTCCAGACTAGCGCCCGTGAGTGAAGCATAAATGTAGTCGAAGAACCGCCGCCGCTCCCCAGCTCGGAAGCTGCCTCTGAGCGCGGCGCACAGCCATACCATCTTGCTCTGATTCCAACCTATCCGCAAAAAGCACCGGATAGGTTTCCATCGCCGCCAGACGGTATTCTTTGCTACTCCCGTTGGTCGGCCCTCGTCTTCGACTCAACACAATTTGGTATCAGTTTAAGCGACTGTTGGAAAGGCTCCCACGCGGCGGCTTATGCTGGGAGCATGACCAAGCAGCCCCCCCAGGACGCCGAGTTACCCGAAGGCCAGACACCTGCGCCAGACGCCGCGCCGCTCAAGCTGTCCAGACCCAAGCTGCCGAGCAAGGCAGCCGTCACAGGAGCGCCAAAGTCGAGCACGCCGAAGCAGGCCACCGCGAGGACCGGTGAGGCGAAGGCAGCCCAGCCGAAAACAGGCAAGCCCGCCGCCGAGAAAAAGCCCCGCAAAACAGCGGTCAACACTGGTTCAGACGGGGCTGATACCGAGGCAGCCAAGGCCGGTACAGCCGACGCCAGCACGGCGACTGCCAAGCCGACTCGCAAGCCCACCACCCGCAAGCCTGCGTCCAGCCCAGAGAAGGTCAGCCCAGATAAGATCAGCATAGCCCAGCCCAGCCCAGACCAGCTCTCACCGGAAGCCGAGCAGACCCTCGCGCTGCGGCTGGAGCGTTACCGCGCCGATCTGGAAGGCAGTTTGCAGACCGTCTACGGCCAGGACCAGGTGGCCGCGCTGTGGCCCCGGCTGGAGGCGGCGCTGCGGCGCAACCTGGCCGAGCGCCCCGCCGAGCTGCGCCGCCTGGACGAAGCCCGGCTGCTGCGCCCCGACTGGCTCCAGGCGCCGGAGATGATCGGCTACGTGGCCTACGTGGACCGCTTCGCCGGAACGCTCAAGGGCGTGGCCGAGAAGGTGCCGTACCTCGAAGAACTGGGCGTGAGCGCCCTGCACCTGATGCCGCTGCTGGAGCCCAGACCGGGCGAGAACGACGGCGGCTACGCGGTTCAGAACTACCGCGCCGTGAGAGGCGACCTGGGCACGATGGACGACCTGAAGGCGCTGGCAGGTGAGCTGCACGGGCGCGGCATCAGCCTGGAACTCGATCTGGTGCTCAACCATGTGGCCCAGGAACACGACTGGGCGGTGCGGGCACGGGCCGGTGAAGCGCGTTACCGTGACTACTTCCGGCTGTTTCCGGACCGCGCCCTGCCCGACGCCTACGAGCGCACCTTGCCGGAGGTCTTCCCCGAATTCGCGCCCGGCAACTTCACCTGGAACGACGAGGCGGCGAGCTGGGTCTGGACGACCTTCAACAGCTACCAGTGGGACCTGAACTGGGCCAACCCCGAAGTGTTTCTGGAATTCGTGGAGACGGTGCTGTTCCTGGCCAATCAGGGCGTGGACATCCTGCGCCTGGACGCCATCGCCTTTATCTGGAAACGGCTGGGCAGCGACTCGCAAAACCAGCCGGAGGTCCACGACCTCACCCGCGCCCTGAGAGCCTGCGCCCGCATCGTGGCCCCGGCGGTGGCCTTCAAGGCCGAGGCCATCGTGGCGCCTACAGACCTGATCTCGTACCTGGGTGTGCGAGGTCACCACGGCAAGGTGTCCGACACGGCCTACCACAACTCGCTGATGGTGCAGCTCTGGAGCAGCCTGGCCAGCCGCAGCACGAGGCTATTCGAGCAGGCCCTGAGCGCCTTTCCGCCCAAACCGAGTAACACCACCTGGTCGATGTACCTGCGCTGCCACGACGACATCGGCTGGGCTATTTCCGACCACGACGCGGGCCTGGCCGGAACCGTCGGCTGGGGCCACCGCGCCTTCCTGAGCGATTTTTACAGCAATCAGCCGATTGAGGGTGAGCTGGAGAGTTCGTTTGCGCGTGGGCTGGTCTTCCAGGCCAATCCGCACACCGGGGACCGGCGCATCAGCGGCTCGGCGGCCAGCCTGGCGGGCTTGGAGGCGGCCCGCAGCGCCGAGGAGGTCGATTTGAGCCTGGGGCGCTTGCGGCTGCTGCACGCCGTGGTGCTCGGCTACGGCGGCCTGCCGCTGCTGTACATGGGCGATGAGCTGGCCATGCTCAACGACTACGGCTACGTGCGCGTGCCCGAACACGCCCCCGACAACCGCTGGGTTCACCGCCCGGTGATGGACTGGGCCACCGCCGAGCGCCGCCGCGACCCGCTGACCCTGGTAGGCCGGATGTACGGCGCGGTCCAGAAGCTGATTCAGGTTCGCAAGGGCCTGCCGCATCTGCACGCCAGCATCGAGGCGCAGGTGGTGCCCAGCCCGAACGACCACGTGCTGCTGCTGCGCCGCGCCCACCCGGAGGGCAACATGCTCGGCCTGTACAATTTCAGCGAGGAGTTCCAGCCGCTGAGTGCGGGCCTCCTGAGCCAGTTCGTCGGCGGCCACCCCCGCGACGCCCTGAGCGGCCACCATTGGAATCTGAACACGCCGGAAGTGGCGCTGGAGCCGTATGGGGCGTACTGGCTGGTTGAATGAGGCGCGTGGCTTGTGGGAACAGATTTGGGAAGTGGGAAGTGGGGCAAGACAGGGCCATGACATGATGTCATCCTGAGCGCGGCGAAGGATCTCGCCGTTCAACTACGAGACCTTCGCCGCGCTCAGGATGACAAAGTTTAGTTTTTAAAGGGCTGGCTTGTTTCAAAAGAGGGCGTGTTCGGTTGAATATTCAGGTTGCTGAACAGGCAGCCCAGTCCCGCTCAATCGAGCAGCTTCTCAACGACTCGCAGCCGCCTCGCCTCTTCCCCGCTCAGACCTGACACTCCAGGCGCTGATCGGCAGACAGCCAGCTCAGGTTCTGCCAGGTCAGCGCCATGTTCCGGGCGGCCAGGTAGGCGTCCAGGCAAAAACCGTGGGCTTCCAGTTCGCTCAGGAGGACGGCGGCCTGGGCGGTGACGCGGCGCCTCAGGTCAGGGGTCACGTAACCGGCTCGCCCGGCGGCGTGCAACTCGTCCTCGTCGACCAGGCGGACGCCCGCGCCGCTTTGCAGCAGCACATCGAGGTAATGGTCGTGCAGTTCCCAGACCTCGCCGCGCACGGCGACGGTGGCCAGGTCGAGGTAGTAGTCGTGCTCACGCTGACCGTGAAAGTCGTAGCGGCAGATTTGCAGCCCCAGGCCGGGCAGCAGGTGGGCCTGCCAGGCGCGAATCCGGGGATGGTCGGTGAAGGCGCGGGCCACGTACAACCCGTGCTGATGAAGCTGATAGACGCCGACCTGGCGCACGCCGGTATTGGTATGGTGCTCACGCCGCGACAGATAGTGCTTCTCTATTTTGGGCCGCTCCGGCTGGAGGCATGATGGGCGACCCGCCTCGGCAGCTTCCGGAGACTCGTGGTGGCGGGGCGCGGGCGACATACGCCACAGTACAGGCCGAACGGGCCAGGGGGATTAATTGACCGCCCAGCTATGTAGACCGGCGTTCAATTGCACCGTGTTCAAGGTTCAAGCAGCAGTGTGTCCAGAGCGCACCGCTCCCAGGCTCATGCAGCAGTGGGGTGGGTACGGACTTTACAAACGCCAGGTGTCCGAACAGCTCGAAGCCCACAACACGCATTTAAATCGTTTTTCTATATCTAAAACCTTTCACACGAGTTCTCCCTGCATCTTCAATCTACCTCCTGCATTCTTATCCATCTTTGTCAGTTCAGAGAGAATGCAGTGATAATTATGGGACTACACTGCCTTCATGTATTACGCTGATCTCGACACGCTGACCAAGGCCAGGCTGGCAGACGCCGGAGCCTCCCGCCTCACCGAGCCCACGCCGGGGTGGATGAGCAGATGGGTAAAGTGGGTGCTGGAGCGGCTGGAACACCGGAAATAGCGATGCTTTTGTAGTCGATGGTAGACTATGGTATGGGCTTTGAACTGATTCGCGGAAGACCAAATCGCCTGAAAAGTGACAATACGTTCCACCCCACGAGACACAGCACTTCTAAATCCACCTTACTCATTGAATCATACGACGGCGTTGACTTGATGCTGTTCTGGTATACTGAGTACATTGAGCTTCCATTTCACTTCAGCAACATCGAAGTTTTTCCTGTGCTAGTCGCCGCAGATGAGGTTCCAGATCGACTGAAGCATCTGGGTTACATTACAGAAAACGGCTTCTCAGGCTATGAGCTTAAAACAGACAGTGCAAGCTTTCTGATCATTAGCGGGGTTTGCGAGTTTATGTCCAGGCCGGAAGCTGAGGCCCGCGAAGAAGGTCTCAAGTTTGATGACCGTTGGATCAGCCTCTATGACGGCCTGAGCGTCAAAGAGCGCAGGATTGAGGCTGCTAAAGTTGGTGGCCCGCTCGCTTACGCTCAGTTGCAGCGCGAGCAATTGGGCGACTACTGATTTCTCCCGCTCACCGCACCAGCTTGGCATCATCTTGCTCGGACATCATTCTCAGGAAGGCGTCCACGAATTGCGGGTCGAACTGGCTGCCCGACTGCTTGCGGAGTTCCTGCAAGGCCCGCTCGCGGCTCCAGGCGGGCTTGTAGGGCCGGGCGTTGACCAGGGCGTCGTAGACGTCGATGATCGAGAACAGCCGGGCGGTGTCGGGGATGTCCTGGCCGCGCAGGCCGCTGGGGTAGCCGCCGCCGTCCCAGCGCTCGTGGTGGTAGCGCACCAGATCGAGCGTCTCGGCGGGCAGGAAATGCAGGTCCTGAAGCATGTCGTAGCCGATGGTGGCGTGGCGCTGCATACTGGTGCGTTCCTGGGGGTCGAGCGGGCCGGGTTTGTGCAAAATAGCGTCGGGCACGGCAATTTTGCCCAGGTCGTGCAGGTAGGCGCCCCAGCGGGCGGCCTTGAGGCGCTCCTCGTCCCAGCCGAGGCGGGCGGCCAGGCGCAGGCTGAGGGTCACCACGCGCTGAGTGTGGCCGCCGGTCTCGTCGTCGCGGTGCTCCAGGGCGGCGCCCAGGGCTTTGAGGGTCAGGTCGTTGGCGTCGCGCAGCTCGCGGATAGCGTAGACCTGGCCGAGCTGGGCGCCGAACAACCGGGCGAACGACTCGACCACCGATTTCTCGTCGATGCGAAATTCGCGGTCCTCGCGGGTCAGCAAGATCAATCCCAGGTGCTGGGTGGCGCGGCCATAGATATTGACCACCAGTTGCGTCTTGCGCTGCGTCCTGGGCAGCAGCGACAGGACTTCCTCAGCGACCCAGTGGTCGGCCTGGACGCTGCGGCTGTCGTTGTCACCGGGCACGATCGGCTGCTCGATGAAGTTCTCGAAGGCCCCCCGCGCCGCCAGGATCATGGGGGTGCCGCGCCGGTAGGCGACCAGGGCGAAATGCGGCGCCACCCGCAGGTTCTGCAAAATGACGATGCCCGCCCGGATGATCGCCTCGGCGTCTCTCGCCTCGCCCAGCTTGACGCTGCCTTCTTCCAGGGCGCTGACGGTGTTTTTGAGCCAGACCGTCTCACGCGACTTAGTGCCCTCCCAGATGAACATCAGGCCCAGGCCCAGCAGCAGCAGCAGGGCGCCCAGCAACGTCAGCGGAGCGGGGGGCACTTTGAAGACCGCCAGTTGCACGCTGAACGCCGCCGCGTAGGCCAGAATGGGAATCCAGCGCCAGACGCCGCTCAGGCGCTGACTGAAGGCCGCGCACAGCACCGTCATGCCGATGACCAGGGTGGTGTTTCTGGCCACCACGCCGTACGCCACCAGACCGGCAGTGACCAGCGTGGCCAGAATCAGGAGCACGGGCGAGGATGAAGGAGTTTGAGCGGCCACGACGCTGAGTTTAGCACCCTCTTAGGGCGGATTCACGCACCGTCGCCGTGGCCCGCACCAACCGGTTGCAGGCCGCGCAGGAGGCCGGACGCACGGCAACAGGCCGTCTTCATGTTCTTCACACAGCCTTCTCCACAGCCTTACTCCACAGTCTTACTCCACAGGGCCGGGGGGTGAACGACGACGTTCAGCCGCCCTCTGTGCCCTCACCCTCTGTGCCCTCACCCTGGATGCACTCGCCCCTGGCATCCGCCGCCTGCCGGAATCCGGCAAAACTCCGGCGCAGCAGCCGCGCCGCCTCGCCTGCACGCACGCCCGGCGTCACCTCCAAACGGTGGCCCCAGTTCGCCGAGAGCAGGTCAGACACGCCGCCCAGCGCCCCGGCACGCGGATTGCTGGCCCCGTAGACCACCCGGCCCACCCGCGCCAGGGTCAGTGCGCCCAGGCACATCGGGCAGGGTTCCAGGGTCACGTAGAGGGTGCAGCCGCTGAGGTACGGCCCCACCACGGCGGCCCCGGCCCTGAGCGCTTCCAGCTCGGCGTGGCGGGTCATATCATTTGCGGCCCGGCTGCGGTTGGCGGCGGCGGCGATCAGCTCGCCCCCGCGCACCAGCACCGCGCCCACCGGCACCTCACCGGCCTCGGCGGCGGCGCGGGCCTGCGCCAGAGCCTGACCCATCCAGAAGTGATCGGGGTCGTTCAGGCGTTCGTCGTAGTCGGGCACCTGATTTCTAGCATTCACCGCCCAGATCGGCGGCGCGGTGCCCACCCACTGCACGCCGTCTGAGCTGGCCAGCAGCCACAAGTTCTCCCGCGCCTCAAGCGTCAGCCGTAACTCGCCCAGCACGTCGCTGAGACTGCGCGTGCCGCCCGACAGCCGAATCCGGTCGCCGGGCTCGCGGCGGCGCAGCGTCCAGCTTTCAGGTGGGGCGAATGTCGGGCGCGGGCCGTCCGGAACCGGGCGCGGGAGATCTGGGCGCGGCAGATGAAGCTGCGAAAACGCTCCACCGGTCACGCTCGCCTGTGCGCCGCCCGGCAGGGTCTGACGGGTCGCCCGGCCCTCGCCCAGCGCCCCGGCCAGGTGATCGAGATGCTCGGCGTGGAAGGTCAGCTCGGCGCCTTGCAGCGCCCGGCGCACGAAACGGCGCAGCACGGCGTCAGGCTGCCGGGCCAGCGGCGTATGCGGTGTCAGGCGGGCGGTCAGGTCGCTGAGTGCGCTGTCGTCCGACGCCTGGAAACGGGCCAGGCGACTCAGGCTTTCCTCCAGGCCGGGAAAACGCTCAGCCAGCAGCGGCAGCACCTCCAGCCGCAGCCAGTTGCGAGTGTAGCGGGTCTCCGAGTTGCTGGCGTCCTCGCGCCAGGCTTGCGCCCAGTGCGAGAGCGCCGCCTCGACCTGAACGCGGCTCACCCCCAGCCAGGGGCGCCGCAGCGGGCCGCGCTGGGCCGGAATGCCGTGCAGCACCGCCTCACCGCGCAGCAGTTGCCACAGCACGGTTTCGGCCTGGTCGCGGCGGGTGTGCGCCGTGAGAATCAGCCGGACGCCGTGCTGGCGGGCCACGCGGCTCAGAAAGTCGTAGCGCAGCCGCCGGGCGGCCTCCTCGGTGCTCCAGCCGCGCCGGGCCGCCACCTGGGCCACCGGAGCCGCGCCCAGCTCGCAGGGCACGCCCAGTTCGGCGCACCGCTCGGCCACCCAGCGGGCATCGGCGCCGGATTCGGGCCGGAGCTGATGATCCAGGTGCGCCACCACCGGGCGGGCACCGACCGCCAGCAGGCCGCGCAACAGCGCCACGCTGTCGGCCCCGCCTGACACGCCCACCACCACGTCGGTTGCCGCGTAGACCCGCAGCGGGGCAAGCAGGGGTGTGAGTGGGTCGGACACGGGGACATGGTATCGGGGTTGTGGGCTGTGGGGTGTAGGGAACGGGACGGCATCATTCACCGAGCTGACCTCACCCCGGCGCTCCACCACTTCGGCACCCGGATCAACCCGGCAAGGCCGACGGCCCCCATCTGTTCAGGCATCTGTTCAGGACAACGCTTCGCTGAACCCTCCACCATCCAGCCATCTGTTCTATCTGTTCCATCTGTTCCCACACCACACAACCCCCTCTACGGCATACTGGACACCATGACGCTTCAAGTTGGCCAGCTCGCCCCCGCCTTCGAGGTTCGCAGCGACGACGGGCACACGGTGTCCCTGGAGGCGCTGCGGGGCCTGTGGGTGGTGCTGTACTTTTATCCCCGCGCTATGACCCCCGGCTGCAACATCGAGGCGCAGCGTTTCGAGCAGGCGCTGCCGGAATTTCAGCGGCGCGGCGCCCGCGTGATCGGGGTCAGCACCGACACCGAGGCGAGAGCGGCACAGTTTCGTGATTCCTGCTCGCTCAGTTTTCCACTGCTGCCCGACTCAGAGCGCGAGGTCTCGAAGCTCTACGGCGTTCTGGGCGGCGTCACCGGGCTGCTCGGTATCGCCAACCGGCACAGCTTCCTGATCGACCCGGCGGGCAACGTCGCCTACATCTGGCGCAAGGTCAACCCAGGGCGCCACGCGGGCGACGTGCTGCGCGAACTGGAGAGCTTGCAGGCCCAGCCGGTCTGATGACAGCGAACCCGGTTCAGAATTTGGCGCTGGCCTTCATGCCGCTGAGCTTGAGGGTGTCGCCGACCAGGCTTGCGCCCTGAATGGCCTGCACGCCGAAATAGCCGTGCCCGGCCTTGGCCGCCGCGTCGAGGGCGCCTCCGGCGAGTTGAAAGCCGGTCACTGCACCGTTCTGGATGCTGATGGTGCCGATGCGCTGCCCCGCCTCGTCGCCCGCCGCGCAGAGCTGGGACTTGGAGAGCGGCGACTTGGACAGTGGGGGCGCCGCGCAGCTCGGCATGCTGCTGCGCAGGTACACCGCCACCTGCTTGAGCGTGCCCGCACCTGCGTAATCCACGTTGCCGCTGACCGAGACGTTGCTCAGCAGGCCGGGCAGGCTGGTGCCGCCAAAGGCGTCGCTGCCGTCGTAGGCCACGTAGTTCTCGAAGCCCGCGCTGGAGGGCAGACTCAGGCTCTGGTCGGGAATGGCGACGGCGGGCAGCGGCACCACGCCGCAGGCGCAGAGCAGAGCGGCGAGTCCAGCCAGGGCGAGCAGGGTCTTCTTCATGGCGACAGACTAGCGGCGCAGTCCTGACAGGGACGGCACAATGAACGTCTCATACGGACTCCGCTAAATTCCTTAACTTCCGAAAAGGCGCCGGAAGTTAATCCATACCGCAGAGTCCGTAGTTGCTCCTACTCCCGTTGGTCGGATTTCATCGTTTTTACAAAACGATTCAATCGGAGTCCGTATCAGACGTGGAAAATATCGCAATCAGGCTAAGCTGAGCGACGTTATTAAAGCGCCATTCCAGGCGGCGCGGCCATGCGATAGTGCGTGCCATGAACCCGGCCAACAAGAAACCCATCAGCAAGACCGTTCCCGGCAGGCCAGGTCTGGGCAAAACCGTGACCGTCAAGGCCCAGGCGCTGCGCCGACTCAGGGGCCGCTACCCCTTCGGCCACGCGGGCGACATCCTGGACGCCCAGGCCGGAATAGAGAGCGGCGAGGTCGTGGACGTGATCGGCGAGGACCGCAGCTTCGTGGGGCGCGGCTATTTCAATGCCGGGGGCGCCACCCCGCTGCGGATGCTGACCCTGGAGCGCGAGGACATCGACGAGGGCTTCTACCGCCGCCGGGTGCGCGAGGCCATCAGCCGCCGCTCAGGCCAGATTCACGGCACCGACGCCATGCGCGTGCTCCACGCCGAGGCGGACGGCCTGAGCGGCGTGGTGGCCGACCAGTTCGGCGAGGTGCTGGCGGTGCAGCTTCGCAACGCGGGCACCGAGCGCCACCGCGAGCTGATTCTGGGTGCCCTGAAAAAGGAGACCGGGGCGGGCGCCGCGTATGAGCGCAGCGACGTGGGCGAGCGCCGCCGCGAGGGCCTGGAGCCCGTGACCGGCCTGCTATGGGGCGAGGTGCCGGAGCGCATCCGGTTTCGTGAAGACGAGCTGCAACTCTTTTTCGACTGGCAGTCCGCCCAGAAGACCGGCTTTTTTCTCGATCAGCGCGACAACCGCCGGATGCTGGCAGGGCTGGTAAAGCCGGGGCAGCAGTTTCTGGACGTGTATTCGTACACCGGGGGCTTCAGTCTGCACGCCGCACTCAGGGGCGCCCAGACCGTCGCCATCGACAAGGACGCCGCCGCGCTGGGCATTCTGGAGGCGGTGGCCCACGCCAACAAACTCACAGCGGGCGCCCGGCTGGGCGACGCGCTGGAGGTGCTGGCCCAACTGGAGCGCGAGAAACGCCGCTTCGACGCTGTGGTCCTCGACCCGCCGACCCTGGCCAAGCGCCGCGACGACGTGCCGAACGCCAAGCGGGTCTTTACCACCGCAGCCGCCAGCGCCCTGAAGATGCTCAACCCCGGCGGCCACCTGCTGATCTCGACCTGCGCCCATTACCTGAAAGTCGACGATCTGCTCGACGCGGCGCGGGTCGCGGCAGGCGAGGCGGGCGCGGCGGCGCAAGTCGTCGCCGTGACCTACCAGCCTGCCGACCACCCCTTCATGCTGGCGGTCCCCGAAAGTCTGTATCTCAAGAGCGTGCTGCTCAGAAAGGAATAATGTTGTGACCGAAATCATCGAATTCACCGTGCCCAACAACATTCCGTACAAAGGCGGCTGCGTCACCGAACCGGCCCTGTTCGCGCTGGACCATCTGGTGAACTATCAGGCGGATGTAGTGGTGGCGGGGCAAATTCATCCAGATGCCCGCGTGCTGGACCTGCTGCGAGCCGTGCTGCAAGGCCCCGCCGCGTACCACGTCTCTCCTGCCGAGGCCCAGGCCGCCCGCCAGCGCTTCGTGACCCAGGCCGGGCAAGCGCTGGTGCAGGAAGGCGGGCAAGTGGAATGGCTGGAAAAGGAGTTCGGGGTGGGCGGGAAGTGAGTTCAGCACAACTATGTCGGCGATGAACAACAAACCGGTTGGAACATCGGTTGCCGTCTCAGCTTGACCAGATGGGGATTCGGAAACTCTGTCGCCGCTCAACGTTGCGTCCCCACCACCTCCGCCAGCCTGCCCACGCCCTCCCGCAGCGCCCCCGGTTGCAGGTGCGCGAAGGCCAGCAGCAGCGCCTGGGCCGAGGTCTCGCCGCCCAGCCGGTACTCGCCCGACACGCTGAGGCCCAGGCCGTGCTCGGCGGCGCGGGTCTGAAGGTCCAGCTCGGCATAACCCGGCGGCAGCGGCAGGTACAGGTGGGTTCCGGCAGCGGCGGGGGTTACCGGCCACGTCGGCAAGGCCAGCCTGAGCGCTCCCACCAGCGCCTCGTGCCGCGTTCTGAGTTCGCCCCTGGCGCGGCGCAGATGCCGGGCGTAGCCGCCGCCCGACAGGAATTCGGCCAGCGCCAGCGCGTCGAGGGTCGGCGGCGTGCGCTGGGTCACGGGCCGGGTACGGGTCAGCAAGTCAGTCACCAGCGCCGGAGCGACCAGATAGCCGCTTCTCAGCGCGGGCGAAAGGCTGTTGCTGAAGGTGCCCAGCAGCAGCACCCGCCCCGGCGCCTCACCCTGAAGGCACAGCGGGGCGCGGGCGCTGAAATGCAGGTCGGCGGCGTAGTCGTCTTCCAGAATCCAGGCCCCGGCGCGGCGCGACCACTCCAGCAGGGCTGATCTACGCGCCGCGCCCAGGGTCACGCCACTGGGAAACTGGGTGCCGGGCGTCAGGTAGGCCAGCACCGCCTGAGCGGGCAGCTCACCGAGACAGGCGCCCCCACCATCGACGGGCAGCGGCCACAACTCGGCGCCCGTGGCCTGAAACGCGGCGCGGGCACCGGGGTAACCGGGGTCTTCGAGGACCGCCAATCGGCCCGGTTCGAGCAGCAGCCGCGACAGGGCGTCGAGGGCTTCCTGGGCGCCACCGGTCAGCAGCAGCATATCGGGCGTGAGCACCGCGCCGCGCTCCCGGCGTAGCCACTCGCACAGGGCCGAGCGCGTAATCAGCGGCCCACGCGCATCCGGCGGCGAGAGGGCCACGTCGCCCGCCGAGCGGGACAGGGCCTGTGCCCACTGTTCGGAAGGAAACAGTCCGCTGGAATGGCGCCCCAGCCGGAAGTCGATGAAGCTGGCGTGCGTTCCAGCCGGTGCCGTGCCCTGCACACCCTGACCGTCCAGTGCCCGGCGTGCCCAGGCGCTCAGGCGCAGCGGCGGGCCGGGGTCCGAGCTGGGCAGCTCAGGGGCGGGCAGCGGCACCACGTAGGTTCCGCTTCTGGGCCGGACCTCCAGATACCCCTCGTCGCGCAGTTGCTCGAAGGCGCCGTCCACGGTGTTGCGGGCCACGCCCCAGAGTCGGGCCAGTTCGCGGCTGCCGGGCAGGCGCTCGCCTGGGCCGCGCTCACCGCTGCGAATCTGCTCGCGCAGGGCGCGGGTCACGCGGGCGTGCTGGGTTTCACCGTTCAGCGCGGGCGGCAGGGCGAGCATGGGGGCATGATACGGGCCGGGGCGGTCTGAGACGGGCACCCCAGCCGCTTTCAGGCAATATCGAATGCTGACGAAACCGCTGTTCCGATGTGGCACGGGAATGCGGAGCCGATCAAGACTGAGAGTCCGAGGTCATCAGAGCCTGGTCTTCTCTCTCAAGCGGCGCAAAGACAGCGTATCGCCTGCCTGGCCTCAGCCGCGAATGGTGACGCAGCCGTCGTTCCAGCGCCTTCTGTCTGGGAAACAGGTGCTCTTTCGACTCACCTTCTCGCGCCGACTGGGTGCTTCTGTCCAGTCTTGAGAACGCGCGTCCTCTAGACTTTTGGCGTGCCCACCACCTCACCCGCGCCGGTCAGTGAACTGCTGCTCGAATTCCAGCACTACGTCATGGCGTACCGGTTGCGGCGTGCCCTGGGCGGCGCCCTGACTCCCAAAAACCCGCAACTGACCCTGGGCGAGTACGGCCTGGCCCGCAACGAGCGCCAGACGCTGGCCCGGCAGATGATCTCACGGGGTTCCCCGCCCGGCACCATGCAGCGCTTAGACGCCCTGACCGACACGCTGCTGTTCGGCTTCTGGCACAACCCCTCGCAGGTCGCCGAATTCGTGCGGGCCGCCATCCGCGAGGGTGGGCACCCGGCGCTGGAGCAGCCTGCCGCCTTCGCGCAGCTTCTGAGCCCTGGCGAGCGCACCCGGCTGGGCGAGGCGGGCGTGAGCCGGTTGGTGCGCCACTACTACGCCTGCCTGGCGCTGGCCGCCATCTACACCAATCCGTACAGCATGGACGCCGCCTGGGCACGCATCGAGGCCGAAGCGGTGCCGCTGTTCGTAGATGAGTTGAGCACCGCCCAGCCCGGTCAGGCACCCGTCGGCCCGTGACCAACCGGCCCGTGACCGCCGTTGTCCAGAAACTGCTGCGCGCGCTGCTGCCCCGCGCCTGTCCCGGCTGCGGCGAGTCGCTGGGCCACTCGGCGGGGCTGTGCGCGGGCTGCGCCGCCTCGCTGACGGTGCGGGTCGAGTCGCACTCGATGCTCAGCAACACGGTGAGGCCGCATCTGGTGGTGCTCGGCCAGCACAAGGGCCTGCTGCGCCGGGCCGCCCGCGAGCTGAAATACAGCGGCCACCGCGACCTGGCCGGGGTGCTGGGACAGGCTCTGGCGCGGGGCGTGCCGCCGGGCTGGGGCATTCAGGCCGTCAGCGCCGTGCCGATGCACCCTGAGCGGCAACGCCAGCGCCATTTCAACCACGCCGAGATGCTGGGCCGCGCTCTGGCGGACGCGCTTGAACTGCCGTACCTCGAAGCCCTGGCCCGCCGCCGCCACACCGCCCAGCAGGCCAGAAAAAGCGGCTCGGAGCGCTCCGGCAACCTGGAAGGCGCCTTCGTGCCGCTGCCGGAGGCGCTGGAACTGGGCGGCCCGTTGCTCCTGGTTGATGACGTGATGACCACCGGGGCCACCCTGATCGCCTGCCGCGACGCGCTGGCCGATCACGGCATGGAGCAGGTGTATTACGCGGTGCTGACCCGTTAGACCGGCAGCCTCTCCCCGGCCTTCACGGCGATGTTCAAGCGGTTTCCGGCGGGCGGCAGCGGGCAGGTGTAGGCGTCGTTGAAGGCGCAGTACGGGTGATACGCCCGGTTGAAATCGAGCGTGACCGTATTGCCGTCTGTCGGCGCGTCGAGGTAACGGCCCGCGCCGTAGGTCTGCGCCCCGCTGGTGGCGTCCCGAAACGGCACGAACAGGCTGGCGGGCACGTCATCGCCTGCGCGGGCGTAGAGGGTCAGGCGCTCACCGGAAGGCAGCTCGACCACGCCCCAGCTCACGAAGGTCTGCGTTTCGCCGGGTGTGGTGGTCGCCAGCGTCACTGGCTCAGGCGGTATCCGCTTAAGCTTCAAATGCATGTTCCAAGCCGGATCGGGCGGAAAATAGGCCAGACCCGTGAACGTAGCTAGATTCGCCGCCAGAATCGGCCCGCGACTACTCTTGAAATGGGTGTCCTTACGGGCACGGAAGTCGAGCAGGGCGGCTTCCCATTCCCCGATTCCGCTCATTCCCCGGCGCTCACTCTTCGGGCCAGTCCACCGTATGCGGCGTGCCGTGCAGCTCGATGATGTCGCCGCGCCTGAGCTTCTTGCGGCGGCGGGTTTCGGGTTCGCCGTTGAGGCTGACCTCACCGTTCTGGATGCGAAATTTGGCTTCGCCGCCGGTTTCCACCAGCCCGGCGATCTTGAGAAAATCTTGCAGATCGATGGTGGCGTCGGGGTCGGTGCGTGGGGCGCTACTTCGCTGGGTCATGGGGTTCTCAGGGTCATGGAATCTTGTACTCCTCGGTAAACAGCTTCACGTCGCTCTCGTCGACCCGCCCGTCGCGGTTGAGGTCGCCGGGCAGGCCGCTGGTGGTTTTGCCGTAGTTGCCCATCAGCAGCGCCAGGTCGCTGAGGTCCACCTTACCGTCTCCGTTGATGTCCGCGCCGCTGAGCTTGCGCCGGGCCGAGAGCGCCGTGAACTCGCTCAGGCCCAGCAGCTTGCCGATCTCGGCACGTACCGCCGCCGCCAGTGGCACCGGCCCCTGCGGATTGAACTCGGTGCGGGTCACGCCGCCGACGTTCAGCGTCCGCGAGGCCACGTCCGGATTGAACGGCACGGCGCTGGCACCGGTCTGGCCGCCCAGAAGGAGCAGCGGCCCGGCGCCCTGGGCGCTGTCGTCGAGCGTCACGGGAAAGTCGGGACTGCTCAGGGCTCTGAGGGCCGAGAGCACTTCCTGGCGCAGCGCGTCACCCTGCGGACGCAGCGGCACGCTGGCGAACTTGGCCGCCTGCGCCGCTCCCAGGCTGAGCAGCGCCGAACTTACCAGGGCCAGTATCACCGGGCGTTTCATTTGCCCGCCTTGGCCCGCGCGGCCAGGACGGCTTGCCGGAAGGCGTCCAACGTGAGCTGACCGGGGCCGAGTGCGGCAGGAGCGGCTGGCGGCGTCGGTGCTGGCGGTGTGGCGGCTGAACTGGGCGTTGTAGTTGCTGCACTGGGCGTGGTGGTCCCCGGCGCGGCGCTGCTGAGTGTGGTCGCAGCCGCTGGCGCAGCGCTGGGCGTCGTGCTGGCCGCTGCCGAGGGCGTGCTACCCGGAGCCGTGACCGTCGCGCTTTCACCGAGGTTGGACGGCGCGGGGGTCGTCGCCGCTGACGGTGTGGACGTCGCTGCCGAGGGCGTCGTGGTGCTACCAGCCGAGGGCGTCGTGGTCGTTCCGGCGGAGGGCGTGGTCGTCGCCGCTGACGGCGTCGTGGGGCTGCCAGCAGAAGGAGTGATCGTCGTTCCAGCCGAAGGCGTGGCAGACGCGGCGGAAGGCGTGATGGTCGCCGCTGACGGCGTGGTCGTTCCAGCAGAAGGGGTGGAGGTTCCCGCAGAAGGCGTCGTCGCGCCCGCGCTGGGAGTGGCCGTACTTGGCGTGCTCACGCCTGCGCTGGCGCCTGCCGAGGGCGTAGCAACCGGGGGCGGCGCCTTGGTCACGCCCGGCGTGCCGTCCGGCAGTCCGCTGACCAGCTTGCGCTCCGCCGGTCCATCGACGCTGTACTGGCCCTGGCTAAAACCCACCAGCGGACTGTCCAGACGCGCTTTATAGAGCAGCAGCATGGCCTCACCGCTTTTGAGCATGGGGCCGTCCGTCAGGCCGCCGAGCACCCAGACGGCGGGTTTGTCCTGGTACCTGGGCAGCGCGGCGGCGTCACCGGCCAGCGTTTCGAGCACCGTGAGCGGGTAGACGGTCCAGCTCTGGGCGCTCTCCTGCACGGTGGCGGGCGTACCCACCGTCGCCCGCACGATCACTTCGGCCTTCACCGCCTGCTGCTCCAGGCTCAGCGGCGGCGCATACGTCGCCCCGGCCAGCGTCAGGAGGCCCAGCAACACGCCACCGGCAGCGATAAAACGCCGCTTCATTTGCCTCCAGGCACAGCGGGCACCGGGTCGGTTTTCGGCGCAGCAGGAGTGATTGGATCAGGTTTTGGCGTGTCCGTCTTGGCCGGATCGGTGGTCGTGGGCGCCGCTTTGGTCGGGTCGGTCTTGGTTGGGTCCGTCGTGGGCGTGGTGCTGAACGGCGGCGTCACCGGGGCACCAGCCGGAGCGGCCTTGGGATCGACTTTCGGGTCTGCTGGTTTGGTGTCTGTCGGTTTAGCGTCTGTCGGCTTGGCGTCTGTGGGCTTGGTGTCTGCTGGTTTGACCTCTGGCGCTTTCGGCTCCGGCGGCTTGACCTCGCGCAGCACCTTGCCCGCGCCGTCCTGGGCCAGCAGGAAGGTCGTCGTGCCGGAGGCGGCGGCCAGCGACAGCGGCTTGTCGGTCATGGGCCTCACGCTGATGAGGGCCACCTGGGCGCCATTTTTCGGTGCCAGTCGGAAGCCGAAATCGAGCAATAAGTTGCGCCCATTCTGCTTCCAGAACACCACCGGGCGGCCCGCGTCGGTGCTGTTTTCAGACTGGATTTTGGTGACGACGGCGCCTTCAGGCATCACCCAGGTGTAGCGGGCCGCCCGCACGCCGCGCGGTCCCTGCACGCTCAGGGGCAATCTGGTTTCGCCGCGCACCTCACCGGTGGGCAGGCTCAGGGTGAAGTCCAGCGGCGGCAGATCGGTGACGGCCAGGGTAAAACTCTGGGTCTTGACGCTCAGGTTGGCGTCGCTGACTTCCAGGGAAAAACTCGAACTCCCGGTAGCCGTCGGCGTGCCCGCAAGGACGGCGCTGGAGCCGCCCGTGAACTTGAGCCCGGCAGGCAGGGCGCCACTGGCCAGGCGCACGCTGTACGGCCCGGTGCCGCCGACGGGCGCAACGGTGCTGGTAAACGCCTCGCCCACGTAGGCGCTGCCCAGCGAGGCCGTGCTGAAGCTCAGCAGCTCGCGGCTGGATGTCGGCGTGCTGGTGCCCGCGCCGCTGCCACACGCGCTCAGGAGCAGGCTGACCCCGGCAAGGGCGGGAAGCAGTCGTTTCATGCGGGCAGTGTAACGGAGGCTGGTGAGAGAGAGTGGGAGGGTTAATGGACGGTGGTGAGAGGGGAAGTGGGAAGTGGAATAACAGCGGTTCCGAGTTAATCAGCCTGAGAGCTTGCCATACCTGCCTGAGCACCTTACTTGACCATCGTCCCTGCCCTGTTCCTGACTCCCCACCACTTCCCTTCTGCCCCACATCACACCTTGCCACTCTCACACGGGCGCTAGACTTCCGTCCATGACTCAACTTTCACCCAGTTCCAGCACTGGCGCTCCCCTGCTGGTGGCCCTGCCCAACGTCGGCGAGCACATCGGGCGCTATACCGTCGAGCGCGTGGAGCAGCTTCCCGAAACGGCCTCGGTGTACATCCAGCTTCGGCACGAACTCGGCAGCCGCCACATCCATATCGTGCGCGACGATCCGAACATGGGCTTCTCGGTGACGTTCCCGACCGTGCCCAAGGACTCGACGGGCGTGGCGCACATCCTGGAGCACATCGCGCTGATGGGCTCGCAGCGCTACCCGGTCTCGGACCCGTTCTTCGCCATGATTCCGCGTTCGCTGAACACCTTTATGAACGCCATGACCTCCTCGGACTGGACCACCTACCTGTTCTCGACGCGCAACCCGCGTGACTTCGGCAACCTGCTGGGCATCTACCTCGACGCGGCCTTCTTTCCCAAGCTCAGCCGCGTGAGCTTCCTGCGTGACGGCCACCGCTTCGAGAACGCCGACCCCGCCGACGCGGGCAGCGAACTGAAGATGCAGGGCGTGGTCTACAACGAGATGAAAGGGGCGATGGCCAGCCCCGGCAGCGTGATGTGGCGCACGCTGGGCCAGGCACTGTACCCGGATTTGACCTACGCCAACAACTCCGGCGGCGCTCCTGAGCGCATCCCAGAGTTGACCCACGAGAACCTGAAAGCCTTCCACGCGGCGCACTACCACCCGTCCAACGCCTACTTCTACAGCTACGGCGAGTTGAGCCTGCCAGAGTTGCTGGGCACCATCGAGCGCGAGGTGATGAGCAAATTCACGCCCAATCCGCTCGACGTGCAGATTCCGGATCAGCCGAATTTCACCGCTCCCCGCTCCTTCGAGGCGGCCTACCCCTCCACCGACACCGAGCGCGGCGCCCAGGTTTTGATTGCCTGGAAGGTCACGCCGACCTATCAGGCCGAGGCGAACCTGCGCTGGAGCGTGCTGAGCGAGGTGCTGCTGGGCAACCCCGCCGCGCCGCTCTACAAGCCGCTGATCGATTCGGGCCTCGGCAGCGCCCTGGCCGACGGCAGCGGCTACATGGACAACTTCCGTGAGGCGGCCTTCGCGGTGGGCCTCAAGGGGCTGCCAGCGGGCCGGGCGGCGGAGGTGGAAAGCCTGGTGCTGGACACCTTGAAGCAGATCGCCGAAACCGGCCTCGACGACGCCCTGATCGACAGCGCCCTGCACCAGTTCGAGATCGCCCAGCGCGAGGTCAGCAACTCCGGCACGCCGTATGCCCTGAAGATGATGTTCGCGGTGCTCAATCCCTGGCTCTATGGCGGCGATCCGGTGGCGAATCTGGATCTGGGCGCCGAGCTGGAGAAGTTGCAGGCCCAGCGGCGAGCCGGGCGCGTCTTCGAGCCGATGATCCGTCAGTGGCTGCTGGAGAATGCCCACCGCGTCACGGTGAGCCTGACGCCGGACCCGGCCCTGCAAGACGGTCAGGTGGAAGCCGAGAAGGCACTGGTCGAGCGACTGAGCGCAGGGCTGACCGAGACGGACCGCGCCCAGATCGTGCAGGACGCCCTGGCACTGCAAAACGCCCCGCAAGACGACCATTCGGTGCTGCCCAGCCTGAGCCTGGATGAAATCACGCTGGACGTGCCGCGCCCGGCCTACGAGACGAAGCCGTTGGGCGCCGCAACCCTGTACCGCGCCGCCCAGCCGACGGGCGGCCTGGTCTACCTCGACGTGCAAGTGCCGCTGCCCGAACTGCGTGACGATCAACTGGAACTGCTGCCCTTCTACGCCTTCGCGGTGACCCGAAACGGAGCGGCGGGCATGGACGCGGTGGAACTCACCCGCCGCATCGAGGCTGTGACCGGCGGCGTGGGCGTCTCGGCGGGCAAGGGCAACGGCCCGGACGCGCTGGCGCCGATTCGCACCAGCCTGACCTTCAGCGCCAAGGCCCTGAGCCGCAACGCCCCCGCCATGACCGAGCTGCTGCGGGCCGTCATCGCCGAGCCGCAGTTCAGCGACGAGCGGCTCTCACAGCTCGTCTCGCAGCGGGTGGCGGGCGTGCGCTCCGGGCTGGTCAGCAACGGCGCGGGCTACGCCTCGACCCTGGCGGCGGCCCAGGTCAGCCCCCTGGAGGCGCTGGACGAGCGCCAGACCGGCTTCGCGGCGTTCACCCGCTTGCAGGGGTGGCAGGCTGGAGCCGACTGGGCCGGGCTGCGAACCCGCCTGGAAGAACTCAGCGCGGTCATTCGTGCAGGTGCGGCCCGGCTGGTGCTGACCGCCTCCGGCAGCGACTTAGACTTGGATGTCAGCGCCCTGGCGGGCCTCTTCGGCGGCGCGGCGCCCCAGCTCTACACGCCCGCCTTGGAGGCCCGCGTCCCCCAGGCCCGCACCACCGATACCCCGGTGGCGTACAACGCCGTCGCCTTCCAGACCGTGCCGTACAGCCACGCCGACAGCCCGGCGCTGCTGGTGCTGGCCAAGCTGCTGAGCACCGAGTACCTGCTCAAGGAGCTGCGCGAGAAAGGCGGGGCCTACGGCGGCAGCGCCCGTTTCGATTCTCGCAGCGGCGTGTTCAGCATGAGCAGCTACCGCGACCCGCACATCGCCCGGACCTACGAGGTCATGGGCAAGCTGGGTGAGTTCCTGACCGGTGACCTGAGCGAGCGCGAGCTGACCGAGGGCGTGTTGAGCGCCAGCCGCCAGCTCGATCCCCTCCAGAGCGCCGACAGCGTGGCCCGCAGCCGGATCTTTGGCGACCTGGCGGGCTTCAGCGCCGACATGCAGGAGGACTACAAAGCCCGCATGATGCGCGTCACGCTCGCCGATCTGCGCCGCGTCCAGGCCAGCTACCTGACGCCGGAGCGAGCAGCCTACGCCACGCTTTCGGGCCGCGATCCGAACGAGGAAACCGCCGCGCAGAAGCTGAAGTTCGAGGTCAAGCCGGTTTCGTAAACACCGACGTAAGCTCAGACTCTAAAGGCTCCATCCGCTTCGCCCCTGACCTCCACCGGCCAGGGGCGCTAGCATGTCGCCATGTTGCCGCTGCTCAAGCAGGTGCTGGATAACTTCAACTTCGACGTCGACCCGGCGCGGTCCCGTGAGGAGAACGCCGAGGAGGTCATCCGCGCCGCCGCGCTGCTGTCGGGCACGGTGGCCGTCGAGCCGCTGCCGTTCGCCGATTTGATCATCATCACGCCGCTGCAACTCAAGATGGTGCTGCACGTCGGCAAGGTCTACGGCTTCGAGATCAGCGCCGAGCGTGCCCGCGAGATCGTGCAGGAGCTGGGCGCCACCGTCGCCTACGGCATGCTGGCCCGCCAGGTCATGCGCGGCCTGGCCAAACTGGCGCTGCCGGTCATCGGCGGCCTGATTACCGCCCCGGCGGTCTACGGCTGGACCTACGCCCTGGGCCGCCTCTCCGAGCAGTACTTTGCCCAGAAGGCCCAGGGCCTGCCGTTCGACAAAACCAAGCAGATCCAGGTCGTGCAGGAGGCCCGCAAGACCACCAAGAACATCCTGCCCAGCGCCAGCGACTTCACGGACCTGGCCAGTGAACTGCGCCGCCGCGCCGAGGAGCGGGCCAAACCGAAGGGAGAAGGCGACCCCAAAACGCTGGACGCCCCCGGCCCGGTCAAGCTGAACAAGGAAGCGGATCAGAGCAAGTTGAACTGATGGGGGAAGCAAACGATCTGGGCAGTACACCGGCAGTTCCTTACTACCACGATCTTCTACTATCATTTCTAAAACGACCGCATATGTATTTCTATAAAAATCCGAGCTGGCTGGAAGTTATCGCGTGCTTGTCCGGAATCACAATCGCTAGCCGATTCTTTGAGCCCAATGCAACAACTTACAAACGGTGGGACGGCTTCCTCAACGAGTTTATTCTGGGTGGTAAGAGCGGGATGCTTGAAGAGGGCAACTTCTGGCCCGACTTTAGGTCGAAACACGACTCGGACGCCCAGGCTATCGCTGCATTTCGTGACGCTTACAGAGCTTTTCTGGACCGGAATTATCCACTGCCAGAGACCTAGAGCAGATGTCATAAAAAGGGTCTTTTTATGACCGAGCGGAGCGAGTAGTTTTGACTGAGCAGGACGCAGAATGGAGGCGCGGGGAGGCTGTTTTCCCCGTGGCGTAATTCGGAGTACTGCTCTAATTCTCATCCTCGCTCCAGCACGTACCACGCCCGTTCTCCTTCCCGCGCCAGTTGCGTGACCGCGTAGCCCCGCGCCAGATAGCCGCCCAGCACGGCCCTGAGCGCCAATCTCCAGCCCAAGCGGAGGCCGTCCAGCAGGGTGTCGGCGTTCACGGGCACCTCGGCCAGCAAGCGGGCTTCTGCCTTGTCCAGACGCGGTACGCCCAGTTCCGGCCCGACTGTCCAGCCCGACTGTTCAGCCCGACTGTTCAGCCCGACTGTTCAGCCCGACTGCCGAAAAAACGAGCATGGTCGCAGGAGAGCGGCTGAAGCTACTTGCATTTCAGCGCGAATTCCATGTTGCTCACCGGGGCGAAGGGGAGGCCCCTGGTGCGCCCACCCGTGAGCGTATCGGCGTCGGGCCGGAACAAAATCCGGGTCACGGTGAAGGCGGGCGGGGTGTTGAGTACGAAATTGGCGGTCAGGTTGGCCCCAGGCGTGATCTGGTGGTTGGGAGTATTGGCCTCGTCCCAGGTATCGAACTTCTGCACCTGTCCGTCGGCACTGGCCGCGAACATGTAATCGTAGTTCACGGCGGCGTCGGTGGGAGGCAGCAGGTTCTTCTGGGCGCCGTTGGCGACCTTGAAGCTGATGACGTACTTGCTGTCCTTGACGCCCGCCGAAAGCAGCGTGATCCGCACCACGCCGTTGAACAGCGGCTGACCGAGGCAGCCCTGAATCGCCCCAACCGGCACCGACCCGCCTGCCACCAGGGCGCCGGACTTCTGCAACTCGCTGACCGGCAGGGCCACATACGGTTTGCCGTCCACCGTCACGGCCCTGCCTTTAATCGGCGTGCCGTTGATGTACACCGTCGGGGACTTGTCGGCCTGAGCGGCGGCCAGGGTTATCAGCATCAGGGCCAGCAGCAACAGTCGCATGCCTTACTTTCACATTGCCTGGTGAAGACTGGGTGAGGTCAGGCGCCGTACAGTTCCGTCTGCACCACCGGTCCTGGCCCTGAGAACGCCGGTTCCTCCTCTCCGAAGGCCCCGAAAAACGCCTGGACCACCTGCGGATCGAAGTGCAGCCCAGACTGTGCCCGAAGCTCGGCGCGGGCGGCCTCCACCGTCCAGGCCGCTTTGTAGGGACGCTCGCTGATTAAGGCGTCGTACACGTCGCACAGGGCGAAGATGCGGGCCAGCAGGTGAATACTCTCGCCCCCCACGCGCTGCGGATACCCGGCGCCGTCCCAGCGCTCGTGGTGCTGAGCGATCACCGCCAGGGCTTCAGGCGGCAAAAAACCCAGCGCACCGGCAAACTGATGACCGACGATCACATGGGTCTGCATCAGGCCAAATTCCTCGTGGCTGAGCTTGCCGGGCTTGTGCAGAATCTGGTCGGCGATGGCGATTTTGCCGATGTCGTGCAGGTAGGCGCCCCAGCGCAGGGCCTGGCACTCCTCGGCGCCGAGCTGGAGGTGCTCGGCCAGTTGCAGCGCCATACCTGTGACCCGGTCGGTGTGGCCCTGGGTTTCGCGGTCACGGGCTTCCAGGGCCAGCCCCAGGGCACGCAATGCAGCTTCACGGGCGGCGGTGGCCTGCTCCTCGGCGGCCAGGCGGGCCAGCAGCGAGGCGATGATGCCCGTCACGCCGCTGCACAGCCGCATCTCCTCGTCGCTCCAGGCGTGCAGCTCGAAGGTGTGCATCAGGAAGGCGCCCAGCAACTCGCCACGGGCGCTGAGCACCGGGGCCGCCGCCAGGCTGGCCACGCCCAGTTCGGGAAAACCTGCCGATTCCGGATGCAGCCGGGTATCGCCGAAGAACATCGGCGTGCGGCGGCTGAGCAGCGCCCGCAGCAGCGGCGTGTCGCTCGGCAGACCGTGGGCGGCGATGGCCTGCATTCCCGGCGTACCGGGCATCTCCCCGGCGGCGGCCCGCACCTGATAGATCAGCGGCGGACTGGTCTGAAGCCCAAGGTCCGGCGGCGATCCCTGAAGCTGGAGCTGCTCGACCTGGCTGTGTTTAACCTGGCTGTGCTTGACTTGACCGTGTTTGACTTGAAAGTAGGCCGCGCCCACTGCCGCCGTGTTGCCGATCAGTTCGTGCAGCGTCGGAACCACGCCCGCACCGAGGTCGGGCGCTTCCAACGCCACGCGCAGCAGCCTCAGCACACTCTGGGCAGAGGTCTCTCGCTGGTCTGGCCTCTGGTCTGGGAGCGGGTGATCCGCAGCCGCGTGGTCTGAGGCGACAGGCGCAGATTCGCCGGGCGGCGCCGAGAAAAAACCGGAATCAGTCGTCATGGTTGCTCGCTTGTGGGCCAAAAAAGGAGGGCGGAGGGTGAATGGTCTTGTCTTCCACTCTAGCCAGGCGCTCCCACAGATCAGTCACAACTTCATCGACTGACGCCTTGGTCAATTCGTTGACAGGCGTTGACGAAACGGGGGCGGGTCTGTGTTCGCCGCCGTGAAGGCTCGGCAGAAGCTGACGGCACAGAAGCTGACGGCACAGAGACTGACGGCACAGACCTTTTACAGTCCGCGCCGTCAGGCTCATTGGGCCAAAGAAGATCCTCGAAATCTATTAGCTACACGGTGAGGCTCATCACGAATCGGCGTTGTTTTGCAGCCGGGCCAGCTTCTCCGGCGCGAAGATGTCGGCTTCCTTGCCGTAGCGCCTCTTTACGGCCATCTGAATCAGCCAGATGCCCACGCCCACCCCGACCAGGCTCAGCACCAACGCTGGCAGGCGCATGATGGCGTTGGCCTGCGCCACCTGGGCGTTGAAGGCGTCGGAACCGAACTTGCCGGTTACGGTGCGCAGGTTCACGAAATAATTGACGACCGAGGACGCCAGTTCGACCAGCCCATACGAAATAGTGGCGCCGCGCACCGCCGTATTGACTGTTGGTTCGTGCAGCGCCCGCTGGGTGGCGGCCCGGTGCTCGGCGCTCTCGGTCAGGGTCGTGGCGTCGAGGACCACCCGGAAAATGGGAGTGCGCGTCAGCAGACTGCCCAGCGCCAGCACCCCGAACAGCAGCGCGGGCACGCTGTCTTTGACGGCGAACAGGGCGCCGTCCACGTACCAGAAGGCCAGGGCGCCGCGAACGAGCGCCACCGTGCCGCCCAGCATGGCCAGGGCACTGACGGTCCGGTTGATCGCCAGGTCGGCCAGCACGTAGCCCACCGGCACCAGCGCGGCCAGCAGGTAGGCGCGGATGTTGCCAGTGACGCCGCCGCCGAACACCGTTTCGCTGATACTGATGCCGCTGCCCAGGATGTTGGGGCTGAGGATGGCAATCGGGATCACCAGCGTGAACAGCAGGTCCCAGACGGTCTTGGGGACGCCTACCCGGCGGCGCGGTTTGGCAGATGGGGTGGGAACGGTCATGTGGGGAATTGTCTCACGGAGAGGGAGGCCTGTGGCCTGTGGGAAAAGATGGGGAGTGGGAGGTAGGAAATGGGAAAGACAGGTCGATGTGGGTCAGGCTCCCACCCGGCTCCCACTGCGCTTGAGCTCAGGCCGGAGCGGAGGCCAACGGCGTCCAGCACGAACAGCTTTCCGAATCCGGCCTCAATCTCTTCCCACACGCTGTGCGCCGCGCCTCCGGCGCGAATCCAGCAGCACTAGCCCCCAGCCGACGAGCTGAATGACGCCGCCGATGGGGGTCACGGCGCCCAGCACCCGCACGCCGCTGAGGGCCAGGGCGTAGAGGCTCAGCGAGAAGATCAACGTGCCGATCAGCAGCCACAGCGGGCCGCGCCGCTGCTGTGGGTAGAGGCCCAGCACCAGCAGCGCCAGGCCGTGATACATCTGATAGCGCACGCCGGTCTCGAAGACGGCCAGGTATTCAGGGCTGAGCACGGCCCTGAGCGCGTGGGCACCGAAGGCGCCAAAGCCCACCGCGCTGCCCGCCAGCGCGGCGCCCCACAGCGCCGAGTTAAGCCGCGCCGCCGGTCTGGCAGCCATCTGAGATGCAGCCGTCTGAGATGCCGCCATCTGAGATGCCGCCGTCTGAGCTGCAACCGTCTGGGGTTCCGCCGTTCGGGACAGAGAGTCTGGAGCCTGAGTCATACGGCCAGCTTAGGCGCCCGGCCCGGCGGCAGGTGTCCCGGCGCTGCATTCACCTGGCGCTGCATTCACTCGGCCTTGGGACTCGTTCAGGCACCCATTCAGACACCCACTCAGACAAAAGGAGAGGCTCAGGTGGGGGAAGGGGGGCACAATCTCCAGATTCGCGCCGCAAAGTGGGAGACAGTGGTAAAACGTGGTAATGGGTGTTACACTCCCACTACCAGGTTCTGTACGCGCTCCGGGCGACTTTTTGGTCGGTTTTGCCCGGTGGCGGCGCCGCAGGGTCTGGTGGGAGCACCGCCCTAAACCGGGTGGTCACGAGGAGACCTCAAGTGCCGTTCGGTGAATACCCCTACGCGATAGACGATAAAGGCCGTGTGGTGATGCCACCGGCTTTTCGTGAGTTTGTCGAGGACGGCATGATCCTGACACGCGGCATGGAAGGCTGCCTCTACCTCTTTCCGCTGTCCGGCTGGAAGCGCGTCGAGGAGCAGCTTGAGGGCCTGCCGCTCACCGACAACCAGAGCCGGGCCTTCGTGCGCTTTTTCTATTCGGGGGCCAGCAAGGCCCGCCTGGACGCCCAGAGCCGCCTGAGTGTGCCGCAACCGCTGCGCACCTTCGCCGGGCTGGAAGGCGAAGTGGTGGTCGCCGGAGCCCCCGGACGCCTGGAACTCTGGAACCCGCAGCGCTGGGACGCCGCCATTCAGGCCGTGCAGGACAACCCGCCCCACCCCGAACTGCTGGTCAACTTCGTGGCCTGAGCACCTCAGCCTGAACATGACGGCGCCGCGCCCACGAGTACTGAATACCTACCCCGTCTCCCACCCGTTTCCCCAGGAATTCAATGGCCGCATCCACCTCAAAATCCAGAGCCAAAAAGAGCGCCCGGCCAGGCCGCCCCGCCACCTCGCGTCCGCCCGGTGCCGACGCCGATCTCGATGCCATCAGGATCAGCGCGGCCAGGACCGATTTAGCCAGGACCGATCTAGTCAGGACCGATGCGGACTCCGACTTCACCGACGCGGAACTCGGCGGCGAGGGTCTGGCCCTCTCGCACCTGCCGGTGCTGGCCGCCGAGGTGCTGGAGCTGCTCGACCCGCAGCCGGGCGAGGTGTTCGTCGACGGTACGCTGGGCGGCGCGGGGCATACCCGGCTGCTGCTCAAGGCCGGGGCCAGCGTCTACGGCATCGACCAGGATCCCTACGCCCTATCCCGGCTGGGCGAGCTGGCGGGCCTGACCATCGTGCAGGGCAATTACCGCGAGATGGACCGCCTGCTGCAAGGCTACCGGATCAGCGCCGTCGACGGCGTGCTGCTCGACATCGGCGTCAGCAGCTTTCAGCTCGACGACGCCCAGCGCGGATTTTCGTACCACACCGAGGCGCCGCTCGACATGCGCATGAGCCAGCAGGGCGAGGGCGCCTACCAGGTCATCAACGAGACCCCGGTGGAGGAACTGGCAGCCATCATCTTCGAGTTCGGCGAGGAGCGTCACTCGCGCCGCATCGCCCGCGCCATCGAGGCCGAGCGCGAGCGGGCGCCGATTGCCACCACCACCCAGCTCGCCGAGATCATCAAGCGGGCGTATCCGGGCGCTCACGCACGCGGCATCCACCCGGCGCGGCGGACCTTCCAGGCGCTGCGCATCTACGTCAACGACGAACTCGGTGCCCTGAACAGTGGTCTGGAAGCGGCTTCCAGGTTGCTCAAACCCGGTGGGCGCATCGCCGTGATCAGTTTTCACAGCCTGGAAGACCGCATCGTCAAGCGGTTTTTCCGCGACCAGCCGGACCTCCAGGCCCTGACCAAGCGCCCGGTGGAGGCCAGCGAGAACGAGCAGGCCCGCAACCCCCGCGCCCGCAGCGCCAAGTTACGCGCCGCCCGCAAGTCAGGCCACGCCCAGACTGAGCACGACCGGGTCAAGGACAGCCAGTCGTGAGCCAGCCGCTGCCGCTTCAGGCCAGCGCGGCGGTGTGGCGTTCGCGGGCGCTGCGCTACACCACGCTGTATGTGGTGCTGGTCGCCGTGCTGCTGGGCCTGCGCTACGCCACCCGCTACACCTACCGCGATCTGCGCGAGCTTCGTGTCAGCGTGGCCGACTTGCAGCTCAAGCACGACCAGTTGGAACTCGAAGTCCAGACCCTGACCACCGGGCCGCGCATCCTGGCCTGGGCCACCGCTCAGGGCATGGTGCCCTACGCCCAGGCCAGCAAGACCACCACCGAGATTCAGGCGTTGCCCCCGGTATCAGGCTACCCGGTATCAGGCTACCCAGCACCGATCAATACCGCGCCTATCAATACCGCGCCCATCGACACTGCGCCTATTAACATTGCGCCCGAACCGCTCACCGCCTCCAGCGCGGCGGCGCAGGGCAGCGCAGCGCCGAGTGCCGCGCCCGCCGAGCAGACCTCCAGCACCGACCCGCCCTCAAGCCCGGACCGTGCGAATTCAAGTGCTCCAGCACCCATCCGGCCCCGACTTGAGGTAACCACCCAATGGAAATAAAAATTCGCAACCGCTCCAAGATCATTCAGGTCATCGCCCTGATCGCCTTCATGTCGCTGGTGTGGGCCTACGCCCAGCTCGAATGGGGCCTGCCCCAGAACGTCAAGCGGGCCGTGCTGCAAAGCCGGGGCAGCATCGTCACCGAGTCGGGCGCCGCGCTGGCCCGCACGGTGGACGACAAGCGGGTCTATCCACAGGGCAAGCTCGCCGGGCAACTGCTGGGCATGATGGGCGCCACCGACGGCCTGGAGGGCCTGGAAGCCGCCTATAACGGGCCGCTCTCGGCGGGGCAGAACGTGGTGGTGACCATCGACCCTGCCATCCAGGCCCCCGCCGAGGCGCTGCTGGCCAAGGGTGTAATCAGCCACGGCGGCGAGTACGGCTCGGTGGTGGTCATGGAGGTGCGCACCGGCAAGATTCTGGCGGCGGCCAGCTACCCCAGCTTCGATCCCAACGTCTGGAGAGGCACCTCGCCGGAGTCGCGGCGCAACCGGCCCTTCATCGACACCTTCGAACCCGGCTCGACGGTCAAGGGCCTGTCGGTGGCAGCCGCGCTCAACGAGGGCCTGACCACCCCGACCACCAGCTACAGCACGCCCATGAAGCGCTACATCGGCGGTCGCTGGGGCCACACCATCGGCGACGCGGTGCAGCATCCCGGTACGCTCACCACCCAGGGCGTCCTGCGCTACTCCAGCAACGTGGGCATGTCGCACATCGTCGAGCACTTTCCCAACGAAAAACTGCGCGGTTATTTCGCGGCCTTCGGCTTCGGCCAGGACGTGGACCTGCCCACCGTCGTCACCGGCACCGGCAGCCTGCAACCGCTGCGCAAGTGGGACGACCTGGTGCGCACCACCAACTCCTTCGGGCAGGGCGTCTCCGTCACGCCGCTGCAACTGGCCGCCGCCTACAACGCGCTGGCCAACGATGGCCGCTACGTCTCGCCCCGGCTGATCCAGGGCGAGGCGCCGGGAGTGAGCCGCGACGTGATCCGGCCCGACTCGGCCCGCAGCATCCACACGTTGCTGCGCAACGTCATCAAGGACGGCATTCCCGGTCCGGCGGGCATCAAGGGCTTCGAGCTGGCGGGCAAGACCGGCACCGCCCAGGTCGCCACCCGCAGCGGCTACAGCTCGACACTGTACGACAGCGTGTTCGCGGGTTTCTTTCCCGCCGAGGCGCCGCGCATCACCATCGCCGTGATGATCCACGGGGCCAAGCGCGATTACCACGGCAGCATGCTGGCCGCCCCGATCTACCGCGACGTGGCCTCGGCCATCATCAGCAAATGGGCCGCGCTGCCCGCCCAGAGCAGTCAGGACCACAGCAGCAGTCAGCAGTAGGCGGTTCTTGGGAGGCGGTGGAGGCGGTAAGGGGTGAGGGGCAGGCGCACGCCGAAGCAGTCTCGATCAAAACAGCGCCAGTCAGAGCGCTGTGAGGTTATGAGCAACACCTGAGAGACTTGCCAGAGCCGGACGGTTAACTTCATGAAGAGGGTGGCCGTCCTCTCGTTTGGCACCCCCCGTAACGTGAGGATCTCCACAAAGAGGGCGCCCGGCTCAGGTCGGGGCGCCAATTTTTGTTGTGCTCGGTTCAATATCCGGCAGATCATATGAGAGGTGGCGTGAGGATATGAGAGCGTTTCTCATATTTTTGATTTCGTCCCAGGCAGAATTTACGTCTGTTCTTTCAAAAATATTCAAACTGCTTCGTGAGCTAGGCACCTGCGTACCTTAGAAAGCACTCATGCGCTCTCCCTAAGCTGAGCCCGTTCGGTGGAGGTGAGCTGGCCCGCGATGGGCAGCCCGGCTCCACCGCCTCAGGTGTACAGCTCGTGCCAGACGGCGCCGAGCAGAGGTCCACGGCCACCCTGCCTTTCTGCCCCGCGCAGAAGGCGCCCTCCACTGTGGCCCGGCGCCGCCGGGGAACTGAGCGTCATGCATCCGCCCCCCATCTTCCCCTCGCCCCTTGTTCCGCGCCCGAACAACCGTGTTCAGCCAGCCCCGTGCAGCAAGTCCGTGCAGCAAGTCCGTGCAGCAACTTCGGCCCGGCGCCCCAGGAGTCCAATGTCCAACTCACCTCAGCCACTGCTTCGTCTGTTTCGCCCGGCCAGCCTGTATTGCGCCGTCACCTTGCTCATCGGCAGCTTCGCGGCGGCCCAATCGACTGAACTATCGACTGGGCTTCAGGCAGGCCAGGCCCAGGTCGGCGCCCCACTCGGCAGCCTGGAGCTGGCTGTAGGCCGCAGCGACGGCGCCAGCCGCAGCGTTCGCGCCACCGCCTACAGCAGCGACGTGGGCCAGACCGACAGTTCGCCCTCGGTCACCGCCACCGGCAGCCGTACGCGCCCCGGCGTGATCGCGCTCAGCCGCGACCTGCTGCGCACCTTCCCCTACGGCTCCCGCGTGACCCTGCAAGACAGCGCCGGGTTGCTCAACGGGCGCGTATTCGTCGTCGAGGACACCATGAACGCCCGGTTGCGCAACACCATCGACATCTGGATGGGCAGCCGCAGTCAGGCGTACCAGTGGGGCGCCCGAACGGTGAGAATGACCGCCGTCCGTTAATGAGGTTCACCGGCTCTTCGGCCACACAATCTGATGAGAGAATGGGTGAGAGGATGAGAATGCTTCTCACCCATCTTTCGCGTCCAGCACGGCACTTCTAGGGTGTATAGTCACCAGCGTCCTCGTTACTATGAGAATATTTCGCCTAAATTTCATAATTCTCCCACGCATCATACTTAGGCTCTGGGTTGGAGCGGCACAGCACCGACCATGTTGCTTCCAGCAATTTATCTGTCCTGTTATCTGCCCTGAAACCTGACGCGGCGGGCCTCTGCCAATCAAGCGTGGCCAATCAAGCGTGGCCGATCAGGTCTGACCTGCCGAACGGTGTCGCAGGCGTCAAGCCACCATCTGCCCGACTCGACCAAATCCTGCATGAGCTGCTCTACACAGGCGCCCAACGCTTTGCTCGACCCCTGAACGACCCAAGCTGGTGGCCTGAACACGGCCTGAATCACTGAGGAGTGGAATGTTGAAACGAGTTCATGTAGCGGGTGTCCTGGCTTTGGGCTTATCTGGTTTTGCGGCGGCGCAGACCACCACCAATCCCGCCACACCGGCCCCCGATCAGGCGCCACCGGAAACCGGGACCGCCATTCACCAGTCGGGCAGCGCCTCGTTTCTGAGTCCCAGCGTGCTGGGCAGCACCCTCACCCAGCATCTGGCCGGTGCCGCGCTGCTGCTGCACCAGGAAGCGCCGTTGTGGCCCAGGCTACCGCTGACCAGCACCATTCCGGCGCCGATTCCGGAAGTGACGGTGGATGAGGGTGCGGCCCAAGAAGGTGTGGCCGCCGCGCCAGCGCCGGGTGACACGGCCCCGCAGGTCTCTGCCGGTGCGGCACAACTCGCGCCCCAGATTCAGGCCGAGGCCGAGGCCCAGGCGCAGGCGACCTTCAACGAGGATACCGACGCCAGCCCGGCGCCCGATGTTGTCAAGCCCAGCGCCGTCAGACCCAGCACGGTCAAGCCCAGGGCTGCACAGGCGAACACAGTCAAGCCCAGCACACCGGAGGCGCTCTTCGAGCTGAAGCTGCCTGTCCTGCCCAGTGCCGCCCTGACCGGCAGCGTGGTCGACCTGGCCCTGGCGACCCCCACCCAGGCTGGCAGCCAGCTCGCCCGACTGCGGCTGCTCCAGGCCCAGAACCCGCGCCGCCCTTCCCAGGCAGCAGCCCAGGCAGCGGTAGGTCAGGCAATGGTGGGCCAGACAGCGGTAGGTCAGGCGCAGGTCGCCCCAGTCGTTGCCGCGCCGGTGGTCGTCAGGCCCGTCCCCACCAGACCCATTACCGTCGACGCACCGGTACCGGAAGTCACGGCTGGGGCCACAAAAGCTGAGGCCACTCAACCCGTCACGGCCAAACCCACTACCGCCAAACCCACTACCCCCAAGCCCACTACCGCCAAACCGGCGCGGGCAACGCCGCAACAGGCCGCCCCCGCCCCGGTTATCAACGTGACGGTGCGGACGCCCGCCGTGTCCGCGCCGCTGACCACCACCGCCCGCAAAGCGCCCGCCTCAGCCGTGGTCAGGACGGCGGCGCCGGTCAAGCAGATCGTCACGGCGACCCGGCCACCTGCGCCCACGGTTCTCAGAGCCACTCCCGTCAAGCCGGACGCTGCCGGATCAGCCGCTGTGAAAGCAGACGCAGCCAAAGCAGACATAGCCAAAGCAGATACGGTCAAGTCGGATACTGCCAAACCAGACACGGCCAAGCCAGATGCAGCCAAACCAGTCGCTGCCGCGCCAATTGCCGTCAAACCAGCTCCAGCACAGCTCCAGGCTGCCGCGCCCAGCACCCGTAGCCTGGGCCGACCTGTCAGCAACGGCGCCCGGCGCACCGTCAGCGCCACCGCCTATAGCAGCGACGTGGGCCAGACCGACAACTCACCGTTCGTCACCGCCACCGGCACCCGCGTGCGCCCCGGCGTGATCGCGCTCAGCCGCGACCTGCTGCGCACCTTCCCCTACGGCTCCCGCGTGACCATTCAGGACGCGGGCGGCGTGCTCAACGGGCGCGTGTTCATCGTCGAGGACACCATGAACGCCCGGTTGCGCAACACCATCGACGTCTGGATGGGCAGCCGCCGCCAGGCCTACCAGTGGGGCCGCCGCACCGTCACCATCACCGCCGTGCGTTGAGCGCGTCTGTACAGTAAGCGGTCTGTGCAGTAAGCGTCTGTGCAGTAAGGGGACACAGGCCGCGCCAGGACGACGTTTTCGTCAATGTTGCTCGGAAACAACAAATCGGCGCAGGTTGCCCCTGCCTGGCCCTGACCCTGCCACCTCGCCGCCCGCCTGCGCTCTGCTATCCTCGCCGGACGTGCCGACTTCGCCGCATTCACCGCCCAGCCAGCCGCCCACCGATCAGGGCGCCCGATCTGCCCACTCTGTCAGGGGCCTGCACTCGCTGCCGCTGACGCTGGCCCGCGCTCACCTGCGCCGCCGCCGGACCCAGAACCTCAGCACCGTGCTGGGCATCGCCGTGGGCGTGATGGTACTGATCGCCGCCCTGAGCCTGACCAACGGCTTTACCGGTGCGCTGGTGCAGGCCACCCTCCGCGCCAGCCCGCACCTGAGCCTGAGCCGCTACACCCCCGGCGGAACCGACGCCAAGATGGAAGCCGAGCTGGCCAGCAACCGGGCCGTCACCGCCTGGACGCCCTTCCTGGCCGACAAGGGGCTGCTGACGCGCCCAGCGGGCGATGGCCGGGGCGCAGGCGTGGACTTCGCCACCCTCTTCGGCGTCGGCGCTCAGGCCGGGCGGGTGCTGGCCCTGCCCGACGAGGAAAGCAAAAAACTGGCCAGCCTCAAACCCGGCGAGGTGCTGCTCGGCAGCGCCCTGGCCCAGAACCTCGGCGCCTTCGAGGGCCAGTCGTTGCGGCTGCTCAACAGTACCCTGCGGCGCAGCAGCCTGAAAGTGGCCGGGGTTTTTCGCAGCGGCAACTACCTGATCGACAGCCAGTACGCCTTCGTGCCGCTCTCCAGCTTGCAGGCCATTCAGAACGCGCCGGGCCGCATCACCGGCTACCAGGCCCGGCTGCGCGACCCCGACGCGGCCCCGCAGGTGGGCGACGCCCTGACCCGCAACCTGCCCTACGCCAGCCTGCCCTGGCAGAGCCTGTACGGCTCGCTGCTCGACCAACTGAAGCTGCAAAAGCAGGTCATCGGCTTCGTGGTCTTCTTGATCGTCATCGTGGCCGCCTTCGGCATCGCCAACGTGCTGACCCTGACCGTCTTCGAGAAGACCCAGGAAATTGCCATTCTGCGGGCGATGGGGGCCTCCCGGCGCGATATCAGCCTGGCCTTCGTGTGGCAGGGTGCGGCTCTGGGCGCGGCGGGGCTGCTGCTGGGCAACCTCCTGGGCCTGCTGATTAGCGCCTATTTCACCGTTCGCCCCTTCCAGATTCCCGGCGACCTGTATTTCATCACCGCCCTGCCGGTCCAGGTCAAGGTCGCCGATCTGCTGTGGGTCAACGCCCTGGGCATCAGCACGACCCTGCTCGCGGCGCTCCTCCCTGCCCGGCGGGCGGCGGGGATCGAACCGGCGCGGATTATTCGGTGAGGGGGAAAGGCGCCCGCTTGTGGCTTGTGGGGAAGGATGGGTAGTGGGGAGCGGGAAGGGATGATTGTTTCGCGGCGTTCAGGGGACGCCGGGCATCACCCCTTCGGGGCCACCTCCCCTGAAACGGGAGGCAAAAGACCGAAGCATGCGCCCATCACTGACTTCGCTGAAGTCGGTCATACTATTCCAGCGAAGTCAGTGATGGGCAGGTGCGGAGCACGGGCGCCCCACCGGGACGGGGGAGCCGACGCCTTTGCTCAGCGCCGACGCCTAAAAAAGCCAACGTTCCCGCTGAGAGCAGGACGCAGAATGACGCCACGGGGAAAACAGCCTTAGCGCGCCTCCATTCTGCGTCCTGCTCAGTTAAAACTACTCGCTCCGCTCGGTCATAAAAAGACCCTTTTTATGACATCTGCTCTAGAACACGTCCAGCCCAGCAAGGCCACCCAAGCGCCAACAGCCCGTCCAGCCGCCCTATTCCCCGCCAGCCTCGTTGTACAGATGCCCCAGGTCCAACACCTGCTCGATGAATAGGCGCACCAGCTTGGGGTCGAAGCTGCGGCCTGCTTCGCGGATCATGAACTCGGCGGCGTCGCCAGGGGTCCAGGCGGTTTTGTAGGACCGGTCGCTGGTCAGGGCGTCGAAGACGTCGGCGATCATGACGATGCGGGCCGATAAGGGAATGCCCTCCTGCATCAGGCCCGCCGGGTAGCCCTGACCGTCCCAGCGCTCGTGGTGGTGCAGCACCGCCTGGCGGGCAGCGTCGGGCAAGAACTCCAGACGCTCCAGAATCTCCACGCCCCAGACCGGGTGCTGCACGACCACATCGAACTCGTCGGCGCTCAGTGGGCCGCGCTTGCCCAGAATGTCCTGGGGCACGCGGGCCTTGCCCACATCGTGCAGCGCTGCGCCCCAGCGCACGGATTTCAGCTCCTGACCGCTCAGGCCATACGCCTCGCCCAGCCGCATGGCATACGAGACCATCCGCACGACGTGCTGGCCCTGCACCGCGTCGAGGGTAGTGCCCAGGCAACCGATGGTCTGCTCCAGGGCGTCCTCGGCGCGGCGCAGGCGTTCGCTGCGCTCGTAGGCGACCTTGGCCGCCGCGCCCGGCAACTCCAGGTGGCCCGCCGTCAGCTTCTCGCCGCGCTTCCAGACCACCCGGACCCGCTTCATGATGCCGCCGCGCCCGACAGAGCCTTCCTCACAGACGCCGGATTCGGCATAGAGGCCCTGCGGGTGACTGCTCTGGGGCAACTTCAGAAACTGGTGCAGCGGGCGGCCCATCGCCTGTTCGCTGCTCAGGCCGCTGACCGTCTGCCAGTTGCCGCCCAGGCGCACGATGATCCCGGCCTGGTCGAGCAAAAACAGGGCCGAGGGCTGGGCCGCCAGCAGCGCGGCGTCGTCGGCCTGAAGCTCGACTTCCTCCTCGGCGATCAGCTTGCGCGGCGGCGGGGCAATCTGCTCGCTGGCGTCGTGGTAGGAGTCGTCGAAGGGAAAGCGGCGAAAGGGGCCGCTCAAACGCCACCACACTCCCGGTGCAGACCGAGCGGAAGCTGGCCAAACATGGACTGGTCAGTCAGCTTGCCGGTGTTGTGGCCGAAACTCATCACGCGTTCAGTCTACGTGAAAATCCAAAAAGCAAAAGACTACCCGGCCAGCTTGCCTTCCTCCCTCCCGGCTCCCCTCAGCACCGCAAACCCGGTCAGGCGGCGAGCGGCGTGAAATATACCCGGCGTAGAACATACCCGGCGTAAACGTACCTGACGTCCGGGCTGACCTGAGCCGCTAGCATGGGCAGCATGTTGCGGGTGCTGTTTGTGGGAGATGTCTACGGTCGGCCTGGTCGGCGCCTGATCGCCGCGCACCTGCCGACGCTGCGCGAGCGCTTCGACTTCATGGTGGTCAACGGTGAGAACGCTGCCGGGGGCTTCGGGCTCAACCGCGAGGCCTTCGAGGTCATCACGGGCGCGGGGGCGGGCGCCGTGACGCTGGGCAACCACGCCTGGCACCACAAGGACGTATACAAATTGCTCGGCGACCCGCGCCTGATCCGGCCCCTGAATCTGCCGAGTGGCACGCCGGGCCGGGGGTATTCGACCTTCGAGGTCAACGGCGAGCGGCTGACGGTGGTGAACGCGCTGGGCAGGGTGTTTATGGAGGCCAGCCACAATCCCTTTCTGGCCCTCGATGAGCTGCTGGAGCAGGGCGACCTGGGCAGCGTCATCGTGGATTTTCACGCCGAGGCCACCAGCGAGAAGGCGGCGCTGGGCTGGCACCTCGACGGGCGGGTCGCCGCCGTGATCGGCACGCATACCCACGTGGCCACCGCCGACACCCGCATTCTGCCGCGCGGCACCGGCTTCCAGACAGACGCGGGCTTCACCGGCCCGATG
Organism: Deinococcus sp.; assembly: GCF_025362455.1. Taxonomy (GTDB): domain Bacteria; phylum Deinococcota; class Deinococci; order Deinococcales; family Deinococcaceae; genus Deinococcus. The sequence goes on along the minus strand of NZ_JANYGJ010000114.1, from coordinate 2,355 downwards.
CACAGTATTATCGGCGCCGACCCCGAAGGCCCTCTTCAGAAGTTTCTCACCGAGCGGCCCCATCGCTTCGCCGTCAAGGACGGGGGCGCCGAACTCAACGGCGTGATGATGGAGATCAAAGCAAACCGAACCCTGAAGATCGGGCGCTATCACCATGAGGAACGACACAGCGGAGAACGACACAGCGAGGAACCGGCCCTCTGAAGAAGCCGGACTCACCCCTGAGTAACACTCACCCCCGATGAACAAGGAGCACACCACTATGGGCATTCGTGAAGACGTGAATCTGCTGGGCCGCACGCTGGGACAGGTGCTCAGGGAGCAGGAGGGCGAGGGGTTCTACAACCTGGTCGAAGAGGTCCGCTCACTCGTTCGCGCCGCCCGCAAAGGTGAGGGCTCAGCAGCGCTCCAGACGCTGATTGCCGGGCTCGAAACCGGCGACGCCGAGAACCTGGTGCGGGCCTTTACCTGGTATTTCCAGCTCGTGAATCTGGCCGAGGAATACGAGCGGGTGCGCGTGCTGTCGGAAACCAAGGGCGTCAGATCGCAGAGTCTGGAGCGTGCCCTGCTGGACCTGAAGGACCTGGGCCTCAGCGCCGAGGACACCGAGGCGCTGATCGCCCGCGTGAACCTGGGCCTGACCTTCACCGCCCACCCCACCGAGATGCGCCGCCGCACCGTGCGCAACCACCTGGTCGAGGTGGCCCGCACCATTCCGGAGCTGAGCCTGCCAGATTTGTGCGAGGAGGCCACCGCCCGCGTCGCGGCGCACATCGAGGCGATGTGGTCCACGCCCGAACTCCGGAGATTGAAACCCACCGTGCAAGACGAGGTGAAGGGCGGCCTGAGTTACCTGCCGATCATCGCCGTGGCCCTGCCGAAGCTGCAACGCGATCTGGAGCGGGCTTTCATGCACGTCTACGGACGGCATACGAGTGCCCGGCTGCCGCTGAGCTTCAACTCGTGGATGGGCGGCGACCGCGACGGCAACCCGTTTGTGACGCCGGACGCGACCCGCGAGACGCTGGAACTCCACCGCGAACGTGCCCGCGAACTGCTGCTGGCGCAGATCAGCCAGGCGTATGCCGATCTCAGCCAGGACGACGGCGGCGAGGAGCCCTACCGCGAAACCCTCAGCGCCCTGCACCTGGCCGTGCGCACCGGTGGCGGCCCGGACCATCATGGGCCAGTGGACGTGCTGCCCGAACTCGAAGCGCTCGACGCCCGCTTAAGGCGAGGCGGCCAGGCCCGCAGCGCCGATCAACTGCTGACCCCGCTGCTGACGGTGGCCCGCACCTTCGGGCAGCATCTGGTGAGCCTGGATCTGCGCGAGCACAGCCAGCTCACCGGGGCGGCGGTGGCGCTGCTGCTCAGGGAAGCCGGGGTCAGTGCCAACTACGCCGAGTTGCCCGAACACGCCAAGCTGGAAGTGCTCAGCAGTGAACTCCGCTCGCGCCGCCCGCTGTGGCCCGCCGCCGCGCCGATGCCCGACGAGTTGGAGCGCACCGTCGGCCCGATCCGCGAAGTGCAGAAAGCCGTAGCGCAGGTCGGCCCGCGCGCCTTCGGGCGCTACATCATCAGCATGAGCGAGTCGGTGTCGGACATCCTGGAGCCGCTGCTGCTGGCCCGCGAGGTCGGCTTCAGGATTTTGCCGGTGCCGCTGTTCGAGACCCTGGGCGACCTGGAACGTGCTCCCACGGTGATGTGGGAACTGCTGGGCCTGCCCGAATACCGCGCCGTGCTGGGCAGCGACGTGCAGGAGATCATGCTCGGCTACTCGGATTCCAACAAGGACGCCGGATTCCTGGCCGCCAACTGGGCGCTGCACGAGGCCCAGCGGCGGGTCAGCGCGGTCTGCGTGCAGGCGGGCGTGCCCTGGAGATTCTTTCACGGGCGCGGCACCAGCATCGGGCGCGGCGGTGGCCCGGCCTCGCGGGCGATCCTGGGCCAACCGGCAGGCACCATCGACGCCGGGCTGCGCATCACCGAACAGGGCGAGGCGCTGGCCGACAAGTACAGCCATCCGGTGCTGGCCCACCGCAATCTGGAACAGGCGCTGTATGGTCTGCTGCTCTCGGCAGCGCGGCCCCAGAAAGAGCTGAACCCAACCTGGACCGAAGCCCTGACGCGGGCGGGAGCGGTCAGCGTCAAGGCGTACCGCGATCTGGTCGAAGACCCCAGCTTCCTGCCGTTCTTCGAGGCGGTCACGCCCATTCACGAGATCTCGCGCCTGAACATCGCCTCGCGCCCGGTGCGGCGGCCCGGTGCGCCCACCCTGAGCAACCTGCGGGCTATCCCCTGGGTCATGAGCTGGACCCAGAACCGCTCGAACCTGCCCGGCTGGTACGGCTTGCC
>NZ_JANYGJ010000080.1 GCF_025362455.1 Deinococcus sp. | reverse complement strand
TCGGCGTCCAGGCGGGCGCTGACCGGCAAATTGATGCTGACGCTGGGTGCCACCTTGAGCGGTTCGCCCTTGAGCCGCGCCACCGCCTCAGCCAGCAACTCGGTGTAGACGTCGATGCTGACGGCCTGGACGTGCCCGTGCTGCTCCTCGCCGAGAATGTTGCCCACGCCGCGAATTTCCATGTCTTTCTCGGCCAGCAGGTGCCCGGAGCCCAGGTCTTGCAGGTCGGCGATGGCCCACAGCCGCCGCGAGGCGTTCTCGGTCATGCGCGGCGGAAAGAACAGGTAGGCGTAGGCGTCCACGCTGCGCCGCCCGACCCGCCCCCGGAGCTGATAGAGCTGCGCCAGGCCCAGCCGGTCAGCCCGCTCGATCAGGATGGTGTTGGCCTCCGGAATGTCCAGCCCGGTTTCGACGATGGTGGTCGACACCAGCACGTCGAAGGCGCCCTCCTCGAAGCCGAGCATGATCTCTTCGAGTTCTTCCTCGTTCATCCGCCCGTGCGCCACGCCGATGCGGGCTTCCGGCACCAGGTTACGCAGGTACAGGCTGCGTGCCCCAATGCTGGCGATGCGGTCGTGGATGTAGAAGACCTTGCCGCCGCGCTCGATCTCGCTCAGGATAGCCCCGCGCACCGTCAGCGGGTCGAAGGGCGCCAGGATGGTCTGGATGGGGCGGCGGCCTTTCGGCGGCGTCTGGATGCTACTCATATCGCGCAGGCCGACCATGCTCATGTACAGCGTTCGCGGAATCGGCGTGGCGGAGAGGGCCAGCGTGTCGATGGCTTTCACACCTTCGGGCCCGTCTTTAATGAGATTGGCGATTTTCCCTTCTTTGCTGATCTCCGGCATCCCGCGCAGCGCCCGCAACTTTTCCTTTTGCGACACCCCGAAGCGGTGTTCCTCGTCCACCACGATGAGTCCCAGGTTCTTGAACTTGATGTCGCCGCTGAGCAGCCGGTGCGTGCCGATCAGGATGTCTACCTGTCCGGCGGCCAGGTCAGCCAGAATCTGTTTGGCCGATTTGTCGGAGGTGAAGCGCGACAGGCCCTCGACCCGCACCGGCAGCTCCTTGAAGCGCAGGGCGAAGGTGGAGGTGTGTTGCTCGGCCAGCAGGGTGGTCGGCACCAGAATCGCCACCTGCATCCCCGCGCCCACGACGCGGTGGGCGGCCCGCAGCGCCACCTCGGTTTTGCCAAAACCAACGTCACCGGAGATGAGTCGGTCTGCCGGGTTGCCCGCCGCGAGGTCGCGCATGGTCTCGCGCAGGGCGGTTTTCTGGTCAGCCGTCAGCTCGAAGCTGAAGTTCTGCTCGATCTGACTTTCCCATTCGGGATTGGCCGGGAACGAGTTGCCGGGCGTGACCTGGCGGGCGGCGTACTGCACCAGCAGCTTACCCGCCACCTCCTCGGCGTTCTTCCTGGCGCGTTCCTTGGCCTTGGCCCAGGCGCTTTTATCGAGGCTGCTCAGCGCGGGCGGATCGTCGGTGGTGCCGGGGTGGCGGCGCAGGGTCGGCAGCAGCTCGATGGGCACCACCAGCGCGGCGTCGTTCTTGTACTCGACGTTCAGGTAGTCGCGGGTGACGCCCAGCACCGTGCGGGTTTCCAGGCCCCGGAACTGACCGATGCCGTGCTCCGGGTGAATCAGGTAGTCGCCCACCGCCAGCCCCAGCGCGTCGGTGACCGGCTTGCCCGACAGTTTCTTGCCGCGCAGCGCCGAGCCGCCCTGGAAGCCGTAGATCAGGTCCTCGGTCAGCACCACCGTTCGGGCCGCCTCCAGAATGAAGCCGCCCTCGCCGCTGGAGCGCAGGAAGCCCAGCTCGCCTTCCTCCAGTCTGGGGAGTTTCAGCCAGTGAATCACCTTGTCGCCGGTCAGCTTCTCGGTCAGGTAGCTGGCGGTGCGGTCGTGCCGGACCAGCAGCAGCACGCGGTAGCCCTCAGCTTTCCAGGTGCCGATATCGCGCTCAAGCTCATTCAGCCGGGCGCGGTAATACGGCAGCGTGCTGAGCGGCAAGGTCTGGTCGCTCAGCAGCAGCGGGGCGCGGCCAAAGCTGGTGACTTCACGGTTCAGGAGCTGCGCCCACAGCAGGTCGGACACCGGCCCCAGCGCCGAGGCGTAGAACTCCGGGGCGTCGAGGAATACCCGGCCCGGCAACTGTTCCAGGCGGGTGGCGTCCCATTTGACTTCGCTGAGGTAGCCCTCGGTGGGCGCCAGGGCGAAGCGCTTGAGCTTCTCGCCGGGCAGGCCGTCCTGACTTAAAGCCCGCAGCGTGTCGAGTTCGTCGCCGAAGAACTCCGCGCGCAGGGCCGAGAGCTGGCCTTCCCCCGTTTTTGAATGGTACGGTTCAGCGCTCAGGTACAGGTCGAGCGTGTCGCCGCGCAGCACGAAGCCGATCTCGTCCACGCGGCCATCAACCAGGCGTTCGTAGCCCAGGCGCTCCAGGCGAGAGAGCAACTCCTCCCGCGAATAGGAGCGGCCCACCGCGAACACCAGGGCGTGGTCTTCGGGCCGGGCCGGAAACAGATCCATCGCGGTCTGCACGTCCATGACGACGTGCCCCTGCCTGTCGTCCCACTCGCGCAGGCCGGGGTTGACGCTCAGGGGAGCGCCGAGGGCACCGGCGCCTTCATAGAGGCTCAGGCGGTCGGGGGTGGTCAGCAGCAGGCAGGGGCCGTTATGGGCGGCGAACAGCGCGGCGCGGGCGATCTGGGGCAGCAGCAGCAGCGTCCCGACGGGTGCCTGTGGCAGCAGCTTGGGCAGCGAGGGAACGGCGAGGGTCATTACTCCAGTTTAGCGGCTGGGGTGGGGGCAAAAGTGCCGGGGGAAAATTGGTGGAGGCGGGCTCAAGGTTTGACCAGGCTGCCATGATCGGGCAGGCATTCGGTGCCAGACAACCCTCCAGATCCGCTCAGGCAAGTTGACGGGACGGTGCGCGCTCAGCGTCCGCCAGCAGGCGAATCGCTACCGCTCTCAGACGGGCATCGGGGTCTTGGACCGCCAGCGACAATGCCCGCTGCGCCGCCTGACCTGCGAGCTGCCCCAGCGCACTGAGAGCAGCGAATCTCACTTCCCAGTCGCCGTCGCCGAGGAGATCAGCTAGTGCCGGGACCGCCTCGCCGCTCCCGATGAGCCCCAGAATGTCGGCGGCCTGCGCCCGCACCAGCGCTGACGGCTGGTCAAGCGCCTCTATCAGCGCAGGCACGGCAGCGCTGCCAACCTGAACCAGTGCGGTATTCAGCGACTGGCGGTGCTGTGCGCTGGGCTGCCCCAGCACGGCGATCAATCCACCCAGCGCCTCACTGCTGCCGAGCTGCCCCAGCGCGAACACGGCCCGGCGAGCGACCTCGGCGTCCGGGTCCTGGACGGCCAGCAACAATGCCGCCGTCGCCCTCGGCTCAGAGAGCTTGCTGAGGGTATGAACCACCTGGAGGCGCACCGCCGGGTCAGCATGCTCCAGCAGCGGCAACAGCGCCGGGAGGACCGCTGCGCCCATGCGAACGACCGCCCAGGTCAGCGTCTCACGCACAAAGAAATCCGGCTCGGTGATGAGCTGCTCGATCAGCACAGGCAGAGCTTCCTGACGCGCCGCTGCGCCCAGAGAAAAAGCGCTGCGAATACGGGCATTTTTATCGCCCTGAGGATCAGCCAAGGTCTGCATCAACTCAATGACCTCAGCCAGCTCGGCCCAGCCGGTCTCGGACCTGTTCTGTAAGCGCTGCAACTGCGTCACCAACGCCTGATCTCGCTGAAGTCGCAGCCGCGCGGCGGCGAGATGCTGAGCCAGCACCGTCTTCACGTCGCAGGCGGGATCGTCCAGCGCCCGGCCAATTTCCTCCAGGCTCAGGCCGAGAGTCTTCAGGCTGCGAATCTGAAGCAGTCGGGTCAGGTCATCCGGTGAGTAGCGCCGGTAAGCGGCCTCGGTGCGCTCAGTCGCCGTCAGCAGACCCAGGGTGTCGTAGTGACGGTTCGGACGCTCAGTCCCGCCCGCTGCGCCAGCTCTCCGATGTTGAAACGGGTTTCGCTCATTGGGTTGGTCCTCCTCGACGACAGGCTAGACCCTCCCGTAGCGAGAGGGTCAAGACCTGCTCAGCTCGCACCGATGCTCGTCCTGGAACATGGCCGTTCCCAGCTTTCTTCGGCAAAGCCTGACCCCCTCTTTGCTACACTCCTCTACGTGCCTGTCAAACTCGCTCCGAGCATCCTCGCCTGTGATTTCACCCGCCTCGGTGATGAAGTGTCCGCCGTACACGAAGCCGAATACCTGCATGTGGACGTTATGGACGGAATGTTCGTCCCCAATATCAGCTTCGGGCTACCGATTCTCGCGGCCACCAGACGCGCCGCCGCGCCCGGCCAGATCATCGACGTCCACCTGATGATTCAGCAACCGGAGCGCTACCTGGCCGACTTCGCGGCGGCGGGCGCGGACTCCATTACGGTGCATGTCGAGGCGACGGCGCACCTGCACCGGGCCATTCAGATGATTCACGGCCTGGGCTGCCGGGCGGGCGTGGTCCTCAATCCCGGCACGGCCCTGGAAACCCTGCGCCCCGTGCTGCAAGGCGTGGACCTGGTGCTCGTCATGAGCGTCAATCCCGGTTTCGGCGCTCAGCAGTTCATTCCCTCGGCGCTGGAGCGCGTCCGCACCGTGCGCGGCTGGCTGGATGAACTCGGCAGCGCGGCGGAATTGCAGGTGGACGGCGGGGTGGGGCCGGGCAACGCCCAGTCGCTGGTCGATGCGGGCGCCAGCGTGCTCGTCGCCGGGTCGAGCGTCTACGGCGCGGACGGCGGCGCAGCGGGGCTGACCCGGCTGCGGGCCTCGCTGGGCGAAGCATGAAACTCCGGGTCGATCTGCTTCCACACGGCAGTTACTCGGATACCGTGCTGGTCATCGACGTGCTGCGGGCGACCACCACCGCCGTCACGTACCTGGAGCGCGGCGCCGAAGCGTTGCTGCTGACCGCCAACCCCGACATCGCGCTGGGCCTGAAATGGCAACCGGGCGTCACCAATGAGGCGGGCGAGCCGGTCCGGCGCGAGGACTACCTGCTGGGCGGCGAGCGCGGCGGGCTGGCGATTCCCGGCTTCGACTTCGGCAACAGCCCGGTGGAGGCGGCGAGTCAGAATTTCACGGGCAAGAGTGTCGTCATGAACACCACCAGCGGCACGGGCGCCGCCCACATCGCCGCCCAGAGCGGCAGCCGGGTGCTGCTGGCCTCGCTGACCAACGCCCACGCCGCCGCCCGCCGGGCCAAGGCGCTGGCACTGGAGGAAATCGCCATCGTCTGCGCCGGAACCGACGAGCGGGTCAGTATGGAAGACGTCTACGCGGCTGGCGTGATCGCCGAGTACCTGCTGGCCCTGGGCGAACTGAGCGTGGACGACGGCGCCCGCATCGCCCTGACGGTGCGCCGCAGCGCCAGCAACCCGCTTGAGGCGCTGTCGAGCAGCGTACATGGGCAGACCCTGGAAAAGTTGGGGCTGGGCGAGGACGTACGCTACGCCGCCCAGGTCTCGGAAAGTACCGTGGTGCCGGTGCTGGCCGAAGTGCAGGACATCGAAGGGGTGCTGCGGTTCGTGAGCGCGTGAGTAAATATAGGGGCAAACCGTCCGTCTAATTTACCTCGATCAGTAGTTGTTGGCAATATTTGAAGACTTCCTGAGACGATTCGCGGCGCGACAGCTTGAAAAGATCTTTCAAGTCTTGCCCATTCGAAATTAGATGTTGAACTAACCTATAGCCTAAACGATAACCAAATTTCGTGATGGTCCGTTGCGCTTCCCCAGACGTCTCATCAGATAAAGATTCCTCAATAAAGCTTTTTAATTTCAGTAATTCTACGTAGGTTATTTGCTGTTTGTGATACACATGCTCCTCGCCTAGAATTGCCTTGACCAAGCTTTCGCTCAGGCCCTCCTCAAATATGGCATGGTTGAAATACGGAAATGAAGTGTCTGAAGTGGCACGATATCTCAGAAAATGCCCAAACTCATGAAGTACAGTTGCCTCCATTCTGTCTTCAAATCCAGGTAGTATGTAGAGACGTGCATAGGGACCGAAAACTTGCCTACTACTGATATCATCCCCGTTACCATAATCGCCGCCCACCCCGCCGACCTCGATTGCACTTACGTTGTTTGAGGCCGCTTGATAAACTACAACATCCAGCGTATCCCATTGAGAGTAAAATGACTCAATTAAATATGTTTTATATGTTTCTTCAAGAATATCTTTTAGATGTTTTGCTTTGTCTTCAAGCTGTTGTTTATATACTTCAATCAGAGGAACAACATCTCTAACTTTAGAGTGAATCGAGTCAAGAACTCTAATACGGTCTTCGGACCCGCTGTTTAGACGAGTCCAGGTCTGAGGCAAAGCCGGATCGACGACGACGTGGATATTTATAATAGGTTCAGTCATATTGTAGTGGCCTCAGTCCCATACATCACGTTCAGCTCCTCTATCCCCAGCCCCAGCGCCAGATCGTGCGCCCGCTCCGGCTCAGTGTCGCCCCAGCTCTCTAAGGTCATGTGAACGGCGCCCGCCTGAGCCACCGCCGCGCAGACCGACAGCAGCAGGGCTTCCCGTAGCCCGCTGCCCGCCAGGTCCGGGCGCACGGCGGGCGAGTCAATCGCGGCCAGCCCACCGTAGAGCTGCGCCCAACACAGGCCCACTGCCTCGCCGCTGGCATCATAAGCCAGGCGACTGAGCGCCAGATCGTTGCGCTCGGTGATGAGCTGCACTGCTTCCGGGGTGACATGCGTATGGCCGATGCGGTGCTCGTAGGCGTGCTGGGCGGCCAGAATATCTTCCGCTGAAGCTTCCGACATCGGCACCAACTGGAAGCCATCTGGCACCATCACTTCGCCACCCGGCACCGGCCCGCTCAGGCGAGAGTAAGCCCCGACGGGGCGCAGTCCGGCAGCCTCCAGCGCCGATATCGGCCACAGATGCTCCTCGGCGTAGGCGTAGAGCCGGGGCTCGGTGCCCAGCGCGGCTTGCAGGAGCGCCAGCGCGGCCTGAGTCTGGTCCGGGCCGGGCAGGGCGCCGCCCATGACTTCTAAGCCGTGTGCGGGCGTGGAGCGCAGGCCCAGGGCGCCCAGCGGAGCCTCATCATCAATGCCGACCAGCCAGGCCGATGTCATCTGCTCGGTGGTGGGCAGCATTTCCAGCTCGGTGGAACTGTACAACTGGGCAAAGGTCGGCAGGGCCGCCAGGGGCGAAACCGGACGAGTCCGCATCACGGCTGGCGACTCTTCGCCACCTGAGCCGCCCACCAGCCGCGCAGCCACTGGCGAAAGGCCGGATACTTGCGCCCTAAGATGACCCGCGCCTTGCGGTCCTTCTCGCCTCGCAGGGCAGCGACCTGCACGTTGACGGCCTGGGCCTGGGCACGACTCTGAGCGGCCTCACCCAGCCGGGCGACCTGGGCCTCACCGGCCCGCAGGCGGCGCAGCGACTGCATCTGAAAGGCGCTCAGGTGCAGCTCCGTACTCAGCCTGAGCACCTCGGCACGCGAGGAGGGCAGCCCGAACAACCGGGTCAGCACCGGACTGCCCGGCCAGGGATCGGTGGGCGCAGCGGTAATTGGAGCAGCGGTGATTGGCGCAGCGAAGGCAGTGACGCCCAGCGCCAGCAGCAGCCGGAGCATCTTCGACGTCGGACCCCTCAACCCCGCACCTGACCGTCGCCGCGCACGACCCATTTGGTGGTGGTCAGTTCGCGCAGGGCCATCGGACCGCGTGCGTGCAGCTTCTGGGTGGACACGGCCACCTCGGCGCCCAGGCCCAGCTCCCCGCCGTCGTTGAAGCGGGTCGAGGCGTTGACGATCACGGCGGCGGAGTCCACTTGTTGCACGAAGATCTCGGCCTGCGTTTCACTGCGGGTCAAAATCGCGTCGGTGTGGTTACCGTACTCGGCGATGAAGTCCAGGGCGGCGTCCAGATCGGGCACCGTCTGGATACTCAATGTCAGCGACAGGAATTCCTGGCCGAAATCGGCGGGCACGGCGGGCACGGCGGGAATACCAGCAGCGCACAACAACTCCAGCACCTGTGAATCGGCGCGGAGTTCCACACCTTGCTGGACCAGCGCCCGGCCCAGGGCGGGCAAGGCCAGCGCCGCCGAGGCCGGGGTCAGCAGCAGCGTGTCGAGCGCGTTGCAGACGCTGGGCCGCTGGACTTTGGAGTTCAGCACGATCTCGGTGGCGCTCTGCACGCCCGCCGCATCCGCGACGTAGCTCTCGTCGATGAACAGATGCACCACGCCCACGCCGCCGACGATCACCGGCACGGTGGCGTTTTCCACGCAGAAGCGGTGCAGCCCGGCGCCGCCGCGCGGGATGATGGCGTCGATGAGGTCGTCGAGTTTCAGCAGTTCGAGCATCCGGGCGCGGTCCGGATCGCTGATGACCTGCACGGCGCCTTCGGGGATGTGGTGCTCGCTCAGCGCCGCCGCGATGACCCGGCCCAGCACGGCGTTGCTGCGGGCCGTCTCCTTGCCGCCGCGCAGGATCACGGCGTTGCCGCTCTTGATCGCCAGCGTCGCCACGTCCACCGTCACGTTGGGCCGCGCCTCGTAGATGACGCCCAGCACGCCCAGCGGCACCCGGCGACGCGAGACGCGCAGGCCGTTGGGCCGCGTGGCCTCATCCAGAATTTCGCCCACCGGGTCGGGCAACTGGGTCACGTTCTCCACGTCGGCGGCAATAGCGTCCAGGCGGGCCGGGGTCAGCATCAGTCGGTCGATGATGGCCTCGCCGATTCCGGCAGCGCGGGCGGCCTCCACGTCGCCGAGATTGGCCGCCAGAATCTCAGCCGCGCCGGTCCGTAGCGCCGCCGCCACCGCCCGCAGCGCCGCGTTTTTCTGCTCGGTGGGCAGCGCCCCCAGCACCCGCCCGGCCCGGCGAGCGAGGAGCGCCATCTCGCGCACGCTCAGGGAGGAGGATTCAGTCGTCGGGGCAGGCGTGGAAGTCATAGCGGTAGGGTATCAAGGTGGGGGAGGCGTGTGGCGTGTGGGAAAAGATTTGGGATGCGGTGCGGGTCCACTACACCAGATGAGACCAGATGAGACCAGATGAGACCGTCCCACCTACGCCTCTCACCCACGCCAGAGCGCTCCAGGGCAGCGTTCCCTCAACTCCGAGTCCCACGCCGTTCCCACGAGCCACGAGCCACACGCCACAAGCCACACGCCTCTCCCTACCGCCGCAGCGCCCGCGTCGATTCGCGCAGCACCAGGTTGAGTTGCAGTTGCGCCAGAACCGGTGACGTGTGATTCATCAGGTCGTGGGCGGCGCGGGCGGCGGCCTCGCCGAGCTGCTGGGCGGGCTGGCGCACGGTGGTCAGCGGCGGCACCATGTAGGCCGACACCGGCAGGTCGTCAAAGCCGATCAGCGATACGTCGTCCGGCACGCGCAGGCCCTTGCGGTGCAGCGCCAGGTTGGCACCGAAGGCCATCTGGTCGTTGGCGGCGAACACGGCGGTGAACGGCAACTTGCGCTCGACCAGCCCCAGCATGGCGCGGTACGCCACCACCTCCAGAAAGTCGCCCTCCAGCACCCATTCGGGGCGCACCTCCAGACCGTGAGCGGCCATGGCGTCGCGGTAGCCCTGCAACCGGGCCAGAGCGTCTTCCTGCGTCGGGCGGCCACACAGATGCACGATCTGGCGGTGGCCCAGCTCGATCAGGTGACGGGTCGCCAGCGCCGCGCCGCCGCGCTGATCGAGGGTCAGCAGCGCCGCGCCCAGGCTCAGGCTAACCCGGCTCAGGCCGCTCCGGCCCACGATCACCAGCGGCAATCGCCCGACCAGCGCGGCCAGCCGGGCTTCGGGCAGCAGACCGCCCACCACGATGATGGCGTCGACGTTGTGGTCCAGAAAGACGCGCAGGGCTTCTTCCTCAAATTCGACGTTCCAGTGGCTGCTTTTAAACAGTGGATGGTGTCCGGTTTTCTCCAGCACGCCCTCGATGCCTTTAATCAGCTCGGCGTAGTAGGCGCTGGAGATGTCCTCGACCAGCACGCCCACCGTCTGGGTGGTGCCGTTGACCATGCTGCGGGCCACCGCGCTGGGCCGGAAATTCAGGTCGCTCAGCACCTGCTGCACCGCCTGCTCCAGTTCGGGGCGCACCCGCTTGCCGTTCATGACCCGCGACACCGTGCTGATCGACACCCCGGCGTGGCGGGCCACATCACGGATGGTCAGCGCCCTGGCAGCCTCACCCGGTGAACCTAGAGCAGATGTCATAAAAAGGGTCTTTTTATGACCGAGCGGAGCGAGTAGTTTTGACTGAGCAGGACGCAGAATGGAGGCGCGGGGAGGCTGTTTTCCCCGTGGCGTAATTCGGAGTACTGCTCTGGACGGGTCATGCAGAAAACGTTATCACGCCCGCGCCGCGCCGAACCGGGGTGCGGCAAGGCTGACTCGGCTGCGTCAAGCCGGAACCCGCTCACGCCAGATCGGGGCATCGACAGCGCCAGATGAAGGCCGCACCGCTCAACACCGTTCCCGGCCACAATTTGCCCCAGCAGCCCGGAAGCCCGTCTGAGTCGGCAACAATTCGACTTCACGGGCCGACACCCCCAGTACATAAACGGCGGATACTTGCAAAAAACGTTTTCCAGTCCTATGCTTTTCTCACCACAAATAGCGCCTGTTCGGGATGCGATTACCGTGCATTTCTGTTCAGGTCTGCTGGCCTGCCTTTCAGATAACGTTTTTTGCGCCTGCTTCTCGCCTTTCTACCTGCTTGCTTCTGTTTGTTCCACGGAGGTTTTACCATGAAGATTCAACGCTTGCTCGCCGTGACGGCCCTGCTGACCCTCAGCCTGGCCAGTGCCCAGGACAAGACCGTCCTCACCGTCGGTGTCTTCCCCGACCTCGACAGCGTGGTCAAGGCCGCCCTGCCGGGCTTTTACAAGCTCTACCCCAACATCGAGATCAAGATCAACTCGCTGGCCTACGGCGACCACCACAACGCCCTGACCACCGCCCTCTCCACCGGCAAAGGCGCCAACGACGTCGAGGCCATCGATTTCGGCTACGTGGCCAAGTTCGCCGAGGGCAACGGCATGACCGATCTGAGTAAGGCCCCCTTCGGCGCCGGAGCGTACAAAGACCAGTTTCTGTCGTTCACCTTCCCGCAGGCCACCACCCAGGACGGGCGCATCGTGGGCATGCCCACCGACATCGGCCCCGGCTCGATGTTCTTCCGCACCGATCTGCTGGCCAAGGCCGGAGTCAGGCCCGCCCAGATGAACGCGAGCTGGGAGTCGTACATCGAGAACGGCAAAAAAGTCGTGGCCGCCAACCCCGGCACCTTCCTGATTCCCGACGCCTCGGAGGCCGCCTCGATCATTTTGCGCACCGGCCTGAAATCCGGCGACGGCCTGTATTTCGACAAAACCAACAAGGTGCTGATTAGCCCCAGCAACCCCCGCTACGTGCGGGCCTTTACCATCGCCAAGGCCATCCGCGACGCCAAGCTCGACGCCAAGGCGGGCGGCGCCTTCTCGCCGGAGTGGACCACCGCCTTCCAGAAAGGCAACCTGGCCACCGAGTTCTCCGGCGCCTGGCTGGTGGGCCACATGCAAAACTGGCTGGCCAAGGACTTCGCAGGCAAGTGGAACGCCCAGGACCTGCCCGGCAAGACCTTCGCGAGCTGGGGCGGCTCGTTTTACGGCATTCCGGCCCAGAGCCAGAACAAAGACGCCGCCTGGACCTTTATCAAGTACATGACCACCGACAAAAACCAGCAGGTGCTGGCCTTCAAGACCACCGGCGCCTTCCCGGCCCTCAAGGCCGCGCCCCGCGACACGGTGTTCGCCCAGGGCGTCGCCTACCTCGGCGACCAGAAAGCCCGCGTCATCTGGCGCAACGCCGCGTCCAAGATCACGCCCATCGATGTCAACAAGCTCGACTCGGTGGCCGAGCAGATCGTCAACGACGCCCTGACCACCGTGCTCGACGGCAGCAAGGACATCCCCACCGCCCTGGCCGACGCCCAGCGTCTGGTCGAGCGCCGCACCAGATAAGGCCGCGACTGGCTACCGACGCCCAGCACCTGAATAGACCTTGATCTGACTGAGATGAGCGTGGGCATGACCGGCCACGCTCATCTTCTGCATGTACCACTGTCTCCATGTAGCGCTATCTGTCTGTGCCACTGTCAGTATGTACGTACCACTGTATCTACCAAAGAAGGCGAAGGAGGCCCATCCGTGACCGTCATTCCGACCAAACCGCCGACCCGGCGCACTTCAGCAGGCGGCTGGGACAACTTCCAGCGCAGGTACGCACCGTACATCTTCATCAGCCCGTTTTTCGTCCTGTTTCTGATCTTCGGGCTGTTTCCGATCATCTTCAACGCCTATCTGGCCTTTCATCAGTGGACCCCCGGCACCGGCCTGGGCGAGATGAAGTTCGTCGGTTTTCGCAATTTCGCCGACAACTGGACCGACCCGACTTTCTGGCAGTCGCTGCGCAACACCGCCGCCTTGGCCGTCGAAAGCGGGCTGCCGCAGCACCTGATCGCCATTCCGCTGGCCTTCGCCATCCACACCGGGCTGAAAAAAGCCCAGCACCTGATTACCGCCGTGTATTTTTTGCCGTACATCACCTCGGTGGTGGCCATCTCGGTGATCTTCTTTACGCTGCTGAGCTGGCAGTACGGCGTCATCAACGCCATTCTGGGCGCCCTGCACCAGCTTCCGCTGATCGGCGGGCTGTTTCCCGGTGAGAAGGTCAACTGGCTGGGCGAAAAGAGCTTGGTGCAGCCGTCGATTGCCGCCGTGATCGTCTGGCGCTACGTGGGCTGGAACATGCTGCTGTACCTGTCGGGCCTGCAAGCCATTCCGGGTGAACTCTACGAGGCCGCCGCCATCGACGGCGCCACCAAGAGCCAGCAACTGCGCTACATCACGCTGCCGCTGCTGCGCCCCACCATCTTCCTGGCCGTGACCCTGAGCCTGATCGGCGGCTTCCAACTGTTCGAGGAGCCGTTCATTTTGACCAACGGGACCGGCGGCACGTCCGGCGCGGGCCTGACCACCATCATGTACATGCTGCGCACTTACGTCTCTTACACCGAGGCGGGCCTGGCCGCCGCGATGGCCTGGATGCTCTTTGTGGTGATCGGCATTCTGACGGTCGTCAACAACCTGCTGTTTGGCCGCTCCGGCCTGGCGGGCAACGAGGGCAGACGATGACGTCCGCACCGGCTCCCAAGCCGCTGAGCAAAGCAGCGCGCCCGGCGGCGGGCATCAGCGGGCGGGCGCCCCTGAGCCGCCTCGGCGCCATCGCGCTGCTGGCCTTCGGGGGGCTGCTGACGCTGCTGCCATTTTACTTCATGTTTATTTTCGCCACCCACCCGCGCCAGGAAATCTTCTCGATCCCGCCACCCGTCTGGTTCGGCGATCATTTGGGCGCCAACTACGACAGCCTGCTCAGCCGCATTCCCTTCTGGCGCAACCTCTGGAACAGCCTCTACCTGTCGGTGCTGACCACCGGCACCACGCTGTTTTTCTGTTCGCTGGGCGGATTTGCTTTTGCCATGTACGACTTCAAGGGCAAAAACTTCCTGTTCGGGTCGCTGCTGACGACGCTGCTGATTCCCAGCAGCCTGAATATCGTCCCCTACGCCCTGATTATGCAGGCCCTCGGCTGGATCGATACGCCGCGTGCGCTGTGGATACCGGGCATGGCGAGCGCCTTCGGGATTTTCCTGATGCGCCAGTACATCG
Source organism: Deinococcus sp. (assembly GCF_025362455.1). Taxonomy (GTDB): domain Bacteria; phylum Deinococcota; class Deinococci; order Deinococcales; family Deinococcaceae; genus Deinococcus. The sequence continues at coordinate 6,597 of NZ_JANYGJ010000080.1, read as the reverse complement.
GCAGCGCCATTCCCAAGGAGCTGGTGGAGGCCGCCCGCATCGACGGCGCCAGCGAGTTCACGACCTACCGCAAAGTGATCGTGCCGCTGACCGGCCCGGCGATGGCGACCCTCGGCCTGGTGACCTTCGTGCAGTCGTGGAACAACTTCCTGGGGCCGCTGATTATTTTTCGCAGCGCTGAGACCTACACCGCCCCGCTGGCCCTGCGCACCCTCCAGAGCATCGCCAACACCGACTGGGGCGCCCTGATGTGCGGCGTGGTGCTGACCGTCATTCCGCTGCTGATTATCTTCGCCTTCGCCTCCAAACGCCTGATCGAAGGGCTGACGGCGGGGGCGGTCAAGGGGTGAAGGTGGCTGGTGGCTGGTGGCTTGTGGCTGGTGGGAACGGATGAAAGATGAGACAGCCACCGCCACGCCGACATTGAGAGCATCGTCCCGTTTCAACCCCGCGTCTGCCTGTCTCTTTTCGCCCTTCACACAGGCCACACGCCGCAGGCCACGCGCCACCAGCCTCTGTCCCTCCACGCCCCCTACGGAGCTTCCATGGCCATTCCCACTTCCAACACGTCCAATCCACTGACCCGCGCCGACTTTCCGGCGAACTTCATCTTCGGGGTCGCCACCTCCTCGTTTCAGATCGAGGGCGCCACGTTTGAGGATGGGCGCGGACCGAGCATCTGGGACACCTTCTGCGCCGAGCCGGGCCGCATCAGTGACGGCAGCAATGGCGAGGTGGCCTGTGACCACTATCACCGGCTGGAGAGCGATCTGGACATGATCCAGAGCCTGGGCGTGGGCGCCTACCGCTTCTCGGTGGCCTGGCCGCGCATTCAGCCGAGCGGCACGGGCGAAGTCAACGAGGCGGGCCTGGCCTTTTACGAACGCCTGGTCGACGGCCTGAACGCACGCGGCATCGAGCCGCACCTGACGCTGTACCACTGGGATTTGCCGCAGAAGTTGCAAGACATCGGTGGCTGGACGAGCCGCGAGGTGGCCGTCCACTTTGCCGAGTACGCCCGCATCGTCACGGCGCGGCTGGGCCATAAGGTGCGCAGCGTCGCCACGCTCAACGAGCCCTGGTGCAGCAGCATCCTGAGCTACCAGCTCGGCGAGCACGCCCCCGGCACTCACAGTCGCCCCGCCGCGCTGGCCGCCGCCCACCACCTGCTACTGGGTCACGGCCTGGCCATGCGGGCGATGCGCAAACTGGCAACCGGCGCCCAGCTCGGCATCGTGCTGAACCTGACGCCCGCCTACGCCGCCGCGCCCGAATTTGAGGCCCAGGCCCGCCTCGCCGAAGGGCGCTTCGACGACTGGTTTCTGGGTCCGCTGCTCCGGGGCGAGTACCCGCAGGACATCTGGGAGCACTACGGCGCCGACGTGCCGCAGATGCACAGCGGTGACCTCGGCATCATGGCCCAGCCGCTGGACTTCCTGGGCGTCAACTATTACAGCCGCCAGCTCATCGGCGCCGACTTCAGCGGCTTGCCCGGCGCTGAGGCCACCGATATGGGCTGGGAAGTCTATCCGCAGGGCCTGAGCAAGTTGCTGAGCGACCTGAAGCGGGATTACGACCTGCCCCCGGTGATGATTACCGAGAACGGCGCGGCCTTTCCGGACGTGCTCAGCGCTGATGGCCGTGTCCACGACGCCCGGCGCGTGAGCTACCTGGGCGCTCACCTGCGGGCCGTGGCCGAGGCGGCACACTCAGGCGTGGACGTGCGGGCCTACTTCGCCTGGTCGCTGATGGACAACTTCGAATGGGCCAAGGGGTATGAGAAACGCTTCGGGCTCATCTACGTGGACTACGCCACCCAGCAGCGCACCTTGAAAGACAGCGCCCACTGGTACAGGGCGCTGGCGACGAGCTGAGCAGAACAGGAAGCGGCCCCGTCGATGATTGACGGGGCCGCTGTTATGGTTGGCGCTCAGGGCATCAGGTAAGTGACGGTCAGTTGAGCCTTGTTGGTTGAGTTGCTGATGTCGATGTTGTCGGCCTTACCATCCGCGTTGGTCGCAAGCGGAAAGCTCATGCGCACTTCTGTCAAGTTGCCCCGCGCCGCACGGTTGCTCAGGTCATCTTGCACCCAGGGCGTGACATTGCCGAGGTTCCAGCCAGTCGAAGTGCCTTTGAACAAACAGATGATAATGGCACCACCACAAGGCGTTTCGTCGGTCAGGCCCGTGGGGTCGCTGCCGGGAATCGCCGGAATGTTGTAAACCGAGCCACTGACAGTGTTGCCGTAAGCGACGTGATCGAGGACGACGCTCTTGTTTTGTAAGATGCAGAATTTGCCGGTGCAACTGGGGAACAACTTGGAAAACGGCGAACCGTTGATCGGCGAGTTCACAAACATCCGTACCTGGGCCGAGAGCACGTTGGCCGGAACCAAGTCGGTGGGCAGCGAGCTGAGGTCGAAGCCGACGAAGCCGCGCCGCGAGGTGTTGTCGGTCTGGTCTCCCACTTCGATGTCGAAGTTGATCGGCTTGATCGTCTGGGCATTGTCGATCTCCCCCACCGTCCCGGCCTTGATCGGCAAGCTGCTCGACAACTGCCGGAAAGTTTTGAAGCTGCTGGTGCTGGCCGGGTTGCTCAGCGCGTTGCCTTTGACATCGGTGGCGGTGTTGCTGACGCTGAACGAGTAGCTCTTGCCGAGGGCGGTGTACGCCAGCTCGGCGTTGGGCTTGACGGTCATGACCGTGCCGTCAGTGTTCCAACTGATGGTGTTGGCGCCCAGGTCCGCCGACTGAAAGGCCGCCTGGGCGCTGGACTGATTCATCGCCTCGGAGAAGGTGACGACGACGCTGGCGGTCTTGGCAACACCGATCGCGCCAACAGCCGGAGACACTGAGACGATGCTGGGCGGCGTGATGTCGGGGGTCACCACCACCGGCGGAGTCGTGGTGCCGCCGCCGCCACAAGCGCTGAGGCTCAGGCTGAGCAGGGCGAGGGCCGAGGCGCTAAACAGAGTACGGTTTTTCATGGTGATTCTCCTTGGTGGGTAAGAGGGCGGCTGAACTGGTACAGACTCCGATCAAATCGTTTTGCAAAACGGTTTGATCCGACCAACGGGAGTAGGAGAAAGTACGGGCTCTGCGGTATGGAGGAACATCCGGTGCGTTTGCGGATGATTCGGAATGGAGCGGAGTCCGTATAAGACGATGGTAGAAAACCGGGCGTCAAAGGGGCGTCAAAGCCGTGTTAAAGCCGTGTCAAAAACGCGTCGGAATGCCTGGCAATGCAAAGCGCCCACTTCTTCACCGAAGTGGGCGGCTGAACCGAATTTCGGAATGATGACTACAAGACCAAGGCGTGGGTCTTCCCCTGTGCCAGTTCGGCACCCAAAGTGGCGATGGACCCGGCCCAACTCAGGTCGGCCTGACTCAATTCGGCCTGGCCCGCATCAGCTTCGTCGGCGCTGACCGACTGCCGGGGCCTGAGCACCAGCACGCTGAGCCGGGCATGCGGCGCCACGAAGGGCAACCAGGAATGGGCCAGGTAACCGTGCGCCTGCCGGGCCTGGTCGAGCAGCACCTGACCCTCACCGCCCGACTTCGCCGCGCCGCGCACGTTCAGGCCGCGCAGCACCAGCACGGCCTGATCGCCGCTGACCGTCTCCCAGATGTCGGCCTGCGCGAACTGGTCAATACCGGCACTGTCACGGTATTCAAAGTTGTGAGCCCCCCGCAGCAGTCGCACCGACCTTCACCCCCTGAGCTGCACCGACACCTGGACTGCACCCGCTCTGGCCCGAAGCTAGCCTGGGCAGATGGCAGTTATCGTCAGCCTAAATGATGAGCCAGGTACACATGACCCTCAAGTGAGTATAGAAGTGGTCGGCGCGGGGGCCGGATGTTTTAGCTCAATTTGGCCCGGAACTGGTCGTAGCCGAACTCGCGCACCAGCTCGTAGGTTCCGTCCGCGTGCCAGATGCCGATATCGGGATGCTTGACGCCGTTGAAGAAACTGGTCTTGACCATGGTGTAGTGGATCATGTCGTCGAAGATGACCCGCTCACCGACCTGCAAGGCGTGGTCGAAGGCGTACTCGTCGATCACGTCCCCGGCCAGGCAGGTCGTGCCGCCGAGCAGGTAATCGTGGCCCAGCTCACCCGGCAGACCCGCCCCCAGCACGCCTGGACGGTAAGGCATTTCCAGCACGTCGGGCATATGGGCGCTGACCGACACGTCTAAAAGTGCGGTCCGCTTACCGTTCTCCACTACGTCCAGCACGGTACTGACCAGCCAGCCGGTCTGCCAGCCGAAGGCCGAGCCGGGCTCCAGAATCACGTCCAGATTCCACCTTGCCCGGAACGCTATGACTAGCTCGATCAGCCGGTCGGTGTCATAGCCCTGGCGGGTCATCAGGTGGCCGCCTCCCATGTTGACCCATTTCATCTGAGGCAGGTAGTCGCCAAAATTACGCTCGACAACTTCCAGTGTGCGTTCCAGGGCACCCGCGTCGCTCTCGCACAGCGTATGGAAATGCAGGCCGTCTACGCCGTCTAGGAGGTCAGGCCGGAAGTTGGCGCGGGTCACGCCCAGGCGGCTATGCGGACCTGCCGGGTTGTACAGATCGGTTTCGACCTCGGCGTATTCGGGGTTGATACGAATGCCGATCTGGACGTGTTTACCGGCCTGGCGCGCGGCCATGACCTGCGGCCTGAAGCGCTCCCACTGCGAAAACGAGTTGAAGCTCAGGTGGTTGGCCAGCTCCAGAATCTGCGGAAACTCGCCCTCGCTGTAGGCCGGGGCGTAGACGTGGACCTCGCCGCGCATCTCCTGACGGGCCAGCAGCGCTTCGTTCAGGCTGCTGGCGGTGGCGCCGGAAATCCCGTACTCACGCATGACCGGAAAGGTGCTGAACATCGAGAAGCCCTTGAAGGCCACGATAATCCGGGCGCCGCTGTGCGATTGCACCTGCGAAATCAGCGCCAGATTGCGCCGCAGCCGCGATTCGTCGAGCACGAAGGCGGGGCTGGGAATGGTGTCCCAGGGCACGGCGGCGGTGGGCGTGACCTCCGGCAGTTCGATGGGGTAGCGCAGGGCCTGGGGAAGCAGGATGGTCATGGAGTAAGGGTACAGGGTGTGGGGAGTGGGAAGTGGGTTGTGGGGAGGGGCGCGGGAGGCGGTGCGCGGGGAGAAGTAGGAAGTGGGGCTTGATCTTTGCCCACTGCCCACTCCCCACTTCCCCACATGCTCTAGACTTCGCCTCATGTCACGAGTGTTTTCCGGAATTCAGCCGACGGGCGAGCCGCATATCGGCAACCTGTTCGGGGCGATGTTCAATTACGTCAAGCTGGGCGAGCAGTACGGCAAGGACGCGATTTATTGCATCGTGGACCTGCACGCGCCGACCAACCCGAACGCCTACGACAAGGCCACGCTGTCACGCCTGACCTTCGAGATGGCGCTGGCGAACCTGGCCGCCGGGCTGGATCCGCAGAAGGTCATCTTTTTCGTGCAGTCGCAGGTGCGCGAGCACAGCGAATTAGGATGGCTGTTCACGCTCCAGACCCCGGTGGGCGAACTGGAGCGCATGACCCAGTACAAGGACAAGGCCGGGCAACTGGAGAGCATTCCTGCCGGGCTGCTGATGTACCCGGTGCTTCAGGCCGCCGACATTTTGCTGTACAAAGCAGGTACCGTGCCGGTGGGCGAGGATCAGGTGCAGCACATCGAGCTGGCCCGCGAGGTGGCCCGGCGCTTCAACCACAACTTCGGCGAGACGTTTCCGGAGCCCAAAGCCGTGCTGACCAAAGAAGCCCTGCGCGTGCCAGGCGTGGACGGGCACGGCAAGATGAGCAAAAGCAAGGGGTCGAACAGCACCATCGGCGTGCTAGAGGGCATGGAAAGCATCTGGGCCAAGCTGCGGCCCGCGCCCACCGACCCGGCCCGCGTTCGCCGCAGCGACCCCGGCAACCCCGACATCTGCCTGGTGTTCGATTACCACAAGCTGTTCTCGGATTTAGACACCATCCAGATGGTGAATACCGAGTGCCGCACGGCAGGAATCGGCTGTATCGACTGTAAGAAGGCGCTGCTGCCCGGCATCGAGCGCACGCTGGCGCCGATTCAGGCCCGCGCCGTCGAGCTGAAGCAGGAACCCGATCAGGTCTACGACGCGCTGCAAGACGGCGCCAAACAGGCCCGCGCCATCGCCGAGACCACGATGGGCGAAGTCCGCGAGAGGATGGGGTTCCTGGGGCGGTGAAGGGAATGGGTTGAGGAGACTGACGCACGGCGCGTGGCTTGCGGGAAGGGATGGAAGGCATTCGATGCGCTCACTCCCCTCACCCTTCCGCCGCTGCGCGGCTCCCTCCCTCTCCCAGAGGTAGACGGGTCAGGAACGTGCGCCCAGTGGTGCTTTTCTGCTCAAGTAAACCACTACCTTCCAGCACAGTCAGTTATGGGCAGTTGCGGAGCACGGGCGCCCTACGTAACCGGCCACGATGTGGAGAACGCGGTGAAAGAAAGTGCGTGTGGGACGAATGGGATGTACCATCCATAGCGGAGCGACCAACTCCCTCGCCCCATCTTGGCTCACCGATCCGGGAGGCATGTTTATGAACTTTGGAAAGCTGGGCCTGATGGC
>NZ_JANYGJ010000003.1 GCF_025362455.1 Deinococcus sp. | reverse complement strand
GTGATGCCCGGCGATAACGTGACGTTCACCGTCGAACTCATCAAGCCGATCGCCATGGAAGAGGGTCTGCGCTTCGCCATCCGTGAAGGTGGCCGCACCGTCGGCGCTGGCGTCGTGACCAAGATTCTCGAATAAGCGAGTTGTGGTCGTGAGCGGGCTGCCTACGGGTGGCCCGCTTTTCGCGGTCTGGAGATGGTGCGGTCCTGGGACCGGGAAGCCCTCGGCGGTAGGCACTTCGTCCAGACCGAGCGACGGCGAGATGAACCTGACGGCTTGACCACCATCCACCTCCGGTCTGAACTGCGTACAAGTCGGCCAGCACCTGCTCCCGTTCGTGCTGGAGGACGTTCATAGACCTTCGCCCCGATGAATGACGGCACCGGCCCGACCAGCTTTGGGTCATTTCGTAAGGCCACCGTTATCACAGTTTTGTTATGATTCTCACAGATGACGGCGCTCCTTCCCCTGGCTGCCGCTGCGCTCGCTCTGGAGCGCAGCGGGCAGGCGCTGGCACTGCTGGCCGGAAGCTGGAGCGCCGGAGCTGCCCGCTGGCGTCCTGAGCCTGGGCGCTGGTCGGCGCTGGAAGTCGTCAATCACCTGGCTGACGAGGAAAAGCATGACTTCCGGCTGCGCTTTTGCCTGCTGATCGACTCGCCGCTCTCGGCCTGGCCGCGCACCGATCCGCAGGGCTGGGTCACGCAGCGCGGCTACAACGGGCGCGACCTGCTGACCAGCATCGAGCGCTTCGGCTCCGAGCGGGCCACCTCGCTCTCGCAGCTCCGCGAGATGCCCGAACCCGACTGGAGCACCCGGCGCGGCAGCCTCAGTGCCCTCGACCTGATGGCCTCCTGGCAGGCCCACGACCTGCTGCACCTGCGCCAGCTCTCAGAGCTCCGCTACCTGTGGCTGGAGAGTCAGGACATGAACATCGAGTACGCCGGGGAGTGGCCAGGGCTGGTCCGGCCCAGCGAGCACGGCACCGGTCATGAGCAGGGCCAGCACAAGGAGCAGCAGCTCGCCACCCACCCAGCAGCCGGGGCGCTGGAACCGTCCTGAACAGGCGGCGTCCGGCTGGTCCAGAGCTGTTTTGGCCACAGCGTTGTTTTGGCCACGGCGCTGCCAGGATCCACAGCGCTGCCAGAATAAAGTGGCCCCGGTGGCCGGTCGGTATACTATTTTTCCGGCCCTGGACATCCCGCCTGCCCACGCCCTATACTCGTGGGCGTTGTCTGCCCCACGGCAGGCGTTACCAGTACCCCGCGCAGGTGGCCAAGGCCCTTGCCGGAACCTGGGAGTTCGGGCGAGCTTCAAGCACCGCCCCGGACGAAAAGGAGAAGCACCATGGCCAAGGATGGACCACGCATGATTATCAAGATGGAAAGCACCGCTGGCACGGGCTTTTACTACACCACTACCAAGAACCGCCGCAACACCCAGGCCAAACTCGAACTCAAGAAGTACGATCCGGTGGCTAAGAAGCACGTGCCTTTCAAGGAGAAGAAGGTCTGAACGCGGCGGTGGTCCCTGACAGCGGGCCGCGTCCGAGCAGGCTTTATCCCGCTCTCTTCGAGGTGAGGTCATGAACATCGTGCAGTATTTCAAGGATGCCCGTGGCGAGCTTCAGCGCGTGAGCTGGCCGACCCGCGAGCAGGTGTTCGAGGGCAGCCAGGCGGTGCTCATCTTCGTGGTCGGCCTGACGTTGATCGTCTTCGCCCTGGACTGGACCTTCAGCACCATCATGAAGCAGGTGCTGCGGTGAGTATCGAGTGGTACGCCGTTCACACCTACATCGGCCAGGAAGAACGGGTCGAGAAGACCCTGCTGGAACGCGCCCGCAAGCTGGGTATGCACGGCAGCAAGATCTTCCAGGTGCTCCAGCCCAGCGAGAAGGCCGTCGAGATTCGCGAGGGCGGCAAAAAGGAAACGGTCGAGCGGCTGCTGTTTCCCGGCTACGTCTTCGTGCAGATGGACATCGAGGACGACGACGCGCCAGGCGAACTCGGCGAGAGCTGGGAGACCGTGCGCAACACCCCCGGCGTGACCGGCTTCGTGGGCACCGCCACTTACCCGGTGCCGCTGTCTACGGAAGAAGTGCTGCGGCTGCTCGCCTCGGTGGGCGTGACCCAGCAGCACGAGGAGGCCCCGGCGCCGCGCCTCAAGGCCGATTTCAAATCCGGCGACATGGTGCGCGTCACGGCTGGCCCTTTTGCCGACTTTTCCGGCGTGGTCAGCGAGGTCAACATGGCCCAGGCGAAGGTCAAGGTGCTGGTCAGCATCTTCGGGCGCGAAACCCCCGTCGAGCTGGATTTCTCCCAGATCAGCAAGTAAGTACAGGTCAGCAAGTAAGTACGGGTCAGCAAGTAAGTACGGGTCCAGTAAGCAAACACCGGAGCAATCAAGTCCAGATCAAGTCAAAAAGTTGTTGCCGAAGCCTTTTGTTAACCAATTGACCGGCAGAATTTAGCGTCAGCACCCCAACACGTCCAGGCATGAGCGGGGGAGCTAAGGAGCACACCATGAAGAAAGTTACCGGTATCGTGAAGTTGCAGCTTCCGGCAGGCAAGGCCACCCCGGCCCCGCCCGTCGGCCCGGCGCTCGGCCAGTACGGCGCCAACATCATGCAGTTCACCAAAGAGTTCAACTCGCTGACCGCCGACAAGGGCGACGCGATCATCCCCGTGGAGATCACCATCTACGCGGACCGCAGCTTCACCTTCATCACCAAGACCCCGCCGATGAGCTACCTGATCCGCAAGGCTTCGGGCATCGCCAAGGGCAGCCCGACCCCCAACAAGGCCAAGGTCGGCAAGCTCAACTGGGATCAGGTGCTGGAAATCGCCAAAACCAAGATGCCCGACCTCAACGCCGGGAGCCTGAACGCCGCCGCCAACACCGTGGCGGGCACGGCCCGCAGCATGGGCGTCACCGTCGAGGGAGGCCCCCATGTCTAAGCCCGTTTCTAATTCTAAGCACGGCAAGCGCTACAACGCCCTGGTCGGCAAGGTGGACCGCGACCGGCAGTACAGCATCGACGAGGCCGCCGCGCTGGTCAAGGAACTGGCCACCGCCAAGTTCGACGAGACGGTGGAAGTTCACTTTCGCCTGGGCATCGACCCGCGCAAGAGCGACCAGAACGTGCGCGGCACCGTCGCCCTGCCGCACGGCACGGGCCGCACCGTCCGCATCGCCGTGGTGACCAAGGGCGAGAACGTGGCGCTGGCCGAGGCCGCTGGCGCCGACATCGTGGGCAGCGAGGAACTGATCGAGCGCATCCTGGGCGGCTTCATGGACTTCGACGCCGTGGTGGCGACGCCGGACATGATGGCCCAGGTCGGCCAGAAGCTCGCCCGGCTGCTGGGGCCGCGCGGCCTGCTGCCCAACCCCAAGAGCGGCACCGTCGGCCCCGACGTGGCCGGTATGGTGCGCAGCCTCAAGGCCGGACGCATCGAGTTTCGCAACGACAAGACCGGCGTGGTCCACGCGCCCATCGGCAAGGCCAGCTTCGAGAACGGCAACCTCAGCGCCAACTACCAGGCCCTGATCGCCGCCCTGGAAGGTGCCAAGCCCGCCAGCGCCAAGGGCCAGTACGTTCGCAGCGCCTACCTGAGCAGCACCATGGGACCGAGCATCCCTTTGACGCTGGGCAGCGGCTCGTAACCAAGCACCCCAACCCTCAGCACCCCAACCCTCAGCACCCCGGTGCCTTCAGCACCTGTCCGAAATCGCGGCACCGTAGACAGCGGGAACCTTCGCCGTAAGGTTTAAACCTTCCCGCCGAGTTGTCTGGATGGCCTGAGCGCACCGCGCAGGGTTTTTCAGATGTGAGTTCACAGACCATCTCCATAGGTCTATCAAGGAGGTTTGGAATGCCAAACCAACGCAACCAGGGCATTCTCGCCACGCTGAAAACGTCACTGGACGGGATCGAGACGTTCTTCGTCGTCGATTACCAGGGACTGACGGCGGGTCAGCTCGGCGCCCTGCGCCAGCAGATCATGGAAAAGGGTGGGCAGATGATCGTCGCCAAGAACACCCTGATCCATCTGGCGCTGGGCCAGAACGATTTCAGTGACGCCCTCAAAGGTCCGAGCGCCATCGTGGTCGCCCAGAGCGACCCGGCGGGCGTGGCGAAAGTCTTGAGCACCGCCGCCAAGGCCAACGACAAGGGTATTCCCACCATGAAGGCGGGCTACCTGGAAGGCAAGCGCGTGGACGTGGCCGTCGTGGCCCGCCTGGCCTCGCTGGGCACCCGCGACCAGCTCTACAGCGAACTCGTCGGCGTGCTGGGCAGCCACCAGAGCAGCTTCGTGGGCATTCTGGAAGCCTACAAGACCAAGCTCGAAGAAGCAGCAGCGTAAAGAGGCTTGTGGATCGTGGCTTGTGGCCTGTGGGAACAGACCTGAACGCCTGAGTTCAACTGCTTCTCTTCATCCCTGCCCTTTCCACAAGCTACACACTGCACGCCACAAGCCCCCATCCTCTCCCCCGAATCGACCCGATTCCGTACACAAGGAGCCCCACCATGGCTTTCAACAAAGAGCAGTTTCTCGATGACCTCGCTTCCATCACCCTTCTGGAACTGGCCGACCTGATCGACGCCATCAAGGAGAAGTTCAACGTGACCGCCGCCGTGGCCGTGGCCGGTCCCGCCGCCGCTGGCCCCGTCGCCGAGGAGAAGACCGAGTTCGATGTCGTGCTGATCGACGCGGGCGCCAACAAGATCTCGGTCATCAAGGAGATCCGCGCCATCACCGGCCTGGGCCTCAAGGAAGCCAAGGACCTCTCCGAGAAGGGCGGCGCCCTCAAGGAAGGCATCAACAAGGACGAGGCCGAGAAGCTCAAGGCCCAGCTCGAAGCCGCTGGCGCCAAGGTCGAACTCAAGTAAGTTCCCACGCCGGGAGTGCAGCCCTCAGCCGTAAGGTTGGGGGTTTTTTCGGCTTTTCGTGCGGCCTGTGGAAAAAGGTGGCGGGTGGACGTGCTTGGGGAGGGGTGAGGGGAGTGAGCGCCAGCTCATGCCCTCCCTCTTTCCTCACTCCCCACCCTCCCTCTTTCCCCACTCCCCACCCTCCCACTCTCTCCCCGCGCACCGCCTCCCGCGCCCCAAACTCCACCCTCCTCACGGCAATGCCGCCAGGTCCTGCCTCGTCGGCGCATACGCTCCGGCGTGCGAGCAGGCCACCGCCGCCGCCTGGAGGCCCACGTGCAGGTGATCGGTCCACAGGGCCTGGGGACGCTCGGTGGCGCTGACCAGGATTCCGGCGCACAGGGCGTCGCCCGCACCCACCGTGTCGGCGACCTGCACCGGCACAGTGGGCAGGTCGGTGCGGCTGGTGGCGCCCTGGTACAGACTGGCGCCCAGTGCGCCCCGCGTGATGACGATGGGCGCACGGGCATTCAGGCCGCGCAGGTAGTTCAGGGCGTCGTCCTCGGACTGTCCGGCGAAGAAGAAGGCCAGGTCCTCGTCGCTGAATTTCAGGAAATTGCAGCGGCGCACCACCGCCTCGAAGACCGGCAGGTAGGCCGGATTGCGGTGCAGGATGCGGGCGTTGGGATCGAAGCTGATCTGGGTGCCCGCCGCACGGGCGTTCTCGATCAATCCCAGCAGGGTGTCGGCCAGCGGCCACCGCACCAGGCTGATGCCGCCCACATGCAGCCAGCGGGCCGCGCCCAGCCAGCCGTTGGGCAGATGGCCCGGATCGAAGGCCAGGTCGGCGCTGTTCTCGCCCAGAAAGCGGTAGGCGGGCGGGCTGGCCGAGTACACCACCGCCATCAGGGTCGGCGCCGGAAGCTGCTGGATGAAGCGCGGATCGAGTCCGGCGTCGCGCGAGGCCCGCATCAGGTCGTCGCCGAAGTTGTCCTGGCCCACCGCTCCGGCAAAGGCGCTGGGAAGGCCCAGGCGAGCGCAGGCGCGGGCCACGTTCCAGGCGGCGCCGCCGGGGTGGGCGATCCAGCGGTTAGCGCCGTCGGTGACGAGATCGGTGAGGGCTTCTCCGGCGCTGACGATGAGTGGAAGGTGGGAAGCGCTTTCGGAGGTAGTCATGGTGCTCAGAGTACGCGAAGTGAGGAGGGTTGCAAATGGAGGGGGGCATGGTTCCGGGTCTAGCACACCTCTACCCAGGCGCAAGCGTGGGCATCGTTGCTGTCGATCAGGGTGCCGTCGAGGTCGAGGATGACGGCGCGGAGAGTGGGAATCATGGGATCAAGGGTAGAGGTTGAGAGGCCCGGCGACCTTGCCCAGGTCTTTGGGAACTCACAGGAAAACTTGGATCGATCGCTAATGCTGCTCAAAGTATAAGATGCTCGACGCGGGTTTCGCCGTCAGAAAGTCGCCTCTCATATCCATGATCTCCTTGAAAATTTGCCTCCGCCTCAACACCTCCGCTGCGTATCGGGGATTTTTATAGAGAGCTGGATCAGGAATCGATATGGTGAAGGTGCTCGGACGACCCAACACCAAAACGCCGTCGACAACGGTCTGGAGCAGCCGCTGGCCGAGTCCTTCACTCATATTCAGAGGCGCCTCTGGTGGCCCTTCCAGCACTTCAGCAGCGCTGAGTTTGCCCAACCAGGTGCTGTGCGTCATGATGAGCTGAGGCGCAGGCATCTGTTCAAGCTGTCGAGCTTTTTCCTGAAGATGGCGAGGGAAGCCAAGGTACGGCATCAGCACCGTCACAGAGCCGGGGTAACGCCTCTGGATCTGCTCAATCGCCGTACCAGACGGGTTGAAATTTGATGGGCTCAACCGCGCAACATGACCCAGACCGGCGATCAGCAGCGCCCGCTGGTGCTTGGCAAGAATCTCGCGTTCCACCGTGCGGGCGTAAAAACCGTCCCGATCGACGAATCGGACATAATCTTTGGTTGAATTGATCCTGGTCCAGTCGATAGGCGGGTCGGCCAACACCACCCGCATAGCTGCCTGACCCGCTGGCCGGGCTCGGTTAGCCGCTCGCACAGCCCGGAAGAACCGTTCATAGACGGGAGCATCCCAGACATCCGTCAGCCCTGACTGGGTAGTGTTGCGCCAAATCTGCCGCAGCTCGTCGTCTGGAACGTGGCGCGTGCCCAGCACGAAGGCGTCCGCCACCGCCTGGTATCTGGCATTCCCGAATTCCACCACCACCGCATTGACGTTTCGCCCGAAGCCAGGGTCAGCCACCAGCGCCCGAAAAAAGGCGTGCAGTTCATTGACGCCGTGAACTTCGCCCAGTGCCACCAGCGGCGTGCGATCAAACAGCTTGATTACCGCCTGGATGGTGGCTTGCTGCCTTGCGTCTGGGTTAGATTCGCGGCCTCCGGCGAGCGCCACCGAAAGTAGCGCTGCCAGTGCCAGCGGCCTGAATCTCCTCACTTCCCTACCGTCCGGCCAGCACCGTCCAGATGGCCGGATTGGCGACCCAGCCGTAGGCCAGGTTGGGCAGAATGCCGAGCACGGTCACGCCGACGACAGCCATCGCCACGGCCAGGGTGGTCGGTGCCCGCTCGCCGCTGAACTCGCGGGCGGGGGTCCGGTCCGGCATGAACATCAGCATGGCGGGGCGCAGGTAGTAGACCAGCGCGGCCACGCTACCGATGACAGCGAAGATGGTCATGCCCACGTAGCCCGCCTCGAAGGCCGCCTTGAAGGCCAGGAACTTGCCCATGAAACCCGCGAAGGGTGGCAAGCCCGCCAGCGAGCCCAGGCAGACCGCCAGCGCCACCGCGTAACCGGGATGCCGGTAGAACAGCCCGCGCATGTCCTCGATACTGAAGCCCGATTCGTCGCGTTGCAGCGCACTCACCACAGCCAGCGCCCCGGCGGTCATCAGGGTGTAGACCAGCAGGTAATAGACCAGCGCCGGGCCACCGTTGACCGGATTGGCGACCAGGGTGAGGGCCAGGAAGCCCGTGTGGGCCACCGCCGAGTAGGCCAGCAGCCGCTTGAAGTTGGTCTGGAAGAGGGCTGCGAAGTTGCCGATGAGCAGCGTGGCGATGACCAGCACCTGCATCACGCCTGCCCAGGCCGGAACGTTTTGCAGCGCCCCGCCGAAGACCCGCAGCATCCCCGCGAAGGCCGCCACTTTAACGACGGTGCTCAGAAACAGGCTGACGCTGGTGGGCGCCCCGCCGTAGACGTCCGGGGTCCACTGGTGAAAGGGGGCCAGCGCGACCTTGAACCCGAAGCCGCAGAGTGCGAGCAGCGAGCCGACGACCAGCAGCCCGACGTTCTGCACCGCCAGCCCGGCGGTCGCTTCCCGAATCGCCAGGTCATTGAAGGTGCCGGTGGCGCCGTAGATCAGCGCGATGCCGTAGATCAGCGTGGCGCTGCCCACCGCGCCGAGCAGGAAGTATTTCATGCCCGCCTCCTCGGCGCGGCGGCTGTCCTGGAGGGTGACGATCACGTAGCCGGACAGGCTCATGACCTCCAGCCCGATCAGCATGGTGATCAGGTCGCCGGAAAAGGCGATCAGCAGCGTGCCGGTCACGGCGTACATCAGCATGGCGTCGAATTCGGGAAAGGCCAGCCGCGCCCGCGAGGCGCTGCCCAGCGAGACCAGCAGCGTCATGACCGAGCCGAGCAGAATCACCAGCCCGATGGCCAGCGCCACATTGTCGGCCTGGAGGCTGCCCGCGAAGGCACTCAGGCCCTGGTCCCAGAGGGTCACCATGCTGGCGCCCGACAGAATCAGCGCGACCAGGCTGACCAGCGTGACGGTGCGGCGCGGCACATAAAAGCCCAGCAGCGTGGCCGCGATGGCGCCCAGCAGGCAGATCAGGATGGGCAGCATGGGGGCCAGCGAAACATCGGGAAAAACGAGGGCAGGGTTCACAGGGGGCTCCTAGAGAGGTTAACCATTACGACCCGCTCCCCAGGCCGCTCATGACCGCCCGGACCACCGGCTGCACCAGGTTCAGGGCCGGGCCGCTGTAGATGCCGAAGAAGAGGGCGACGGCAATCGGGGCGCCCAGCACCAGCCAGTCGAGGTTGCGCAGGTCGTGGGCGATGACGGCGCCTGCCGGACGCATCTGCCAGTAGGTCGTCTGGTAGGCGCTCAGGGCGTAGGCGGCGGCGGCGATGGTGCTCAGGCCCGCGAAGAAGGCCAGCCAGGGCGAGACCTGATAGGCGCCCAGCAGAATGCTGAACTCGCCGATGAAGCCCGCCATGCCCGGCACCGCGATGGACGCGAACCACAGCGTCATGGTCAGACCGCTGAGCGCCCCCGCCTGGGTCATCAGGCCACCGACTCTGGTGCTGAGGCTGCCGACCCGCTCCTGAAGCATGCCCGTCGCCAGGAACAGCGCGCCGGTATAGACGTTCTGGAAGGCCAGCAAAAACAGCGCGCCGATCATGGCCGTCTCGTTGAGCGAGAAGATGCCTAGACCGACTAAGCCCATGTGCGACAGGCCCGCGTAGGCCAGCAGCCGTTTCCAGTCGGTTTGAGAGAAGGCGATCCAGGCGGCATATAACGCGGTAAACGCCGCCAGCGCCATCAGGATGGGCCGCAACTCCAGCATGGCGTCGGGGAACAGGACCAGGGCGAAGCGGAACAGGCCGTAGGCGCCCACCTTGTACAGCGTGCCCATCACGTCCGCCACGCCGCTGTCGTGGTTCTGGGCGTGGAAATCGGGCAGCCAGGCGTGCAGCGGAAACAGCGGCAGCTTGACCGCCATCGCCGCCAGGAAGCCCAGGAACAGCCAGGTCTGGACCGGACCCGTCACCGGATGCGCCTGCAAGTCAGCGAGCGCAAAGGTCGGGCTGCCGCCGTAGAACTTCAGGCCGATGATGCTGATGAGCATAAACAGGCTGCCCAGCAGGGTGTAGGCCGCGAACTTGACCAGCGCGGGCATCCGCTGCGACTTGCCGTAGATGGCCAGCATCAGCAGCGCGGGAATCAGGGCGTCCTCGAAAAACACGTAGAACAACACCAGATCGCGGGCGGCGAAGATGCCCAGCAGCCCGGTCTCCATCATCAGGATCAGCGAGAGCATGGTGCCGGGCTTGGGGACGCGCTTGCCCGCGTAGATCACCGCGATCAGCGACATGAAGGCCGTCACTAACCCCAGCAGCAGGCTCACGCCGTCCATCTGCACGCTGTAGGTGACGCCGAGTGCGGAGATCCAGGGAATGCTGAAGTAGCTCAGCCCGCCCACCGACCACGACCACAGGCCGCCCGCCAGCGTCAGGCCTGCCGCCGCGCCCGCGAACTCCTCGCGCCAGCGGACCGGCACCAGGAAGATCAGCAAGCTGGCGAGCACCGGGAGGAAGATGAAGAAGTGGATCATGCTTGCGCCTCCGGCGCGGCGTGTGGCGCGTGGCTTGTGGCTTGTGGGCAAGGCGGGAGTGGGGAGTGGGGAGTGGGAAGTGGGGAGGGATAGGGACTCACAGGCCGCCGCCGATGGCTTGCAAGGCCCAGTAGCCGACGATCAGGGCCGTGCCGATGAGCATGCTCAGGGCGTAGGCGCGCACAAAACCGCTCTGCCAGAGGGTCACCAGCCAGCCGGGCGCCCCGGTGTTGGTGGCCACGGCGGTCATCCCCGCGTCCACGCCGTTGTCGAAGGCGTCCAGGCCGCGTGAGATGACCTTGCTGCCGTCACCGACCACCGAGCGGTAGAGCGTGTCGAGGTACAGCGCCTGGGTACTGACGTTGCCAAGCGGGCCGTTCTGGAGCGCACCCCGGCGGTGATCGGCGTAGGCCCAGGCCAGGCCCAGCAGGGCCGCCGAGACGGCGACGGCGGTAATGAGCCATTCGGTGCTGACCGGCAATTCGTGAACCTCTACCGGCAGGACTTTGCCCAGGAAGTCATCCAGGATGTGTCCGCCGCCCAGAAAGCCCGGCACATTCAGGAAGCCGCCGAGGGTCGCCCCCGCCGCCAGCACCGCCAGCGGGAGGCTCAGGAGGGGATCGCCGTCGTGGGGATGCGCCGCCGGGTCGCCCCGGAATTCGCCGCGCCACACCAGAAAGTACCATCTACCCATGTAGAAGGCGGTCAGGAAAGCCACACCCAGCCCGATCAGGTACAGCGGCGTGTTCTGGGTAAAGGCGGCGGCCAGGATGCCGTCTTTGGAAAAAAAACCCGCGAAGATGGGAATGCCCGAAATCGCCAGCACGCCGATCAGCGAAACGGCGTGGGTCAGTTTCATGGACTTCGCCAGGCCGCCCATCTTCCGCACGTCCTGTTCCTCGTGGAGCGCATGGATGACGGCGCCCGCCGCCAGAAACAGCAGCGCCTTGAAGAAGGCGTGGGTGAGCAGGTGAAAGACCGCCGCCGTGTAGCTGTGCAGCCCGACGGCCAGAAACATGTAGCCGAGCTGCGAAACGGTGGAATACGCCAGAATTTTCTTGATGTCGGTCTGGTTCAGCGCCGACAGGGCGCCGTAGAGCGCGGTGAGTCCACCGGCCCAGGCGACCCACAGCGAGGCGCCGGGCGCCAAGTCGTAGAAGAAGTGGCTGCGGGCAATTAAATACACGCCCGCCGTGACCATCGTCGCCGCGTGGATCAGCGCCGAGACCGGCGTAGGTCCAGCCATCGCGTCCGGCAGCCAGGTGGTGAGCGGCAACTGGCCGGACTTGCCCACCGCGCCGACCAGCAAAAACAGGCAGATCAGTTCCGGCAGGGCGCGGGTGGTCGCCGCCAGGGTGCCTTCCTGCGCCATCAGTTCGGGAATCACCAGCGTGCCGAACACCTTGTAGATCAGGAACATGCCCAGCATGAAGCCCAGGTCGCCGACGCGGTTCATGATGAACGCTTTGCGGGCCGCGTTGGAGTTGGTGACGCCCTCGGCGGCGCTGTGGTCCCCGTGTCCGGCGAACCAGAAGCCGATCAGCAGGTAGCTGGCGGTGCCCACGCCCTCCCAGCCGACGAACATCAGCGGGTAGGAGTCGGCCAGCACCAGAATCAGCATCATCGCCACGAAGAAGTTCAGGAAGGCGAAGAAGCGGGTGAACCGGGCGTCGTGGCGCATGTAGCTGATGGAATAGACGTGAATCAGGAAGCCGACGCCGGTAATGATGAGCGTCATCAGCGAGGACAGTTGATCGAGGTAGAAGCCGACGCTCAAATTTGAAGGCCCGTTCGTGCCCAGCGCCATGTTCGGTAGCCAGGTCCACAGCGTTTCGTGCGCAGGTGCGTCTAATCCAAAGAAACGCAGCAGGGCGACGACGAAGGCCGCGCCGACGATGCCGGAGCCGAGCCAGCCGCCGGAGCTGCCGGGCAGGAAGCGGCCCCCGCAGATGAGGAGAACGAAGCCGATCAGTGGAAGGAGGGGGAGCCAGTAGAGAGGCACAGTTAACCTTTGAGGGACGCCAGATCGTCCACGTTGGTGGTTTCGCGTTTGCGGAAGATGGCGACGATGATGGCCAGCCCGATAGCGACCTCAGCCGCCGCCAGCGTCATGACGATGAACACCGCCGTCTGGCCGGTCAGGTCGCCCCAGGCGCGGGCGAAGGCCACCAGCGACAGATTCGCGGCGTTCAGCATCAGCTCGACGGACAGAAAGACCAGCACGGCGGTCCGGCGCGTCAGCACGCCGATCATGCCCAGCGCGAAGAGGATGCCCGATAAGGCGACGTAGTAGGAGGTTGGGGCGGTGTCCATTACGCTGCCGCCTTGTTGGGAAGTGGGAGGTGGGAAGTGGGGAGTGGGAACAGATGAAGGGGATGGGGCGTTGATTGGGGTGCAGTGGGCATGCGGTTGTGGGCAGGAACGACGCCAAGATCAAGCGCCGTTCCTACTGCCCACTCCCCACTTCCCACTCCCCAAACGCAGAAAGCGTTCACGCCACCTCTCCTTCCAGCGCCGCACTGGCCGCCTTGGTTTCCGGGTCGGTCTGCACGGCGGGGCGCTGCACCAGGGCCACCGAGCCGACCACCGCGACCAGCAGCAGGATGCTGACGGCCTCGAAGGGCAACAGAAATTTGGTCAGCAGGGTCTCGCCCACCGCCCCCGGAGCGCCGTTTCGCAGCGCCGCCACGCCCTCGGCCATCGGGCGCGGGTCTTTGTAGGTGAACGCCAGGATGGCGAAGGCGCCCGCCAGGATGACCCCACCCACTCCGGCCAGCGGCGCGATGAACGGCAGCGGGTTGGCGTCTTCGACAGGCCGGTTGGCATCGAGCAGCATGATGACGAAGAGAAACAGCACCATCACGGCGCCCGCGTAGACGATGACCTGGGTGGCCGCCAGAAACGAGGCGTTGAGGGTCGCGTACAGCCCCGCCACACTGATGAGCGTGCCCACCAGCCCCAGCGAGGCGTGAACGGCGTTGCGGGCCGAGATGGTCAGGATGCCGCCCGCGATGGTCAGCAGCGCCAGCACGAGAAAGGTAATCAACGGAAACCCCCGAACAAGGATAGAAACTCATGTAGACAGCGTTGACGCCGCACGGTAGCCCCCTGACCCCGCTGCTTCGCAGCGCCCCTCTCCCGCAAGGGGCGAGGGGTCAAATCTTCAAATACAATCTTCTGCACTGCACCACTGCAATGTCCGCTCCTCACTCGTACTTCACACCCTCAAGTTCAGGGCGCACGCCGCCGGGGACGGTGAATCCGGTTCGGACCGGCTTGCCCTTCTGGGCGGCCTCGCGGCGCTGGGGAATGCTGCCGCTCACCCCCACCAGCATGTCTTCCTTGGCGTAGACAAAATCGCGGTAGCGGTAGTCGGCCATCTCGAACTCGTTACCCATGACCACCGCTCCGGTGGGGCAGGCTTCCTCGCACATGCCGCAGAAGATGCAGCGCAGCATATTGATCTCGTAGACGCTGGCGTAGCGCTCGCCGGGCGAGGTCGGGTGGGCCGGGTCGTTCTCGGCGGCCTCCACGTAGATGGCGTAAGCCGGGCAAGCGGCGGCGCAGAGTGAACACCCGATGCACTTCTCCAGGCCAGTGCCGGGGTGCCGGGTCAGGATGTGGCGGCCCCGGAAACGCGGCTTGACGCTGGCCCGCTGCTCCGGGTAGCTGACCGTGACGGGTTTGGTAAACATCTTGCCGAGCGTGACGCCCATGCCTTTGGCGAGTTCAAGAACGCCCATGTGAAACCTCCGAGGCGGGGACGAGTGGGGCGGGGTCAAGGGGCAGCACGGTGAGCGGCAGCAGCGCGAGCAACAACATTCAGTCGCCTCCCAGCGAGCGCGGGGCGGCTCTAGTCGGGCCAGCGTCGGGGCGGTGGGTCGGGGTATTCCACAGCGAGCGTACCCTATCGCTCATGACGAACAGCAGCAGCACGCACAGCAGGCTGAACACTCCCAGCGGCCACAACCCCAGCCCGCGCAGGTAGGCCAGGTAAAAGCCGGTGAACAGCGTGTTGAACAGCGCGATGGGAAACAGCAACTTCCAGCCGAAACGCATCAGTTGATCGTAGCGCAGCCGGGGCAAAGTGGCCCGGACCCAGATGAACACGAACAGGAAAACGGCAATCTTGAGAATCAGCCAGATGAACGGCCAGTTGCTGATACCGGGGATCAGGCCGTCCAAGAAGACCGGACCCTTGTAGCCGCCGAAGAACAGCGTACTCATCAGCGCCGAGGCGGTAATCATGTTGACGTACTCGGCCATCTGAAAGAGTGCCCACTTGATCGCGGAATACTCGGTCAGGTAGCCCGCCACCAGCTCCTGCTCGGCTTCGGGCAGGTCGAAGGGCGTGCGGTTGGTCTCGGCAAAACTGCTGATCAGAAACGTGACGAAGGCCAGCGACTGAAACAGGATCATCCAGCCGCTGCTGGCCTGAAAGCCCACGATGTCCTGAAACGAGGCGCTGCCGACCAGCATCAGCAGGCCCAGGATGCTCAGGCCCATGCCGAGTTCGTAGCTGATGAGCTGCGCCGAACTCCGCAGGCCACCCAGCAGCGGGTACTTGCTTCCACTGGCCCAGCCACCCAGGAAGATGCCGTAGACGCCCATACTGGTCAACGCCAGCAGGCCGATGACGCCCACATCGAGGTTATAGACCCAGGGATCGAGGCCGAAAAAGCTGCCCGCCGGACCTGCCGGAATGCCCCCGAAGGCGCTCAGGGCGGCGGTAATGGCGATCAGTGGGGCCAGGGTGTAGACCAGTTGGTCAGCCATGGTAATTCGCAGATCTTCCTTGAAGATGCTCTTCACGGCGTCGGCCAGCGGTTGCAGCAGGCCCATCGGCCCGACCCTATTTGGCCCCAGGCGAATCTGCATGCGGGCCAGCAGGCGGCGCTCCACCAGGGTCATGTAGGCGAAGGTGGTCAGCAGCGCCAGCGCCACCAGCACGCCCTTGAGGACGGTCCACAGGAAGTCGATGACCCAGGGCGTCAGAATGCCCTTCATCAGTCGTCACCGCCCGCGAAGGTGGTTTTTGGAGCAGGCACAGTGGTGCCCGGTACGACCGGCAGCTCGATCATGCCGCCGATCTGGGGCAACTCGGAATCCGGCCTGTTTGAATTGGGAAAATCGGCGCGTTTCATGCCCCACTTCCAGAGCTTGGGGATGTACTTGGGCGCCGCCGCCTCGTAGCGCTGGCCCAGCGGGGTCCGCAGGCCGTGAATGGGCAGCTCGGTCACGTCCAGGCCGAGCCGTTCCCCAAGCAGGCTCTGGGCACCGCGAATGCCGCGCACGCTCGTCTTGAGGTCCAGCGCCTCGGCGATAAGGGCCAGGGCACGGATCAAATCGCCGGACTCGCCGTTTTTCAGGGCAGCGGGGCGCAGCGGCAGCAGGCGGCCCTCCAGATTGACCGTCGTGCCGCGCTTTTCGTAATTGCTCAGCGCGGGCAGCACCACGTCGGCCTGCCTGGCAGTGGCCGTCAGATGCGTGTCGTGGACGATCAGGAAGTCGGGCTTATCCGTTCCAGTCGCCAACGGGTCAAGACGGCTGACGAGCGCGGCTTGAGTTCCAGCGAACTTTTCAAAGCTCAGGCCACCACTTCGCGGCACCAGGTTCAGCGCCGACAATCCGCGTGAGTTGGCTCCGGCGGGCAGCGCCAGCACGCGGGTATTCGTGCGGAGGCTGAACGCCTGGAGGGCGCTCCGGCTGGCGGTATCCAGACTGGCGAGCGCTTCCGCACCGAGAATCAGGATGGAGTGCTCACCCTTACTCAGCAGCTCGGCGGCGCCCTGCACGGCGGGATGGTTGGAGGTGCCGGTCAGTCCGGCCAGCGCACTCTTCGCGTCCAGCTCGGCGTAGATTCCGGCGTGCTCCATCAGGCGATTGGGTGTAGACGCCAGCACGGCCAGGCGCTCACGCTTGCGGGCGGGGCGCTCGACGAGGCGCAGGTCAGCAATAGCAGTGCCGTGATTGAACTCGGCAGGCAGCAGCCCACCGCGCAACATCTCCAGAATGCGGAGTTCGAGCACCGGGGCTTCCTCGGCCAGATCGGCACCGAGGACCACCACCGCGTCCGCCTGGGCGATCTCGGTCAGGGTCGGAAACACGCCGCCGTAGCCCGGCTGGCGCGGCCAGTGGTCGATGCTGGAGAGTCCGGTCAGGCCCGCGAAGGCTTCGGCGGCCACGCCCTCTTCCAGCGTGGAATCGGCGCTGAAGTAGACGGCCAGCTCGCGGGCGTCCAGCTCAGCCATGCCGCGTTTGATGGCCTCCACCGCCTGATCGTCGGTGACGGGCACCAGCACGCCGTCCTCGTTGCGGATCAGCGGGGTGGTCAGGCGCGACTCGGAGGCGAACACATGCCCGAAGCGTCCGGCGTCGCAGATCCAGGCTTCGTTGACCTCGCGGTTTTCACCGGCCACGATGCGCTCCAATCTTCCGTTGCGGGCGTCCACGGTGATCGAGCAGCCGACCGGACAGAGCGTACAGGTCGTGGACGTGTGATCGTACTCCCAGTTGCGGCCCCGGAAGCGGGCCACGTTGTCAAGGAGCGCCCCTACCGGGCAGATGTCGGTGATGTTGCCCGAAAAGCCGTCGGGCAGGCCGCCCTCCGCCGTGTCGATGAAGGTGTGGCCGCCGCGCTCGATGAAGTCGAGAACTTCCTGGCCGGGCACCTCCTCGAAGTAGCGCACGCAGCGTTTGCAGTGAATGCAGCGCTCCTGATCGAGAATGACGTTCTCGGAGAGCGGGTAGTGCTTCTCGGCGTGGCGGCGCTCGAAACCGAAGCGGCTCTCGCCGTAGCCGTACTCGAAGGCGCGGTCCTGCAACTCGCACGCTCCGCCCTTGTCGCAGGTCGGGCAATCGAGCGGGTGGTTGAGCAGGTGGAACTCCATCATCCCCGCCTGCGACTTGCCGACCACCTCGCTGCTGGCCGCCGTGCGGATGTGCATGCCCTCGGTGGCGAGCATGGTGCAGGCGGCCATCGGCTTGGGAAACCAGAAGATTTTCGGCATGGCAGCGTCGCCCTCGCCGTCCATAATGAAGCTGCCGTCGGGGTTCTTGCGCGGGCTGCCGGATTCGACCAGGCACATCCGGCAGGCGCCCACCGGGCTGAGGTACGGGTGGGCACAGAAATAAGGCACGTCCTGACCGGCCTGGAACACCGCGTCGATGGCGGAGGTTCCGGCGGGCAGTTCGAGTGTGAGGCCGTCTACGGTGACTTTCATGGGGTGGCCTCCGGCCTTCGGGGAGTGGGATGTGGGCAGTAGGGAGTGGGGAAAGAGGCTTGTGGCTTGTGGCGTGCAGCGTGTGGAAAGGGCGAAGGAAGGAGAGTGGTGTTCAGGCCCTTGCTCTGGCCGTTCCCACTGCCCACTCCCCACTCCCTACTTCCACCCCTCATGCGTCCTTCCACCGCTTCCGCGCCGGGTACATCGCTACGCCGGTGTTCGCCAGCGCGTCGTATTCCTCGCGAAACAGCTTGATGCTGCTGAGCACCGGCCCCAGGCAGGCGTCGGCCAGGGCACAGAACGAGCGTCCGCCGATGTTGTCGGACATGTCGAGGATCAGTTGCACGTCGCCGGGCTGACCCTGGCCGCGCACCTGCTTTTCATACATCCGGACCATCCAGCCAGAGATGCCCTCGCGGCAGGGCGTGCATTTGCCGCAGGATTCGTGGGCGTAGAAGCGCACCAGGTTCCAGGTGGCGCTGACGATGCAATCTTTGCGGGGAATCAAGGTGACGCCGCCGGTGCCCAGCATCGAGCCCGCCGCCGCGATGGCCTCGTAGTCCATGCCAGTGTCGAGCACGGCGTCGGTGAACGGCATCATCGGGCAACTGCTGCCGCCGGGGATGATGGCCTTGATCTCCTCGGTGGGGCCGCCCGCCCAGTCGTAGATCAGCTCGCGGAAGGTGGTGCCCAGCGGCAGTTCGTAGACGCCAGGCCGCAGCACAGCCCCCGAAATCTGGAACAGCTTCATGCCCTTACTCTTCTCGGTGCCCATACCCGCGTGCCACTCCCAGCCGTACTTGAGAATCTGGGTGGCGGCGCAGAACGTCTCGACGTTGTTGATGGTGGTCGGCAGACCGTACAGCCCCGCCGCTGCTGGAAACGGCGGCTTGAGGCGCGGATTGGCCCGCAGACCCTCCAGCGAGTTCATCAGCGCGGTTTCCTCGCCGCAGATGTAGGCGCCCGCGCCCCGGTGAACCTGGAGGTCGAAGTCGAAGCCGCTGCCCAGGATGTTTTTGCCCAGGAACCCGGCCTCGCGGGCGGCATGGATGGCCTCCCAGATGCGCTCGGCGGCCTTGACGTACTCGCCCCGAATGTAGATGTAGCCGACGGAGGCCCGCATGGCAAAGCCCGCGATGAGCATGCCCTCGATGAGCTGGTGCGGGTCTTCGGACAATAAGTAACGGTCCTTGAAGCTGCCCGGCTCGGACTCGTCGGCGTTGCAGATGACGATGTGCGGCTTGCCGTCGTTCAGCGGCATGAACGACCATTTCAGGCCGGTGGCGAAGCCCGCGCCGCCGCGCCCGCGCAGGCCGGACTTCTTCATCTCGTCGATCACCGCGTCGTTGCCGATGGCGAAGGCCCGCTGCACCGCCTGATAGCCGCCTGCGAGCAGGTAACTGCTCAGCGTCCAGCTTTCCGGCTGCCCGACGCTGGCGTAGAGGGTGGGTGCAAAGCGGGGGTCTTTGCCGCTGGTGATGGGCCGGGGTGGGGCGATGGTCATACGGAGCCTCCGGAAGATGCAGATTTGGGTTTCGTGGACAGCGGATACAGACTGTCGGTGTTGGCGCCCACGGCCTCGCCGGTCGCCAGGAACTGCCTGCCGTCAGCGTCTACTACAACGGGCACCGGATGATCGGTTTCGGGGGCGCTTCCGGCCCGCATGGCGGCGATCAGCGAATCACAGCGGGCACGGGTGACACCCTCGTAATAGCCCTCGTCGTTCAGTTGCAGCATCGGCGCCGTGCCGCAACTGCCCAGGCACTCGACCCTCTGGACGCTGAAGCCGTCAGCGGTAACTTCGCCAGGCTGCACGTCCAACGTCTCGGTCAGGTGGTCCCACAGTTCGTCGGACCCGGCCAGGGCGCACATCAGCGTCGAGCAGACCTGGAGGTGGAAGCGGCCCGTGGGCATGGTGTGGTACGTCGAGTAAAAGCTCAGCACGCTGCGGACCTCGGTGGCCGTCGTGCCGATCAGGGCGGCGACCTCGGCCATGTGCGGCTCGGACACGAAGCCGTGAGCATTTTGAATCTCGCGCAGCAGCGGCATCAGCGCCGAGCGTTTGCCTTGCGGCGAGGACGGATAGCGGGCCAAAATCTCGGCCACCAGGGATTGTTTATCGTCGAAGTACAGCACCGTCGCCTCCTGAGGAAAGTAGTCGAATCTGTTTGAACGCCGCCAGGGCAAGGGAAATTCCCAGCGTTAAGGGAATGAGAAGCCAGAAGTCGTCGCTGGGATCCTCGCGGGCCATGACGGCCAGAATTGCCAGGCTGAGCAGCGCGTCGAGGATACCGAGAGTCAGGAACACAGTGCAGACCGTGCGCCAGGTCGGGCTCAGCCGGGCACGGGCGAAGGTGGAGACGAGGAGGGCGATGCAGGCCGCCGCGCCGAAGCTGCTCA
>NZ_JANYGJ010000008.1 GCF_025362455.1 Deinococcus sp. | reverse complement strand
CGGGGCCACCTGTACGCGCAAGGGCTGGCGAGTCTGTTTCGGTTGGGGACCAAACTGCACCGGGCGTATCACGAGGGTGCGTTGAGCCGTGCAGAGTATGGGCGGCAGGGTGAGGGACTCACCCTGCGACTGGAACAGGCTTTACATCATTCACCGCTGAAGAGCCCAGCCAACGAACGGCTACGCCAGGGGTTGCTCAAACAACACCGCCCTGGACGGCTGCTGCACTTCTTGCACGATCCTGATATTCCACCGACGAATAATGCCGCAGAGCGAGCACTGCGGAGCGTCGTCATCACCCGTAAAGTGTCCCAGTGCAGCAAAAACGCACGGGGTGCCAACAGCTACACCCAGATCAAGAGCGTCGTCGAAACCGCCCGTCTGCGCGGCCACGACCCTGTGCGGACCCTGATGGACCTGCATCGCTAATCAGATACATATATTATTCATGCCTCGCAATCTGGCCCAAGCGCTTTCTTCGCTCCTGATGGTCATGTGATTTCATCCCTTAAACACGGAGAGCGGGGGTATTTGTTAGATAAGATATATCCTAAAAATAGTATAACTTTGTTTGTGAGATACGGGAATTGGGTTGGATGGATAGCAACTATTGTCTCACTAATTCTGCTGACATACTCGATTACCCACTCTCTGTTGTACGACAAAATAAATACTGGCTTTATAAAAGAGTTCATTATATTGGAATAAATCGCGCTTCTGGCGCTCAGACTCCAGAGAGGAGCACACCACATGAAAACCGCTCAGGAATGGCAGATTGCCCTCGACCTTGACGAGCTTCCAGATGCTGAATTGCTGGCGCTGCTGGGCGAGGCACAGGACTATGAAACTTCACTGGGAACCTTGCCTGACCATCACTTCGTCAGGGTGACCCCGGACGAGATTGCTCAGGCTGTCGCCGTCGGCAGTGTCGGCCAGGCATTCAGGACCATCAGGGAGCGTCAGGGCCTGACGGTCAGAGCAGCCGGTGAACGCTGGGGGGTGTCGTCGGGCCGCATATCCCAGCTCGAACACCCCGACGCCAACCTGACCATCGGCACCATCACGGAAATGCTGGCGCGTATGGGTCAACGTGCCCGACTGGTCATCGAGGACAACGAGCAACAGGTCATCGAGGCCAGGCTCAGCCGCTGAGATTTGGGCCGCTGAGATTCAGAAAGTAGAAAGCGGCCCGCCCCCAATTCGGAAACGAGCCGCCTCTCTTCGCCTTCTCTACAAGCCACAGGCCACGCGCCACAAGCCGGGCGCCAGCCCACTTACACTTCCAGCGCTTTCTTCGTAATAAACGGCATCTGGTCGCGCAGCTCTTTGCCCACCACTTCCAGCGTGTGGGTCCGCATCTTGCCGCGCTGCTCGTTCATGTACGGGAAACCGCTCTCGGCGTCGGCAATGAACTTGGCCGCGAAGGCGCCGCTTTGAATATCACCCAGCACGCGGCCCATCTCGGCCTTCGTCTCCGAGGTGATGATGCGCGGCCCGGTCAGGTAATCGCCGAACTCGGCGGTGTTAGAGATGGAGTGGCGCATGCCCTCGAAGCCCTTTTCGTAGATCAAATCGACGATCAGCTTGACTTCGTGCAGGGTCTCGAAATAGGCGATTTCCGGCTGGTATCCGGCTTCCACCAGGGTCTCGAATCCGGCCTGGATCAGATGGGTCACGCCGCCGCACAGCACGCTCTGCTCGCCGAAGAGGTCGGTTTCGGTCTCCTCCTTGAAGGTGGTTTCGAGGACGCCTGCGCGGGTGCCGCCGATGCCGCGCGCGTAGGCCAGCGCCACCTCGCGGGCCTGGCCGCTGGCGTTTTGCTCGACGGCGAAGATGCTGGGCATGCCCGCGCCGTCGCTGTAGACGCGCCTGAGCATGTGGCCGGGGCCTTTGGGCGCCACCAGAAACACGTCCACGTCAGCCGGGGGCGTGATCCGCCCGAAGTGAATGTTGAAGCCGTGCCCGAAGGCCAGCGCCTTGCCTGCGCTCAGATGCGGGGCGATCAGGTCGGCGTAGGTTTTGGGCTGGTTCTCGTCGGGAATCAGCAGCATGATGACGTCGGCGCTTTTCGTCGCCTCCTCAATCGAGACGACCTTCAGGCCCGCCTGCTCGGCCTTGGCCTTGCTGCTGCTGCCTTCCCGCAGCCCCACGACCACGTTCAGGCCGCTGTCGCGCAGGTTCTGGGCGTGCGCGTGCGCCTGTGAACCGTAGCCGATGATGGCGATGAGCTTGTCTTCGATGGGGGAGAGCGAAACGTCTTTGTCGTAATACATTTTGGCGGCCATGTGGGTGCTCCTTGGGGCGGGAAGTGGGGAGTGGGACAGGCACTCAGGCCCGCTGGGTTAGACGTAGCAGAGAGAACTATAGAGCCTGGGCCGCCGGAGCGGGCCGGGCCGTTCTAGAGGACAGCAGCGAACACGTGGCGCGGCCAGGCCGGGTGGGGGCAAGCCTGACCGTCTTCCCAGCGCAGCCCAAAGCCAATAAGCTTAGGTCAACCCCGACTCAGAATAGATTATTCACTTCCCGCGCCTTCTCCTCACGCGGCGCGGTGGGAATCACCGGCTCAAGACCCTGGCTCTCGCCGCCGTGGTAGACGTGGCTGGGAATGTCGGCGTTGCTGCCGCGCGTGAGCGCAATGCGGCCCGTGCGCATGGTTTCCAGGATGCCGAAAGGGCGCATCTGCTCGGTGAAGGCCGTGATCTTGCCCTCGTCGCCTGTGACCTCGAAGGTCAACGCGTGACGGCCCACGTCCACGATGCGGGCACGGAAGTCCTCGGCCATCTGGCGCACCTCCACCCGCGCCTCGCTGTCCTTGACCCGCACCTTGACCAGCACCAGCTCGCGGTCCACGAACTTCTCCAGCGAGTGATCGATAATCTTAATCACGTCGTGGAGCTTGTCGAGCTGCTTCATGGCCTGCTCGACCACGCCCCGGTCGCCGCTGACGACAAAGGTCATGCGCGAGACGCCCGGCACTTCGGTGGTGCCGACCGACAGGCTTTTGATGTTGTAGCCCCGGCGCCCGAACAGCGAGGTGATGCGGGTCAGCACACGCGGCTCGTCGCGCACCAGGGCCGACACCAGATGGTCAGGAATCGGCGCGGTCATTTGCCCGCCTCCGTCGTCGGCACCTTCACCGGCTCGGACTCGATCATCTCGTAGAGGGCCGCGCCCGCCGGGACCATCGGAAAGACGCCGTGCTCGTTGGGCACCACCACTTCCAGCAGCGCCGAGCCGTCGTGCGCGAGCCAGGCGTCGATGGCGCTCTCCAGGTCGGCACTGTTGTCGGCCCGCCAGCCGCGAATGTTGTAGGCGTCGGCCAGCTTGATAAAATCCGGGTTCGAGTCGCCCAGGTACACTTCCGAGTAGCGCTTCTCGTGAAACAGCTCCTGCCACTGCCGGACCATGCCCAGGTAGGAATTGTTGATGATGCAGATCTTGACGTTGCGGATATCGTACTTGGTGAGCGTGGCGAGTTCCTGGGCCGTCATCTGAAAACCGCCGTCGCCCGCGATGACCATGCTGACCACACCGGGTTCGGCCATCGCCGCGCCCAGGCCCGCCGGGAATCCAAAACCCATCGTGCCCAGGCCGCCGGAGGTCAGCCAGCGGCGCGGCTTCTCGAAGCGGGCGAGCTGAGCGGCGAGCATCTGGTGCTGCCCCACGTCGGTCGTCAGAATATCGTCGGGCTTGAGGCGGGCCACGACCTGCCGGACCGCCTGCGCCGCGCCCCAGGTGGTCGGGTGCTCACCCCGCGTCTTCCAGTCGTCGAGCTGGGCCTGCCATTCGGGGAGGTCGAACGGCACAGCGTCTGCCGTCATGGCCACAGCGGCCAGCGCAGCGTCGGACTTGACCGGCAGGTGCGCCCGCACGATCTTGCCGATCTCGGCGGCGTCGAGGTCGATGTGGATGATCTGGGCGTTCGGCGCGAAGTCCTTGACCCGGCCCGTCACCCGGTCGTCGAAGCGCAGCCCGAAGCCCACCAGCACGTCCGATTGCG
The DNA here is from genome assembly GCF_025362455.1 of Deinococcus sp. Taxonomy (GTDB): domain Bacteria; phylum Deinococcota; class Deinococci; order Deinococcales; family Deinococcaceae; genus Deinococcus. The sequence goes on along the minus strand of NZ_JANYGJ010000008.1, from coordinate 39,256 downwards.
AGATGGCGTGGTTGGCCGCCACGCTGCCGTGCATCCCCGGCATCCCCAGCCACAGCGGGTCCGAGGCCGGAAAGGCGCCCAGGCCCATCAGCGTGGTGATGGTGGGAATCTGCCAGGCGCGGGCGAACTCGGTGATCTCCTTGCTGGCGCCCTGTGAGCCGCCGCCGACCATCAGCACCGGCTTCCTGGCGGTCTTGAGCAGGGCCAGCGCGGCTTCCAGCGCTTCCGGACGGGGCGCCACCGGTTCCGGCTTGGCGTGGGGCGCCGCCAGTTCACCTTTGAACACGGCGAGCTGCACGTCTTTGGGAATGTCCACCAGCACCGGGCCGGGTCTGCCTGAGCGGGCGATGCGGATGGCCTCGGCGATGATGGTCGGCAGCATGTCGGGGTCGGTCACCACGTAGTTGTGCTTGGTGATCGGCAGGGTAATGCCGGTGATGTCGGCCTCCTGAAAGGCGTCGGTGCCCATCAGGTGCCGGGCCACGTTGCCGGTGATGGCCAGCAGCGGCACGTTGTCCATCATGGCGTCGGCCAGGCCGGTCACCAGGTTGGTGGCGCCGGGGCCGGAGGTGGCGATGCACACGCCGATCTCGCCCGTCGCCTTAGCCCAGCCCTCCGCCGCGTGAATGGCGCCCTGCTCGTGCCGGGCCAGGATGTGGCGCACTTCCGGGTAGTAGGTCAGCGCGTCGTACACCGGCATGATCGCCCCGCCGGGGTAGCCGAACACCGTGCTGACGCCGTGCGCGGCCAGGGTGGCCCACAGCGCCTTGGCGCCGGTCATGTCGCTTCGCATCTCTGGTTGCCCTGATTCCTGCCCTGTGATTTCGCTCATGGCCCGCCTTCTGAGTTGCTTGGTGTCCCCTACAAGAAACCCCCCCCGCCCTGGGTGTGGGGAGGGGGGGTCGAACGTCGCGCAGCAGCTCTAGCGCCGTGAACCCCCGGAGCTGAGAAGTACTACCACGAGGGTAAATGCTGCGTACATGGCTTCACATTACGCCGGATGGGCAGGCGGCGTCAATGATTGGCTAGACGAAGCGATTGGGCTAGACGAAGCGATTGGGCTAGATGAGGCGATTGGGCTAGATGGGGAGTGGCGGGTTTGCGGCCTTGCGTGGGCTTCGGCTTTTTGCGAATGCGTCGGCTCCCCCGGCGGCCAGGCGTGCCCAGGCGGAGGAGTGGCACGGGTGTCCGTCCCTTCTCACCGCTTCCCCTTCCCCCTCCCTGGTGCCAATCTCCGCAGCACACCCAGCACCCGCAGCACGCCCAGCACCAGCACGGCGGGCAGCGCCAGCACGGCCAGGAGGGCGTTGCCGACGGCGCTGCCGAGTCTGGGCGGCTCCATCCGGGTCAGGCGGGGCGGGGCAGGGCGCGGCGGCGGCTCCGGGGGGGTGGGCTGGAGTCCCAGCATGGCGGCTTTGTCTACGCTGGCCTGGCCCTCGTCGCCCGCGATCTCCTGCTTCTCGCCGGGGCGCTGGCTGTAGACCCAGGTGACCTCCGCGCCGAAGAACACCACCATGCTCGAAAAGTAGATCCACAGCAGCACGATGAACAGCGTACTGGCCGCGCCGTAGACACTACCGGGCGTGGTGCGGGCGAAATAGATGCCGATAGCCGCCTGCGACAGCACGAACAGCACGGCGGTCACCGCTCCCCCGATCCAGACCTGGCGCCATTTGAGGTTGATCGCCGGGAGCCATTTGTACGTCGCGGCGAAGACTGGTGTGAAGAACAGCATCGCCAGCAGTGCGCTGCCCACGCGGGCGAAGTTGGCGCCCTGGCCCACCGCGTCGCCGAGATGCTTGGTCAGGGCGCTGAGGTAGGCGTTGACGGCCACGTAGGCGACCACCAGCGCCCCAAACACAATGACCATTAAAAATCCGATCAGCCGGGTCCGGACCACCTCGCCGAAACCGGGCCTGGGTTTGACGTCCCATAAGGTATTGAGTGCGCCCTGAAGCTGCAAGAACAGCCCGGTGGACGTCAGAAACAGGGTGATGAAGCCGATGAAGACCGCCAGCGTGTTGGCGCTGTTGCTTTTAAACTGTTCATTCAGGCTCTTGACCAGCGTACCCACAAACTCGTTGAGGCTTGCGGCGGTTGTTGGATCGGTGTTGCTGCCCAGCGTGTTCTGAATCACGTCGGTGATCTTCAGGGTGATCTGGTCGGTGTCCTGGCCCCGGAAAATGATGCCTGCGAAGGTGATAATCAGAAACAGGATCGGGCCAATCGAGGAGATGGCGTAGTAGGCGATGGCGGCGGCCAGCCGGGGCGCGTTGTCCTGGTTGAAGGCGTTTACCGCGTCGCGCAGCAGTGAGAAGAGGTCAGCGAACCGGAGCTTCATGGCCTTCAGTATGGCAAGCCGCCGGGCGGGGCGTTCGGCCTGGCGCTCCGAGCTGGAGGACCAGATAGAGAACGAGGTGGAGAACGAGCTGGAGGAAAGGTCAAGCCGGTCAAGCCGTAGAGGCGCCCAGGACTGCCCGGTTCGCGCTGAGCGTGCCTCCCGGCTGCGTGCCTGCCTGGCTGCATTCTTCACAGCTCGATGCCCTAGACTCTGAACCTTCATGACCCGCAAGTCTCCCGCCTACCGAGCGCCGCCTCAGACCGCCGCCCAGAAAGCCGCCAGAAAGGCCCAGACCGCCGCACGCGACCTGTTGCCGCTCCGGGCCTGCATCCAGCCCACGGTGCCGGTGGCGGGCAACAGCGTGACCCTGTTCAGTGACGGCGCCTGCGATACCCAGGCCGGGCACGGCGGCTGGGCCACCATTCTCAGATACGGCGATCAACTGACCGAACTCAGCGGCCATGCGGGCGGCACCACCAACAACCGCATGGAACTCACCGGCCTGCTCGAAGGGCTCAGGGCGCTCAAGCGGCCCTGCCAGGTGCGGGTCGTGACCGACAGCCAGTATCTGCGCAAGGCCTTTACCGACGCCTGGGTGCTCAAATGGCAGCGCAACGGCTGGAAGACGGCGGGGGGCGATCCGGTAAAAAATCAGGACCTCTGGGAAGAGTTGGTGTTGCAGGCCAGGCGCCACGCCCTGACCTTCATCTGGGTCAAGGGGCACGCCGGGCACGCCGAGAACGAGCGGGTCGACGAGCTGGCGGTGTCTGAGCGCAAGAAGCTGAGACGTGGTTGAGGAGAGTCGGCTTGTGGTTTCTTTTCGGGAGGTTCCAGCGATTTGAATGGATGAACAGGACAGGACATTGAATTGGTTTTGATACGAGATTAAAATGAGTTCAGACTATTCACTTTTGATCCCTCGCCCTTTGCGGGAGAGGGAGGGGTCGTTTGATGGCGTGGAATCACTTTAATCCCGTATGAGGCGGTATAGGCTACAAAAAAATGACCCTCTCCCGCTCTGGGAGAGGGCCTGGCGCAGCCAGGGGTGAGGGTTTTACTTTTTAACGATCCGGTCCTGCGCCCCGCCGCTCACCGGGCTGTTGGCCTTGAGGTAGGCGATAAAGGCGTCCACGTCGCCCAGGTTGGGCTGCGAGAGGCGGTCGGTGCCGTTCTTGAATTCCGCGAAGGCGTCGCCGCCGTCGGCCAGGAAGCTGTTGTCGACCACGCGGTACTTGGCCGCCGGGTCGATGGCCACGCCGCCCAGCTTCAGGCTGCCCGCCACGACCTTCGAGCCGTCCGGCTGGCTCAGGTCATAGGTGTAGGTCAGGCCCCTGGAAATCTGGAGGAGGCGCGGGCCGCCTGGCTGGCCCTGCCACTGCTGCTCCAGCACGGTCTTGAGCTGGGCGCCGGTCAGCGTCACCACCGTCAGGGTGTTGCCGAACGGCTGCACCGCGAAGGCGTCGCCGAAGGTCACGCTGTTGCCCTCGGCGCTGGCGAGCAGGTCGGCGCGGATGCCGCCGGGGTTCATCAGGGCGATCACGGCGCTGCCCTGCGCGGCGGCGCTGGCGGCGGCGAGCTGCGAGTCGGCGATCACGTCGCCCAGGGCACTCTCGCCCGCGTCGTTGTTGCCGCGCGAAATCTGGGCGGCGCTCAGCTTGCCCACGACCGTCTTGCTCACGGCGTCGGTCAGGCCCTTGGCTTTGGCGACCAGCGCGGTCATGGCCGCACTTTTGGGCAGCTTGGTGGTGGCGCTGGCGTCCATCAACACGTTCTCGGCCTTGATCGACAGCAACTTGTGGTTGGCCTTGTCCACGCTCAGGTCGAGGCGCTGGAGCAGGTGGCCGTAGAAGTCGCCCTGAATGACCGGCGTGGTGCCGACCAGGCAGTTGTAGCCCTTGTGCGAGTGGCCGCTGATGACGGCATTGAAGGCCGGATCGAGCCGCTTGGTGATGTCCACGATGGCGCCGGACAGGTTCATGCAGCCGCCCTTCATGTACGCCGCCAGATCAGCCGTGCCGTCGGGGTTCTTGGCCTCGCCGCCCTCGTGGATCAGCAAGATGATGGCGTCCACGTTCAGCTTTTTCAGCTCCGGCACGTACTTGTTGGCCGAGTCGGCTTCGTCGAGGAAGTTCAGCGTGGCGACGCCGCTGGGCGAGACGATGCCCGGCGTGGTTTTGGTCACGGCGCCCACGAAGGCGACCCTGGCGCCGCCGATTTCCTCGATGTAGTACGGCTGGAAGGGGTTCTTGCCGGTGGTCTTGTCCTCGACGTTGGCGCCCAGCCATTTGAACTTGGCGCCCGCGTAGGCAGCCTCGAACTTGCAGGCTTTGTCGGGGGCGTTGCTGGCGCAGCCGCCGTTTTGCATCCGCAGCAGCTCGCTCAGGCCCTGGTCGAACTCGTGGTTGCCCAGTGCGCTGGCGTGCATGCCGATGGCGCTCAGGGCGTCCACGCTCGGCTCGTCGCGCAGCAGGCTGCTGATCACAGGGCTGGCCCCGATCAGGTCGCCGCCGCCCACGAAGACGGTGTTGGGGTTGGCCGCCCGCACGCTGTCCACGTAGCCGCCGATGATCTCCGCGCCGCCCGTCGAGAGGTTGACCGTCTTGGTCGCGTCCTTGGGATCGGGAACCTTGACGCCTGAAAAGCCGGTGGGCAGCAGGTTGCCGTGAAAGTCGTTGAGGCCCAGCACGGTGACGTTGACGGGTTGGGGCGCCCGGTTGGTCATGGTCGGCGTGCAGGCGCTCAGGGTGAGCGTGAGGCCGAGCATCCAGATGGCCGTTTTCGTAGGTCCGTGCATGTGATTCCCCCAGGGTGGTGCTTGTGATTTGATTTCAGCGCTTCATCTGCTCTTGATCTCCGGCCAGTGAACCCTAATACCGCCGCGTCATGGAATGGTGAGCCGCCGAGGTGTCCACAAAGCAGGTGTCTACAGAGCAGGTGTCCGCAGTCCGCAAAGCATAGAGCGCGGCCCGGCGCCCCACGTTAACCCAACCGTGCACCAACTCACGTTATCTAAAGCTGTCCTTTACCTTCCTCATCACTGCGCCGCGCCGCGCGGGCCTCTACTGCCCATATGGATATTCTGAACGCGCTCGGCCTCGGCCAGAGCCAGACCGCGCAGGCCAGTCAGCAACTCGGCGTCGCCCCCGATCAGATGCAGTCGGCCCTGGAAGCCGCCGTGCCGCTGATGATCAGCCAGATGGGCGCCAACGCCCAGGACCCGGCGCACGCCGAGCGGCTCTCGCAGGCGATGGACCAGCACGACGGCAGCGCCCTCGATCAGTTCGGGCAGGGCAGCATGCCCAACCTCGACGACGGCCAGCGCATCGCCGGGCATGTGTTTGGCGACCAGCAGGGCGCCGCCGTGAACGCGGTCAGCCAGCGGGCCGGAATCAGCCCCCAGGTCGCCACGCAGGTCATCTCGATGGCGGCCCCGCTGGTGATGGCGTATCTGAGCCGCAACCGGAACGCGGGCGGTGCAGGCGGCGCCGTGGGCAATCTGGGCGGCCTGGGCAGCATCCTCGGCAGCGTGCTGGGCGGTGGCGCGGCAGGCGGTCTGGGCGGGATGCTCGGCGGCATGTTGGGCGGCGGGCAGCAGCAACAGCCTCAGCAGGGCGGCATGGGCGACCTCGGCGGCATGCTGGGGAGCCTGCTCGGCGGCGGCCAGCAGCAGCCCCAGGCGCAGCAGCCCCAGCAGCAGGGCGGTATGGGTGATCTCAGCGGCATGCTCGGCGGGCTGATGGGCGGCCAGGGAGGCCAGGGCGGGCTGGGTGGCCTGCTCGGCAGCGTGCTGGGCGGGGGCGGTCAGCAAGGTGGTCAGCAGCCTCAGCAGGGCCAGCAGGCCGGAAACCCACTCGAAGACCTGATCGGCATGTTCGGCGGCACCCGGAGGTAACGCACCTGTCCTGAACGTGCTGTATGTCATTGTGCCGTTGAGCGCCGCTGCTGTCCACAAGTTGTCATCCTCCGCTCCGGCTCAGGGTGACGACAGATTTGCTCATCCCAGACTCGCGGCTCAGAAGGCCGCTCAGCGAGGATTCTGGGCGACTTGTCCCGCCGTGTACCCTGGCGTACACCCCCACTGGGGGCACTCCCAGGCGATGGTAAGGTTACGCGCATCTGCTTGAGGATGGTGGGCCTAGAATCGGGGCATGAGACTCAAGGAATTCATCCAGTGGCTGCGCGAGACGTTGCGCAATCCCAGCGCCCAGCCTCAGCCGGTCCCGGTGCCTGTGCGCGTCAAGCGCTAAACCTTCTCTGCTGCTGTATCTGAACCTTATGCGGGCTGCGGCCCGTTGCCAATCTCAGTTCCGCTACGACCGCTTCGCCTTCACGGTGAGGCGGGCTTTTTCTGTACCGTTTTCTGTACCGTCGCCGTCAGCCGCAACAGGCACGGCGCTCGCAACAGACACGGTGCTGGTTACAGACACAGTGCTGGTTACAGACACGGTGCTGATGACAGACACGGTGCCGGGCAGTTCGCTATTCTGAGCCCTGTGCACGGTATGGAACAACTTCGCCCCCTGCTGGCGACCCGCCCCCCGGAAGAACGCCAAAAGATAGACGCCGCCTACGAGTTCGCTCGGCAGGCGCATGAGGGTGTCAGCCGCAAAAGTGGCGAGCCGTACATCACGCATCCGGTGGCGGTGGCCCGCATTCTCAGCGAGCTGGGCATGGACACCGACGCCATCGCGGCGGGGCTGCTCCACGATACGGTGGAAGACGTCGAATACGTCACCTTCGAGATGATCGAGGCGCAGTTCGGCGAGGACGTGCGCCGCATCGTCGAGGGCGAAACCAAGGTCAGCAAGCTCACCAAGCTCAGCGCCAACCTGCACGACGAGCAATCGGAAAACCTGCGCCAGATGCTGATCGCCATGACCGGCGATATCCGGGTGATTATCGTCAAACTGGCTGACCGGCTGCACAACATGCGCACGCTCTCCAGCATGAAGCCCGAAAAGCAGCAGCGCATCGCCCGCGAGACCATCGAGATCTTCGCGCCGCTGGCGCACCGGCTGGGCATCGGGCAGATCAAATGGGAACTCGAAGACCTGAGCTTTCAGTACCTCGACCCGCCCGCCTACAACTCGCTGAAAATCCGGCTGCGCACCCGCCAGGAGGAGCGCGAGGCCCATATCTTGCAGGCCATCGAGCAACTGCGCCATGAACTGCTCGACGATCCGGAACTGCCGGAATGGATCGAGGAGATCGACATCGCCGGGCGCAGCAAGCACCTCTGGAGCATCCACGTTAAGATGCAAAAGGAGGGCAAGGCCCTGGAGCAGATTTTCGACCTGCTGGCCATCCGGCTGATTCTGACGCCCAAGCCGGTCAACGCCCCGCCCGGCAAGACCAAGGACCGCTCGGAAGTCGCCCGTGAAAAACGGGTCTGCTACCACTCGCTGGGCATCATTCACAGCATGTGGTCGCCGATTCCGGGCCGCTTCAAGGACTACATCGCGGTGCCCAAACCCAACGGCTACCAGAGCCTGCACACCACCGTCATCAGCCAGGGCGGCCAGCCCATCGAGGTGCAGATTCGTTCGCGCCGGATGCACGAGATCGCCGAATTCGGCGTGGCCGCCCACTGGATGTACAAGGGCGGCGAGGGCCTGGCCGTCAAGGACCGCGAGGACTGGATGGTCCAGCTCCGCGAGTTCCAGCGCGACATCACCGACGCCTCGGACTTCGTGGACGCCGTGAAAAACGACATCCTGGGCGGGCGGGTCTTCGTGTTCACGCCCAAGGGCGACACGGTGAGCTTGCCGCAGGGCGCCACGCCGGTCGATTTCGCCTACCACATCCACTCGCGCATCGGAGACACCACCATCGGGGCGCGGGTCAACAGCTCGATTGTGCCGCTGAGCCACAAGCTCAAAAACGGCGACATGGTGGAGATCGTCACCAACAAGAGTTCCAAGCCCAGCCGCGACTGGCTGAACTTCGCCACGACCCGCAGTGCCCGCAGCAAGATTCGGCATCACTTCCTGGTGCTGGAGCGCCACGAGGCGCTGCAAAACGGCCACGACGTGCTGGAACGCTACCTGCGCAAACGGCAACTGCCGGTCCGGCAACTGATGCGCACCAAGATTCTGGAAGACGTGAGTTCCAAGCTGGCGGGCTCGCGCAACCCCGACGATCTGTACCTGGCCATCCACGCGGGCAAACTCACGCCCGGCGCCGTGGCCCGCGCCCTGGCCCCCCAGCTTGAGCAGGAGCAGCGGCCTGTGCGGGCGCCTGCCCGACGTCTGGTCGAGCCGGGCGGCGTCTATGTGGAGGGCTTTACCACCGTCACCAAGTTGGCCAACTGCTGCTCACCGATTCGCGGCGACCAGATCATGGGCTACCTGACGCGGGGCCGGGGTGTCAGCGTTCACCGCATCGACTGCTCGAACATGGTGCGGCTGCTCAGAGACGAGCCGGAGCGCTGCGTGGCCGCCTCCTGGGACCCCGGCCAGCGCGGCAACGCCATCGTGGACCTCGACGTGGTGGCCGAGGACCGCAGTGGTCTGCTGCACGACGTGCTGAACCTGCTGGTGGCCCTCAAGCACAGCCCCATGAAAATCAGCGCGGGCGTGGGCGCCGACAGTGTGGCGCATATTTCGCTTCGCCTGGCCGTCGAAGATCAGCACGAACTGGTCCGGCTCGCCAATCAACTCCGGCAGATCGAAAGCGTCACCGACGTGCTGAGGGTGGGGCGGGGCAGCAAGAGTGTGCCGAAGGGGTGAGGCGGAGGAGTCGCAGCCGGGTCAATCGCCCCATTCGACTTTGTAATTCAGAATGTCGCAGTGGTTGCTGTGAAAAAACTTGAATAAGTTCAGCAAAACAAGATTGAGGTCAGCCAGCTTGTACCCCTCTGAAAACGTCACATCGAGATACGTGAAACTCACATTTATTGATCCGTCTGCATCGAAGAAGAATAATAAGGGCCATTGAAGAGCCTGCGTAATAGCAGAGAATGAAATATTTTCTTCAGAGCTGTACTGAGTCTGGGCGACGTTCATGTATTTGGCTAGATCATAAGGCTCGCAAACAAAATCCTCGCCATATGGATCACGTGTATCGTCATTAGGCGCTTTGGGGAGATATTTCATCATCCCGTTAAACTCCAACGTCCAATCTCCCGTTAGAAGTTCTCGTATCAGCTCAAATTTGTTATATCTGGACATGTATCTGAAGGTGATGGAGTAGTATTCGCTCATTTTCCTCCTCAGTTGCTTGAAGCCAGTTTACGCTCCCCACCCCGCTACAATCACCTCCAATGCCCCTCACCCTCCTCCCCGATCTGGGCGACCTGCTGCGGCTCTCGCCCCAGTACAACGCGGCGACGCTGACCGAACTCGTGCGCGGCCTGAAGCTGAGCAGCGTCTTGTGGGCCAGCGGTCCCGACCCCGAACACCCCGCCCGTGACGCCTTCGGGGCGGATCGACTCAGCGTGCAGGAGGTCTCGCCCGACTGGGCCTGGGCCGAGGCCGAGTACAGCCAACTGCTCGAATTCCTGCCCCAGTATCCGCAGGGCAAGGCCAGACTGAAGCAGGCCGCCGCCGCCGAGGCCGAGCTGGCCGAGCTGCTGTCCACGCCCATGACGCTGGAACGGGCGATTAGTCCTGACACACTCGACCTGATCCGCCGCTACCACGCCGCCCTCGCCGCCGCGCTGGACGAAGGCCCCGGCACCCGTCATCAGGTCCGCCGCCTGGATGAGCTGGCCGAGCGGTTGCAGGGTCAGTCCGGCGCCGCCCTGGTGGCCCTCGACGACCTGGCAGGGCTGCTGGAACGCCTCCCCGGTGCTGCCCTGCCAGACGTTGCCTTCCAGCCGGGCGAGGCGTCCCGCCTGCGTGCCCTGGCGGACCGGGCCGGACAACTGCGCGACGACGATGACCTGTCGGCGCTGATCGAAGCCCTGGCCCGCGAAACCGGCGACCCGATCACGCCCCAGGCCGAACTCGATTACCACGCGGCGGGGATTTACCTGGCGACCGGCGATCTGGCCAGCGCCCGCAGCCTGCTCGAACGCGCCGCCCACGCGCTGAGCGACCACCCGCGCAGCCTGCCGGGGCTGGTGCTCGCCAGGCTGGGCCAGGTCCGCGACGCGCAGGGCGAACGCGATCTGGCGCGGCGCAGTTATCAGGCGGCGCTGGCGCTGAATTTCGCACCGGAAGTGGCGCGGGAAGCGGCGAAGCGTGGTATGGACGCGCCGTTTTTGCTGGAAGGTCTTGCCCCTGAGTGACACTACAGCCAAGTAATCAGCCCGGCCCTCACCTCCAGCCGCTCGCCGTAGAGCAGGTGCGGCTCGCCTTCCAGCTTCATGCCGATCAACTCGGCCAGGGTATTGACCCGGATCTCGGCCTCGGCGCGTTGCAGCGGCCAGGGCTCGTGCCAGATGCGGCCCCGGTAGATGCGGCTGCCGGAGGCGCTGAACAGGGAATAACGCTCGGTCAGCCACATCTCCAGGCTGCCCGGCTCTGAAGTGAAGACTGGCCCCACCGGACGGTACGCGCCCGCAAACGCGCCTGCCGTCACGCCCCGGTGCGTCCGGACGCTGGCGTACTCGGTGACGTCACCGCGCTCACGGTTCCACATCCGGGCGTCGAAGTAGGGGAGATGAAAGCCTGCCCGCGCCAGGCGCACGGCGATGGGTTGCGTGGCGTCCAGACTGAAAAACCAGACGCCTGCGTGGCCCTGCGCGTCGGTGACGTAGGTGCGCAAATTGAGTTCCGGAAACTCCGATAAGCCGCTGACCGTCGGCAGGCCGCGCGGCGCCACGCCCGACATGACGAACGGCACCACGCCGAGGTAGGCCCGGCCCTGGTGGGTGTCCAGCGTCAGGCCCTCCGGAATGTGGGGGCGCAGCGTCCGCGCGTCCACCGCCCAGTGCATGAAACACAGCCGCTGCCAGATCATCCGCAGGGCGTAGGGAACGTCATTCATGGTGCCCAGCCTAGCGGGCGGAGTGGGCTGCGTCGGTATGGATGAATGCAAGGGCGGGAGGTGGGGGGCTGTGTCGGATTTGTGGTCGTTCTGCACGCTGATAAACACCGATTTTAAAGAGATTCTTGCCCTGAACACAGTGAGAGGGCTAATTAAACAAACCTTGTGCTGTTCTCGGAGTAATACAAGGTTTGAACTATACTTGAACAGAACGCTGTTAGTCCCTCGCCCTTGCGGAAGGGTGAGGGGGCGACCAGGCAGCGTCTCCGCTCCACAACACGAAAAAGCCCCCTCCACCAAGGGAGAGGGACTGTTCGTACTCGCTTCGGCTCAGCGCTTGCTGAACTGGGGCGCGCGGCGGGCTTTTTTCAGGCCGTACTTCTTGCGCTCGACCTCGCGGGGGTCGCGGGTCAGCAGGCCCTTGGGCTTGAGCTGAATGCGGAAGTCGGGGTTGACCTTCAGCAGCGCCCGCGAGATGCCCAGCTTGATGGCGTCGGCCTGGCCGCTGGGGCCACCGCCCGCCACCGTGATGTAGGCGTCGTAACGTCCGGCAGTGCCGGTTTCACGGAACGCCTGGAGGGCATTGAAGGCGCGGAGCAGGCCACGGAAGTACGCCTGGAACTCTTTGCCGTTGACGGTGATCTTGCCCTCGCCGGGGCGCAGGAACACGCGGGCGACGGCGGTTTTGCGGCGTCCGGTGCCGTAGAACTGTTCGGTAGGCATCAGTTGGTCTCCAGCTTGGTGGGCTTCTGGGCGCTGTGGGGGTGCTGCTCGCCGGGGTACACCTTGAGGTGGCTGTGCATGGCGCGGCCCTGGCGACCTTTGGGCAACATGCCGAAGACGGCGTGCTCGATGACGCGCTCCGGGGCGCGGGCGATCAGGCTGCGGGCGGTTTCCTGCTTGAGACCGCCCTGGTAGCCGCTGTAGCGCGAGTAGAGCTTCTGGTCCATCTTCTTGCCGGTCAACGTCACCTGCGAGGCGTTGAGCACGATCACGAAATCGCCCAGAATCATGTTGGGGGTAAAATCCGGGCGGTGCTTGCCACGGATGCGGCTGGCGACCAGGGTGGCCAGGCGGCCCAGCGGAATGTTCGCTGCGTCGACCACGATCCAGTTCTGATCGGCGTTCTCAGGCAGTTCGGGGGTGTAGGTTTTCACGTTGAAGGCTCCAGTGAACTAAGGTCGGGAACGACCGCCAGAAAGTATGGGTGGCTGTGGCAGCACTTCACAGGTCACGTCGGCCAGGCTGCGGGGGCAGTGGCCGTGGACCTCGCCGGGGCTGCGCCCGGCAGTCATGCACCCTACCAAGCGCAAAACACCGCTCGCAAGTGTATCAGAGCGCGGCTTAGAGGGCAAGCGCTAGAAAACGGGAAACGGCCCGCTCCCTACGCCGCGCCGAGGTGCCCGAAAAAGCTGATCTGCTGGCACAGCTCGCCCAGCGCCTGAAGGTACAGCTCCTGCGGCACCTGCGGGTTGAGCGCCAGCCCCAGGGCCGCGTCGTCCAGGCTGGAAAAGCGCTGAGTGTGCGCCCAGCCGGGGCCTTCCGTCACCAGCACCACGACGCCGCTGCCGAGCAGGAACCGGATTCGGCCCTGCTCGGTGCGGGTGTCGGTGTAGGAACGGGTCATACCGGCAGCATACGCAACGCCGCCCCATCACGAGGTGGCGTTCTTTACGTTTTGAGCTTGGACGCTTACCCCTGGTGGTGGGGGGCCAGTGGGGGTGGGAAGTCGGGCGCTCAGCTATTGAGTTGCAGGCCGCTGACGTCGTTTGGCACCTGGCTGTCGGGGAAGTTCACCTTGACGTTGACCACCGTGCCGACGGGCGTGGCGGGCTCCAGGGTGATGCCGTGCGCCGAGAGCAGCGGCGGCGAGGGCTCGGTGTCGATGGCGCGGATCAGCACCTGGCCCTGGGCGGGAACGAGCAGGCACCAGCCCTCCTTCGATGAGGTAAAGGCGCGCACCGGCAACAGGCTCTGAAGGCCCAGCTCGCCGGGGTTGGGCCAGTACTCGATCAGCAGCGTGGCCTGCGCCCTGCCCAGGTCCGAGGCGTCGAGGTCCACCTGAATCTCGATGGTGTCGGGCTTGCTGGGGTTGAGCTGCATCCAGCCGGGGACGATGTTGCGACCACTGGAGTTGCTGCGAAACAGTTGAATGGTATTGGCCTGCGTCATGCGCTTACCTTAGCTCAAGTTGTGGCGGTGTGGGCCGACTGGGCGGCGCCGCCAGGTTGCCCAGGATGCTGCGCACGATCACGAAGCCGGTGGCGAAGGCCAGCAGCGGCAGCACATCGAGAATGAGGGTGGTCTGCTTCTCCGGATGCAGGGCGTCGGTTTTCTGGAAACGGATCATGGCTAAGAGCTTACGGCTTTGAGGGACGGCGTGCCTTACAGACCGGTTCAGACCGGGCGGGTAGTCAGCAGCAGCGCAATCAGCGCCGCGTCGAGCAGCCAGCTCACCGGGCGCCGCAGCCGGGCGTCGCTGCGGGCACGCAGCAGTTGCACGCCCAGCCGGGCGGCCAGCAGCAGCGCCAGTACCCAGACCGGCACCCGGTAGCCCAGCAGCGGCGCGAACAGCAGCAGCGCGGCGAGCAGCAACAGCCCCAGGCTGACGGCGGCCAGCCGGTTCGGGCCGGGCGGGTGTGGTGCGGGCTCAGGCGGTTTCGTCACTCGGCTGTTTTCCCGGCTTCATCGACACGCCAGCGGGCGTTTTCTTGCCTTTGGCCCTGGGCTTGCTGCTGCTCGCGGGGCTTTCGGCGGCGCCCACAGTGCTGATGTCGGAGGCGACGGGCCTCGGCGGTGGCGCCAGAATCAGCGCACTGTTGGGCGCCAGGTTGACCAGCAAGCGGTAGGGCTGGCCGTAGGCGCCGCCGTCCTGGGTGCGCAGGTCGGCTTGCTGGGTGCCGAAACCGCCGTACTCGCCCGCGTCGGTGCTCAGCAGCACGCTGTATTCACCGGCCTGGGGCACGCCCAGCGTGTAGCCCTGGCGGAACACCGGGGTCATGTTCAGCACGATCAGCAGCCAGTCGCCGCTCGCCGGGTCGCGGCGCAGGTAGCTGTAGGTGCTCGCCCCCGCGTCGTCGGCGTTGAGCCAGCTCAGGCCCGCCTCGGTGTGGTCCCCGGCATGCAGGGCCGGATACTGCCGGTAGAGCCTGTTCAGGTCGCGGATGAGCAGCATTACGCCCCGGTGGTCGCGCAGATCGGTCAGATACCAGGGCAGCTCGGCATCGAAATTCCATTCAGTGCCCTGGGCGAATTCCTGGCCCATGAACAGCAGCTTCTTGCCGGGCGTGGTCCACATGTAGGTGTAGAAGGTTCGCAATCCCGCCATCTGGGCGTACTGGTCGCCGGGCATCTTGCGCAGCAGACTGCCCTTGCCGTGGACCACCTCGTCGTGCGAGAGCGCCAGCACGAACTTCTCGGTGTTGCGGTAGACGTTGTAGAAGGTCAGTTTGTGGTGCTCGTACTGGCGGAAAATCGGGTCTTTCTCGACGTAGGCCAGCGAGTCGTTCATCCAGCCCATGGCCCATTTGTAGGAAAAGCCCAGGCCATACGGCGCGGGCGTGGTCACCCCGGCGTAGTTGGTGCTCTCCTCGGCGATGATGACGGCGCCGGGCACCCGGTGGGCCACCACCTCGTTGAGGCGCTTGAGAAAGGCCGCCGCCTCCAGGTTCTCGTTGCCGCCATACACATTCGGAATCCAGTCGGTGCGCGAGAAGTCCAGGTAGAGCATCGAGGCCACCGCGTCCACCCGCAGGCCGTCGATGTGGTATTCCTCCAGCCAGCGCAGCGCCGAGCCGATCAGGAACATCACCACCTCGCTCCTGCCATAATCGAAGATGTAGGTGTTCCAGTCGTAGTGGTAGCCGCGCCGGGGGTCGGCGTACTCGTACAGCGGGCCGCCGTCGAAGTGGGCCAGGCCGTGCTCGTCGGTGGGGAAGTGGCCCGGCACCCAGTCGAGCAGCACCGCAATGCCGCGCGAGTGCAGGTGGTCCACGAAATACTTGAAATCGTCGGGCGTGCCGAAGCGGGCGGTGGGCGCGTAGTAGCCGGTCACCTGGTAGCCCCAGGAGCCGTCGAAGGGGTGCTCCATGACGCCCATCAACTCGACGCTGGTGTAGCCCAGCCAGGTCACGTAGTCGGCCAGCCGGTGCGCCAGGTCGCGGTAGTTCATGAACCAGTTGTCGAGCCCGCGTGCCCAGGAGCCCAGGTGCAGCTCGTAGATGCTGATCGGCGTGCCCTCGCCCTGGTCGCGCTCAGCCATCCACTCTTCGTCGTGCCAGACGTAATTGCTCTGCCAGACGATGCTGGCGGTGGCCGGGCGCAGTTCGGCGCGGGCCATGTACGGATCGGCTTTCTGGACGGTCTGGCCGTTTTGACCGGTGACGTTGTATTTGTAGGCGTGTCCGGCCCCGGCGCCCGGCACGAAGACGCCCCAGAAGCCGAAGTCCAGCCGCTCCATGGGGTGTTCCAGGCCGTTCCAGCAGTTGAAATCGCCGACCACGCTGACATGCTGGGCGTTCGGTGCCCAGACCGCGAAGCGCACGCCGTCTGCGCCGCCCTGGGTCATCAGGTGAGCGCCCAGCAACTGATCGGGGCGCACCAGGTCTGCCGTGGCGAGCTTCTGAAGCAGGTCGTGACTGAGGGGCAGAGGCTCGTTCATGAGCACAGCTTACTGTCCAACCCGGCGGCAACTGGCAGGTTGCCTCGCCGACTTCGCCACCTGAGCGCCTGTGTAAAGGGGAGGTAAAGCGGAGGGAGGCGTGTGGCTTGTGGGAACAGAGGGAGGAGCGGGACTTGATCCGTTCCCATCTTGCCACTTCCCTACTCCTCTCCGATCACATTCCGCTTGAAGCGCTCCAGCAGCGCCAATCCCAGCGCCCCGCTTTTCTCCGGGTGAAACTGAGTGGCGTGAATGTTGCCCTGGCTCAGCGCCGCCCAGAACTGTACGCCGTACTCGCTGACGGCGCCTGAATCGGCCTGCACGTCCAAGGGCACGTAGTAGCTGTGAACGAAATAGGCGTAGCCCGGCGTGCCCATGCCGCGCAGCAGCGGCGAGTCGCCCACCGGTTCGAGGCTGTTCCAGCCCATCTGCGGCACCTTATGGCCCGGCGCCGCTTCGAAGCGCCGCACCGTGCCCGGCAGCAGCCCCAGCCCGGCCACGCCCGGCGCCTCCTCGGAGCCGGAGAGCAGCATCTGCATCCCCACACAGATGCCCAGCAGCGGCGTGCCGGATCGGACGGCTTCCAGCAGCGGCTCGCGGAAGCCGCTGGCATCGAAAGCGTCCATCACCTGTCCGAAGTGACCCTGGCCAGGCACGACCAGGCCCGCCGCGCCGCCAAGCTCAGTCGGCTGATCGGTGACGCGCACGTTCAGCCCGGCCCGAAGGAGCGCTTTCTCGGCGCTGCGGAGGTTGCCCGCGCCGTAGTCGAGCAGCAGGATTTCAGCGCTCACGCCTCGGCTCTCAAAGTTGACCCTTGGTACTCGGCAGCACGTCGCTGCTGACCCGTACGGCGTCGCGCAGGGCACGGGCAAACGCCTTCATGATCGCCTCGATGACGTGGTGCGCTTCCCGCCCGGCCAGCAGGCGCACATGCAGCGTCACGCCGCCGTGGTTGCACAACCCGCGCAGGAATTCCCGCAGGTGGTAGTGGGTAAAATCCGCCGCGTCGCCGAACACGTTCAGCCGCTCCGGCTCGAAGGCCAGGTGAGCGCGGCCTGAGAGGTCCACCACCACATGCGCCAGCGTCTCGTCCATCGGTACGAAGGCGCTGCCGTAGCGCTCGATGCCGCGCCGGTCGCCCAGCGCCTGAGTCAGCGCCTGCCCCAGCGTGATGCCGGTGTCCTCGATCAGGTGGTGCGGCCCGGTGGGCAAGTCACCGCGCGCCTCCACGCTCAGGCCCAGGCGTCCGTGCCGGGCGAGCTGATCGAGCATGTGGTCAAAAAAGCCGTGTCCGGTGCTGAGGGTTTGCGGCGCCGGATTGTCCAGATCGAGGCTGAGCTGGATGTCCGTCTCTAAGGTTCGTCGGTGAACGGTGGCGTGGCGGGTCATGGGTGGAGTTTAGGGCAGTTCGCCGACCCTCGGCAGTGAGGGCATTCAGACGCCGCGCTCAGGCTCGCCGCTCGGAATCGGCGTGACCGTGCCGCTCGCCCAGTCGCTGCGCAGCAGCGCGTACCCCACGCTGTCCAGAAGCTGCTCACCCTGTCGCCAGCTCTGTCGGTGGTACGCCTCCTGCACGAAGCCGGTTCGCAGCAGCGCCCTGCGCATGGCCAAGTTGCCGACCAGCGTATGCGCCTCGATCCGGTTCAGGTGCGGATATGCGCCGAACAGGTCCCCGCTCAGCCAGCGCAGGGCGGCTGTGCCCAGTCCGCGCCCACGAGCCGCCGCCCTCAGCCGCAGATCGAACAGGGCGCCAGAGTCACTCAGATCGAACAGCCGCACGAAGCCGACGGTCAGGCCCGCTTCCTCGATGAGCCAGCTCTCCACGTCCTCGCCCCAGTAGGTGCCGCGCTCCGCCTGCCCCTGCACCTGTTCTGGGCTCAGATTCGGAATGCCGTGAAACGGCCAGGTTTCCGTCGTCATGAACGCTATCAGCACCGGCAGGTCGTCCGGGCCGAGGCGGCGATAGGTCAGATGGTCGGTCTGTGGCATGGCGCTCCAGTAAGCTGAATCGAGTGGGCCTGTTCCAGTCCAGCCTGAGTGTTCGCCAGACCACCGAGAACGCAGCGTGGCGACTGGTGAAACTCCTGAATACGCTCAGCTCATCATCCGGTCATAGGCGGCCAGCAGGGCGCCCATCCGGGTGTCCAGAGCGGCGTCGATCACCTGCCGGGCGGGGTCGGCGTCGTGCCAGGCCATGATCTCGTCGGCGCCGCGTGCAAAGGGAATAACGGGGTTGAAGTCGGGCACGACCCGCCGGATCTTGGTGTTGTCGAAGATGACGCTGTGGGCCTTGTCGCCCAGGAGGCCAGCGCCCCACTCAGGATCGAAGGCCGCAATCATGTCTGACGGCAGATGCACCATATCGGCAGTGGTGCCCGCCGCCCGCGCCACCTCGGCGAAGATGGCGTTCCAGCTCTGCAACTCCTGGCCAGTGATGTGAAACGTCTCGCCCAGGGCGTGCGGATTGCCCAGCAGGCCGACAAAACCCACGGCGAAATCGCGGTGGTGGGTCAGCACCCACAGCGAGGTGCCGTCGCCGTGAACGATCACCCGCCTGCCCGCCCGCATCCGGGCGACGACGGTGTAGCCGCCGTCCATCGGCAGCAGCGTCTGGTCGTAGGTGTGCGAGGGCCGCACGATGGTCACCGGGAAACCGTCCTCGCGGTAGGCCCGCATCAGGCGCTCCTCGCAGGCGATCTTGTCGCGGGAATAGCGCCAGAACGGGTTGTGCAGCGGCGTGGATTCGGTGATCGGCAGCAGCGAGACGGGTTTCTGATATGCCGACGCCGAACTGATGAACACGTACTGCCGGGTGCGGCCCCGGAACGCCGCCAGGTCAGCCTCGATGTGCTCCGGCGTGAAGGCGACCCAGTTGACCACCGCGTCGAAGGTGAGATCACCCAGCGCAGCAGTCAGTGAAGCCGGGTCGCGCACGTCGCCGCGCAGCAGCGTGACGCCCGCAGGCACCGCCCGCGCCGACTGGCCCCGGTTGAGCAGATAGAGCTTGTATCCGCGCTCGGCGGCGAGTTGGGTACAGGCCGAGCTGATGATGCCGGTGCCCCCGATAAACAGCACGTTCATGGATTCTCCTTGTGGTGCGTTGAATTCTGTTCCTGATGCTGCCACGAAAGGAGGCGCACTGGCTCCTGGGCGAATCATCATCTGAAGTGCCGGACAGCTACTCTTCCAGTTGCCGGGCGATCTCCAGCGTGCGCGTGACGCAGGTGACCGAGGCGCCCACCGCGACCAGCCAGGCGCCCACCGTCAGGGCGTAGCGGGTGTCCCAGATGCCCCATTCCACAGCGCCCAATATCGCCGCCACCGTCAGGACTGCCATGCGTTGCGGCTTGGCCATCACGCCGTTGAAGCGCTGCTCCAGGCCCAACGCGCCGCCGAAGACGCGCACGTAGGCGGTCAGCGCCGCCGCCAGGGCACCCCACCAGCCCAGCCAGGACAGGCCAACCGCGTAGCCCGCCGCCACGATCAGCAACGAGTCGGCCAGACGATCCGGAAACTCGTTGTACAGAGCGCCCAGTGCGGACTTCTTGCCGCCCTCTACGGCCACCATCCCGTCGAGCAGGTTGCAGACCAGCCGAAGCTGGATGCTCAGCGCAAAACACAGCAACCCCGGAATAGGCGCCAATATCAGCAGCGCTCCGGCGCCCAGCCCGGCGACGAGCACGCTGAAACCGGAAATCTGATTCGGCGTGACCTGGCTGCGGGCCAACCACCCGGCCAGCGCCCGCGCCCAGGCGCTGCTGCGGGCCGCAATGGGGCGCCGGGTCTGGGAAGGGGGCATGGGAGGAAGTCTAGCGAGCCTACTCCACCGTCACGCTCTTCGCCAGATTTCTCGGCTTGTCCACGTCCTTGCCCAGCGCCGTGGCCGTGAAGTAGCTCAGCAGTTGCAGCGCCACCACGTTGACAATCGGGCTGACCATCTCGTGGCTGCGCGGCACGTAGATCACGTCGTCGGCGTGCTGGGCGTTCTCGGTATCACCGTCGGAGAGCAGCAAAATCACTTTGCCCGCCCGCGCCCGGACCTCCTGCACGTTGCTGATGGTCTTCTCTAACAGGCGGCTCTGGGTGGCGACCACCACCACCGGCAGATTCTCGTCGATCAGGGCGATCGGGCCGTGCTTCATCTCGCCCGCCGCGTAGCCCTCGGCGTGGATGTAGCTGATCTCCTTGAGCTTGAGGGCACCTTCCAGCGCCGTCGGGGCGTTCACTCCACGTCCCAGAAATAAATAATCGCGGGCGTGGGCGTACTTCTCGGCCACCACCTTGATCTGGGCCACCCGCTGCGGCGAGAGGGCTTCCTCGACCAGCCGGGGCAGCTCACGGGCGGCACTCAGCAGCTCCTTGGCCTGCGCCTCGCTCAGCGTGCCCCGCGCCCGCGCCAGCCAGAGGGCCAGCATCAGCATCGCGCCGACCATGCTGGTGTACGCCTTGGTGCTCGCCACCCCGATCTCCGGCCCGGCGTGGATGTACAGCGTGTCGTCCAGCTCGCGGGTCATGCTCGACCCCTTGGCGTTGATGACGCCCAGGGTTTTGGCGCCGCCTTTCTTGGCCTCGCGCAGCGCTTCGAGCGTGTCGATGGTCTCGCCCGACTGACTGATGACGATGGCCAGGGTGTGCTCGGACACCAGCGGATCGCGGTAGCGGTACTCGCTGGCCACGTCCACTTCCACCGGAATGCGGGCCAGTTGTTCGATCAGGTATTCGCCGACCAGCCCGGCCAAGTAAGCCGTGCCGCAGGCGATGATTGATATTCGCTTGAATGACGATGGGTCCAGGTTGATGTCCAGATTGACCTCGCCGCTGTCGTCGTTCAACCTCCCGATCAGGGTGTTGGTCAGGGCGGTGGGCTGCTCGTAGATCTCCTTGAGCATGTAGGTGTCGAAGCCGCCCTTTTCCGCCGCCTCGGCGTCCCAGTCGATCTGGTCGATCTGGCGCGTGACCGCACGGCCCTGCAAATCGGTGACGCGGTAGCCGGAATCACTCAGGACCACCATGTCGCCGTCGTGGAGGAAGACCATCCGGCGGGTGTAGGGCAGCAGGGCGGGCACGTCGGAGGCCAGGAACATCTCGCCCTCGCCGACGCCCATCACCAGCGGGCTGACCGTCCGGGCCGCCACGATCTCGCGGTGATCGGCGTGTGTGACCACGATGCCGTAGGCGCCGCGCACCTCGCCGAGTGAGAGCCGCACGGCCTCGTACAGATCGCTGCCGGTCTGGGCGTACTTCTCCTCGATCAGGTGGGCCAGCACTTCACTGTCAGTTTCGGACTTGAACTCGTGGCCGCGTGCCCTGAGTTCAGCCTTGAGGCTCAGGTAATTCTCGATGATGCCGTTGTGAATAATCACGATCCGCCCGTCCTCGGTGGCGTGCGGGTGGGCGTTGGTGTCGTTGGGCAGGCCGTGGGTGGCCCAGCGCGTGTGCCCGATGCCCAGCGTTCCGGCCAGCGGATGCTCAGCCAGTTCGGCGCCCAGGTTGGCCAGCTTGCCCGCCTTCTTGCGGACCTGAATGCTGCCGTGATCCAGAATGGCCACGCCCGCCGAGTCGTAGCCCCGGTACTCCAGTTTGGCGAGGCCGGACACCAGCACGCCTTGCGCCTGACGCGCTCCGATATACCCTACTATTCCGCACATGTGAACTCCGGCCTGGTGAAGCGCGTTTTTGGCGCGTCACAGGCGTGTATTGGTCTGCCGCACGCCACCTTGTTGACGCCTCTCGGCGCCGTTTTCGGTGGACGTTTGCCCTACGGCGTAGGGTCGGGAGGGTCCGGCGTGGACCCTGGGAGCATCCGCAGAACAGTCGCCCGGCAGTATTGGCTCCGGCGATTTCGATGACTCCCACCTCGTACCCCCGCGCCTTTACGGCTGGCGGGGTCTTGCGCTTCCCTGGGTGGTGCCGAGCGGTGAACAGTGTCGCCTCCGGCGTGCCCAGCTTAACACGGCGGCCTATACTCAGGTGAGCACGGACTGAAGTGAGTACAACACTCATCATGCTGCGTGGTGGCTGAAGGGTGCGCCAGAGTTGCCCTGCCGCCGCCGCGCCGCTTACGCTACGATGAACCGCCGGAGGAACCCACAAAACCTATGCCCACGTATGTCTACCGCAATCTGGTGACCAATCAGACCTTCGAACTCAAGCAGAGCATGAAAGACGACGCCCTGACGGTCCACCCCGAAACGGGCGAGCCGGTCAAGCGGCTGCTGTCGGCGCCGGGTATCGCCTTCAAGGGCAGCGGCTTTTACGCCAACGATTCGCGCTCGCCCAGCCGCAAGGCCAGCGCTGAAGGCAGCTCGGAGAGCAAGTCGGAGAGCCAGGCATCTCCAGGTTCAGAGCCCAAAGGTTTCGAATCCAAAAGCAGCGACTCCAAAGGTGCAGCGGCGAGCAGCCCGGCTGCGAGCGAGTCCAGCAGCAAGTCCAGCAGCAGTGCGCCCAGCAAGGGCGGCTCAGGCGAGTGAACGCCGGGCCGGGTCACGGGTCACCGCAGGGGTCACAGCCGCGCGGTCTGAGAGGCCGTGGACTGGGGCGGCGCGTGCTGGGTATCGGCGCCCTGGTCGGCGTGGCAATGGTCTGCGCTTACGTCACCGGGCGGGTCACGGCCCAGAACGCGCTGGTCACCTCCGACGAGATCAACACCGTGGAGGTCCAGCGGCAGGCGGTCCCCGGCACCGTGCGCATCGACGTGCGAATCCGCCAGGACGCGCTTCAGCAGGGTGAGAGCCCCAATGAAACCGGCAGCGGATTTTTCTACAAAGCCAACCTGATCGTCACCAATTACCATGTGGTGCAAAATCAGGAAAGCCTCAGCGTGACCCTCAGCGACGGGCGCACCGTTCCGGCCAAGGTGGTCGGCATCGATCCGGGGCTGGACATCGCCGTGATCCGGGTCACTGTCGTCAGCGCCCCCAAACTGCTGAGCTTCGGCGACAGCAGCCGCCTGGTGCCGGGCCAGAAGATCATCGCCGTCGGTACGCCGCTGAAATACCAGAACTTCATTTCCACCGGGGTCTACGCCACCAGCAGCGACAGGGTGCCGCGCAGCGACAAGCTCGGCAACGAGGTCGGCACCTACATGCTGACCACCGCCACCATCCAGGGCGGCTCGTCGGGCGGGCCGATCCTCGATTCACGCGGGCAGGTCGTGGGCCTGGCCGACGCGAACGTGGCCGACGGCGACCTGGTGCCGGGTATCATCGGCGTGTTCATTCCCGGCAACCTGGTCAAGCAGTCGCTGACCGACCTGGAGACGGTGGGCGTCTCGCAGCGCGGCACGCTGGGCGTCACCTTTCAGGACCCGGCCAACCTCGACCCGGCCCTGCGCCAGCTCGCGGGCCTGACCAGCAGCAACGGGGCGCTGATTATCGACGTTCCGGCGGGCACGGCGGGCGCCAGATCGGGCCTGCGCGGCAGCCTCAAAAACAACGAGGGCCAGCTCGTCACGCTCGGCGACGTGATCGTGGCCGTGGACGGCAACCGGGTCAAGAATTCGCAGGATGTGGTGCGGCGCGTGGCCGCCAGGCGCCCCGGCCAGATCATGAGCCTGACCGTCTGGCGCAACAAAAAGGAAGTGCCGGTTCGGGTGACGCTGCTCAAGCGCACGTTGGAGAATTGATGCGGGATTAAAAAGAATCTGCTGCATGCAGCGGGAACGCCGCTCGGTGGCCCCCTCTGCAAGCACTCGTCGTGAACGGACTGTCGTCATGAGCGGACTGTCGTCGTGAACGGACGCCCATGAGGGCGCCACTCCTCCCCATGAGGGCGCCACTCCTCAGGTCTGCGACTCTCCTGCAAGGGGCGACTGGTACAGCTCCGCAGGAGAGGGGTCAACCGAGTTCCACCAAAATGGCTGGGAATCAAGTTAATCCTGTATCACACGCCGCCCTGACGCTCCATCCCGTTCCCTACACCGGCCTTTTGCCCCCACAAGGACACTCCATGTTCGAGAACCTGCACTGGCTGAACGAACCGCCGCAGTGGAGCGCCACCGCCGATATGCTTAGCGTCAGCACAGGCGAGCGCACTGACTTCTGGCGGCAGACGTTTTACGGCTTTATCCGTGACGACGGCCATTTTCTGTTCCGCGAAGTGAGCGGCGACTTCACCGCCAGCGTGACCCTGGACGGTGAGTACGAGGCGCTCTACGACCAGCTCGGCCTGATGCTGCGCGTCAGTGAGACCACCTGGCTCAAGACCGGCATCGAATACACCGACGGTCTGCCGCACCTGAGCACCGTCGTCACCCGCGACTTCTCAGATTGGTCGGTGCTGGCGCTGCCTGATTTGCGCGGCAAGGTCAGCATTCGCCTGACCCGGCACGGCACCGCATTGCGGGTGCAGTTTCAAGGCGCTGCCGGGCGCTGGCAACTCTCGCGCCTGGCGTACCTGCCGCTGCCGGAGGTCTGCCAGGTCGGGTTGATGTGCTGCTCACCGGAGCGCTCCGGCTTCCGGGCCAGATTCACCGACTTCAGCGTCACCGAGCCGGTAGCCCGCGAGCTGCACGGCTGAACCCACTGTGCTATCTGGCGACTGCCGGACTCAGCACCTCAGCCGCGATGCTCAGCGCCGTGTCCACCGTGCCGCGCACCAGCTCCAGATCGAGCAGGCTGTCGCCTGGCTGGTGGTAGTTGGCGTCCAGGCCCCGGTGGAAAAACAGGGTGGGCACGCCCGCCTCCGCGAAGGGTACGTGGTCGCTACCGCCCGGCGCTGCGTCGTTGACAGCGGCGCTCGACACGCGCTGGGCCACGCCGGTCAGCTTCGCGTCTCCGCCCAGGGTCAACGGCTGCGCGGCCACGCCCACCATGTCGAAGTTGAACATGGCCTTCAGGCGCTCCAGGCTGGGCGCGTTGGCCTTGACAAAAGCGCGGGAGCCGCGCAGGCCGTCTTCCTCGCCATCGAAGAGGGCAAAAAAGCTGCGGGCCGACAGTGGGGTGTTGGCGACGCGCCGGGCCACTTCGAGCACTGCCAGGCTGCCCGACAGGTTGTCGTTGGCGCCCGGTGCGCCCAGCACCGAATCCAGATGGCCGCCCAGCAGCAGGTCAGGCCCGGTCAGGCCCGCCTTGAAGGCCACCAGATTGACGCCCTGCACCTCGCCCCGGCGCACCCGCACGCTGAGGGTCAGCGGCAAGCCGTCCGTGAGTGCGGCGCCCACGTCAGACGAAACGCCCAGCACCGGCAGTTCGGCCTGCTCGCCCAGCGTGCCGCGCAGCTCGCCCGCAGCTGAATTGACGATGACGACCCCGGCGGCGCCTGCCTCGGCAGCGGCCCGGACTTTTTGCAAAAAGGTCGTTTGGCCCCGGCTGACCACCGCCACCTTGCCGCGCACATCCAGACCGACGTAATTCGCCGCGCTGCCCACACCCGGCACCCGCACTGACAGCGCCGTGACCTCGCCCCCGGCGGAGTTCTGGAGCGCGTAGCCTCTGAGCACCTGATGGCCCGCCCTCACCTCCGAACCCAGATCATCGAAGCGCGGGTAGGTGAAGGCTTCGCGCCGGGTCTGGTAACCCAGGGCACGAAACTGCGCCTCTAAGTAGAGCCGTGCCTGCTCGCCCGCCGGGCTGCCCGCCACGCGGGGTCCGTAACTCAAAACGGTCCGGGCGTCGTCTTCCAGGCCGGTGCTCAGCGCGGCGCCCAGGCCGTTGCCGGGCAGGCTCAATGCCAGCAGCGCGGGCCACAGCAGAAGTTTCATAGCCGCAAGTAGAACATGGGCCGGGGCAGCTCACGGTAGTGCCGGGCGGCATTGGAGGGGGATAGACCGCTTCAGCCGCTTGGCGGTGAGCGTTTATTGCGCTCACCGCCAAGCACCCTCGCTGCCACCTCACCCAGAGATTCCCAACCCACAACACGGGCCTTGACCTGCTCGCCGGAGCCGTCGAGTGCCCGCACCTGCGCCAGCAATTCTACCGGTAACAAGCGGGGTGGCCCGCCGTCTGATCCGGACTGCCAGCGCTCAAGGGCCTGGAGGGCGGTGTGTTGCTGATCGCTGTTGCCTGAAGCCATCAGCGGCGCCAGCAGCGACAGATCGGCGGGCTGCTTGAGTTCAGAGAAGCTGCTCACGGCCCACTGCCGCACCTCCGGCTCAGGCGAGCGCAGACAGGCGGTGATATTCGGCCAGCGGGCGCTGATCTGCCCCCGGTCACGGAAGACCTGCAAGGCCCGGATAAGAACGGACGCGCTTGGGCTGAGCAGCAGGCTGTGCAGCGCGTCCAGCGCGGCGTCACCGGCCAGGCCGAGCGCCGAGGTGGCGATTTGCTGGGCCTCATCGTCGTGGTCTTTCGCCGAGGCTGCGAAGGCTTGCAGCGCCTGAATCGCAGTTTCGGTGCCCAGTGCTCCCAGCGCCAGGAGGGCGTGAAGCTGCTCACTTTCGTCTGGGCTTGCCAGGCTCGCCAGCAACTCGCTCTCGCTGCGGCCCGCCCGCGCGTTCTGGGCGACGGTGCTGCGGTCATCGCCATCAGGTCGCTGCCACTGCTTGAGCACCACCGGCTCAAATGCCCAGGGCTCGTCGGGAGCCACCGGCCAGATCACCAGCTTGAGATAATCGGCGCCGTTGTCGCTGTCGTAGTCGCCGCTGCCTAGGCCGCCGAAGAAGATCAGCAGGTGGCACAGGCCGAAGGGCACCATATCGGTTCCGGTCACCGAGTCGTGCCAGGAATCGCACAGGATGATCTCACCGCTTAAGTTGATGACGCCGCGCTCGATATGGTCCCAGTGTTGCCAGTACGGCGGATCGAGTTCCGGCAAGGCGAACGGACGGTCTTCACCGGGCTCGTCCGGGTCGAAGGTGTAGGAGGACAACACGACCACGACCCTGCCCGCCGCCCGGTCCAGCCTGATGCAGACGTCGCCGCCGTTGTTCACGGAAAAAGTCGTGTCGGGCCAGTCGTAGTCGGTGCCCACGGGTTGCGCGGCGTCGTGCAGGTGCAGCAGATGATCGCTGATATACACGCTCAGGACGACTTCCATCGCTACTCCTGTAGCCACTGCGCCGCCCGCGCCCCGATCATCATGGCGGTGGCGTTGGTGTTGGCGTGGATGATGTGCGGCATCACGCTGGCGTCGGCGACCCACAGGCCAAGCACTCCGCGCACCGCCAATCTCCGGTCCACCACCGACTCGTCGCTGTCGCCCAGCGCCGCCGTGCCGACCGGATGGTAGAAGGTCGCGGCCTCGGATTCGATGAAGCGCAGAATCTCGGCGTCCGTCTGGGCAGCCAGCCCCGGCAGCACCTCGCCGCCGCTCAGTTCGGCCAGCGGCGACGCGGCAGCGATCTGCCGGGCCAGCCGCACCCCGGCGATCAGACTTGAACGGTCCCGTTCGTCGGCCAGGTACTGCGGGTCGATGATCGGCGGCGCGTCGGGGTCAGCGCTGTGCAGGCTCAGGCGGCCCCGGCTGCGGACGTCCACCAGCACCGGACCCACCGAGAAGTGGTGGGGAGCCGAACCGGGGGGCGGCCTGGTAAAGCCGTGGTCGCGGAAATAGGCCGGGCCGAAATGAAACTGGATGTCGGGCGGGTCAGCCGCGCTCAGGCCGGGCCGGGCGTGGGCGTAGGCGCCCGCCTCGGCCACGTTGCTGGTCAGCGGGCCAGTGCGCTTGAAGGCCCATTCGGCCAGCGCCGCCAGCTCGTTCACGCCGTCCAGGCTGGGAATGGTCGAGCTGAAGATCACCGGCACGGCGGGATGGTCCTGCAAATTTCCGCCCACGCCCGGCGAGTGGACCCGCAGGGGAATGCCGTGTTTTTCCAACTCAGCCCGTGGCCCGATGCCGGAGCGCATCAGCAGTTGCGGCGTCTGGACCGTGCCTGCCGCCAGCACCACGCCCCCGGCCCGCACCTCTTTGACCTTACCGCCGTGCCGGAAGCTCAGGCCCACGACCCGGTGGCCTTCCCACAATAGTTCCAGCATCTGGGCGTGGGGCAGCACGGTCAGGTCAGGGTGCCCCAGCACCGGCTCCACGAACGCCTTGAAGGCCGACTGGCGCACGCCCCGCAGGTGGTTGGACTCGTAGAGCCCGGCGCCCGCATGAAGGCCGTCGTTGAAGCTGGAACCCACCGCCGCGCCCTGCGCCCGCGCCGCCGCCACGAAGGCGTGTGACAGCGCGTGCGAGGTGACCCGCTCGCCCACGTGCAGGTGCCCGCCTGTGCCGCGAGTCTCGCTCTCGTCGCCCCGGAAGCGCTCCAGCGAGCGGTAGACCGGCAGCACGTCGGCCCAGCTCCAGCCCTCACCCCAGCCAGCCGACCCTCGATGATCTGGGCCGCTCCAGCCGCCGAAATCCTGCTGTGAGCCGCGAATGTAGATGGTGGCGTTGGTGGCGCTGCTGCCGCCCAGCACCTTGCCGCGCGGCCAGTACAGCCGCCGCCCGCCCAGGTGGGATTGCGGCGCGGTGTAAAAGGCCCAGTCGAGTTTGCTTTTGAACAGCTTCGGAAACCCGGCGGGGGCGGCAATCAGCGGATGGTTGCCGCGCCCGCCCGCCTCCAGCAGCAGCACGCGGGCACCGGAATCGAGCAGCCGCCGCGCCAGCACGCAGCCGCCAGAGCCCGCGCCGACGATGACAAAATCAGGTCGCATGTGTGGGGAGTATAGAGCAGCACTCCGAATTACGCCACGGGGAAAACAGCCTCCCCGCGCCTCCATTCTGCGTCCTGCTCAGTTAAAACTACTCGCTCCGCTCGGTCATAAAAAGACCCTTTTTATGACATCTGCTCTAGGTGAGGGGCTGGGGCAGATCAGGGTGCGCGGATACGGCTCAACTCGACTAGGAGTTCCAGCCGCCGCCCAGATTCCCAGGTGTCGCGTTTGAACTCCTGATGATAGGCGTCGATGGCGTGCAGGGAGCGTTCCACGGTGGCCTGCGCCTGCTCGAAGTTGTCGGCACAGGTGAAGCCGATCAGGAAATCTCCCTCTTCCGTCGTCTCTAAAAAGAAGCATTCCAGAGTCAGGCCCTCGTCTTCGAGCGTTTGTAGCGCCTCGGCTCGCCGGGCATCGATCTCGGCGGCCCACTCGCGGACGCGCTCCAGGCTGCCGGGTTTGAGCCGAATACGGACGCAACGGGTTTGCACCTGCTGATTGTAGAGCAGATGTCATAAAAAGACCCTTTTTATGACCGAGCGGAGCGAGTAGTTTTGACTGAGCAGGACGCAGAATGGAGGCGCGGGGAGGCTGTTTTCCCCGTGGCGTAATTCGGACTACTGCTCTAGGGTCGGTGAACGCTGGCTGAAAAACTTCGGCAGACCCCCGGCGCTAGACTCCCCCCATGACCAACTCGACTTCTGGCCTGCGCTGGGGCCTGTTCGGCGCCGCCCGCATCGCCCGCGCCCTGATTCCGGCCATCCGCGCTTCCGGCGGCGCGGTGGACATCGTAGGGGTCCGCGACCCGGCCTCCGATCACGCCCGTGAGTTCGCCCGGACCTGGGAGATTCCCCACCTCGGCACCTATCAGGACGTGGTGGACGCCGGTATCGACTTCGTATACAACGCGCTGCCCGGCAGTCTGCACCTGCCCTGGAGCAAGGCCGCCATGCAAGCGGGCAAACACGCCCTGACCGAGAAGACCCTGGCCATGAACGCCTTGGAAGCCGCCGAATTCGCCCGCGTGTCGCAGGCGTCCGGCTCGCTGTCGCTCGAAGCCTTCGCTTACCGCTTCCAGCCGCATATTGCCCGTATCCGTGAGATCGTGGCGAGTGGTGAACTCGGCGAACTGCGGCTCTACCAGGGCCAATTTGGCTTTACCCTCAGCAACCCGGACGATTTCCGCTGGCACCCTGAACTCGGCGGCGGCTCGATGTTCGACGTGGGCTGCTATCCGCTGAACCTGATGCGATTGCTGCTGGGCGAACCGCAGAGTGCGAGCGCCAGGGTGCGCTGGTCCGGCGAGCACCCCGGCACGGGCATCGACCTGGGCGTCAGTGCGGTCATGGACTACGGTTCGGCGCTGGCGAGTGTCAGCGCCGCCTTCGACTGGTCGGGCAGGCCGCACCTGAGCCTCATCGGCACGGCGGGCCAGCTCGACATGGCCGACCCCTTCGCCTCCAACAACCGCTCACCGCTGACCCTGCGCGTGGGCGAGCGCACCGAGACCTTCGCCCCCAGCGACGGCTACGCGCAGATGGTCGCCCACTTTCAGCGGGCCGCAAGCGCTCAGGAGGCCCTGAGATTCCTGCCGGACGACGCCGTGAAGCAGGCCGAGTTGATCGACGCGCTGCTGGCATCGGGGCGTCAGGAAGCGTAGAGGCAGGCCGTGTGGGCCCAGGCATGAACCCAGGCATGAACCCAGGTATGAACATGGTCAGAGGCGTGCTGGCAGGGCTGAGCCTGCTGAGTGCCGGGGCGCCTGCCTGCCGCCGTACCGAGGGTCAAGGCCGACACGCGCTACCGGGTCCAGCCGCTGAGGGGAGCGCCCGTCACGGTCACGGGCGGCTCGCCGGTCTCGTACGACGCGCCCTGCCCGGACTCCTTCTCGGTGGCCTTCAGGCCGGGCTTCGGTGAGAACGTGGGTGCGCTGGCCGTGCTGGACAGTATTCAGGCTCGGCCCCGCCCGGTCACGGTGGTGCCGACGGCCAACCCGGCGTATCGGCAGGTCATTCGCCAGGAATTGCAGCGGCGCGGCCTGAACAGTCCGGTGGTCGATCTCGTCAAGGTCCTGCGGGCCGATCTGGACGGCGACGGCAGCCAGGAAGTCATCATCGAGGCGACGCACTTTGCCAGGCCGGAAGGCGACCTGCTCTCACCGCCGGTCAACTCGGCAACCGGAGATTACTCGCTGCTGCTGCGCTCTGTCATGAACGGCAAGCTCAACACCGCTGTGCTGGGCGCCGATGTGGTGCTGGGGGCGTCCAGCGACCCGGAACTGGCGCTCCGCCTGGGCCTGCGCGAGAGTCTGAAGGGTGTCGCCGACTTCAACGGCGATGGTCGCCTGGAGATCGTCACCTCCGAGTCTTATCACGAGGGCACGACCTACGACGCCTGGACCTGGACGAGCGCCACTGGGCCGACGACTGGGCCGACGACTGGGCCGAAGAAGGTGCTGGAGAGCGGCTGCGGCGTCTGAGTTGTGCTCTACACTCGGCCCATGAGTGAGCAGATCAGTGAAACGGGCCGCATTGCTGTCGGCCCCTTAGACGCCCTACCAGACGGCTCCCAGACCGAGGTGATGGTCGCCGGTCAGTCGGTGGTGGTCATCAACGACGGCGGGCAGTACTTCGCCCTGCGCAACAACTGCACTCACCAGCACTTTCCGCTGCTGGGCGGCGAGGTGGTCATGGGCCGCATCACCTGCGAGAAGCACGGTGCCAAATTCGAGCTGAGCACCGGCAAGCCCAAAACCCTGCCCGCCGTCAAACCGGTCCAGATCTACCGCACCGACATCGCAGACGGCGTGCTGTACGTGCTGGAACTGTGACGGTTGGCGTAGGGCTGCCTCAGCGTTTGTGACCCCCGCCCGTTGCCCCGCCAGACACATCGGCAGCGCCTTCGTTCGGATGGGGGCTGCTCCCCTCGCTGGGCGGCGTGTAGCTGGGATTCGGGTTGATGTCGCGCTCCAGTGACGAATCCGGAGCAACGCTGACGGTGCCCAGGCCGTTGCCCGGCAACGCGGCGATGACCGGTACGTCGCCGAAATCGGCAGGGTCGGGGTCGGCTCCGGCGTAGGCGGCGTCCTGGGGGGCGTGCTCGAAGGCGGCGGGCTCGCGGGTCACCAGGCTGTTCAGGCCCTTGAAGGTCTGGGCGCCCTGGCCCGACTGATGATCTTGCCGTCCTTCGATGCCGCCGACGCCCTTGTCCTGCGTGGCCACGCGGTCCTGGGCGGGCGCGGTGGTGTAGGCGTCCTGGTGGTTGTCCTTGGGGTCGCCGGGCGTGCTCAGGTCGTCGTGCGGGTCGGAGTTGCGGGTCATACCGGCAGTCTGGCCCCGCAGTGTGGCGCCGGGCTGAGGAACGCCTGTGTGTTTCTTGAGGCACGGTTTCTTGAAGCACGCGCCAGGGCAGCGGCTGGCCTCACAGGCCGATACGCTCCAGTTGTGTGTTGAGGGTTCCGGGGTCCGAGGTCGGCAGCTCGCAGGCCCGGTTCACGCAGACGTAGGCGACGGCCTGCCCAGGCGCGGCGCTCCGGCCCTCCAGCACGTCCAGACCGCCGCCGTACTCACTGAAAGCCAGCGCGGTGAACGGTAGGAAATGCCGGGCCAGCTCGGTTTCCAGGGGCCTCCGGGCGTCCGGACTGCCCAGCACGGCCACCTCGGTATGCGGCGCGGCCAGGAAAGCGGCGACCTGCCACAGTCCCCCGAAGCCGCTGGGCGCGGCCAGCATGTCGGCCTGGAAGGTCTGCACCACCCGCCCGGCGATTCGCTCGGCGTCAGCTTCGTCCGGACTGTGTTCATCTGCAAAGTAGCGTGACATCCACAGCCCCAGCAGCGCGGCGGCGGCGTTGTCGCTCAGCACGGCGGAATCGAAGGCCCCGGCCTGGCGCACCAGCATCACCTCGGCCTGGCCGCCCGTCGAATAGAACAGCCCGGCCTCCTCGCTCCAGAACTGCGTTCGGCACAGCGTCCACAGCTCGCGGGCGCGGTGCAGGTGGCTCAGGTCGCCGCCCGCCTGATACAGCGATACCAGCCCCAGGCCGTAGAGGGCCTGGTCTTCGAGCAGCCCGCGCACGGCGGCCCGCCCAGGTAAACCGCTGACAGCGCCGTAGGTGTGCAGCAGCCCGCCGCCCGGATCGCTCAGCTTGGCCTGGATGAAGTCGGCATTGCGCCGGGCGATCTCCAGGTAACGAGCCTCGCCGGTGATGCGGGCGGCGTCGGCGAACGCCTGCAAGGCCAGCCCGTTCCACGAGGTCAGAATCTTGTCGTCCAGGCCGGGCGCGGCGCGGTGGGCGCGGGCCTCGAACAGCGTCTGGCGGGCACGCTCCAGCCGCACGCGCAACTCGCCCTCGTTCTCGCCCCGCTCGGCGGCCAGCACCTGCAACTGCCTGGGCACATGCAGCACGCTGCGCTTGCCGAACGCCGGGTGGTGCGGGTCCATGAAGTTGCCCGCCGCGTCCACGCCCCAGTAGGTGGCGGCCAGCTCGGCGTTTTCACCCAGCAGCTCGGCGAATTCCCCCGGCGTCCAGACGAAGAACTTGCCCTCGATGCCCTCCTGGTCGGCGTCCTGGGCGCTGTAGAACCCGCCGCCTTGCGACAGCATCTCGCGTTCGAGGTAACTCAGGGTCGTGCGGGCCAGCTCTAAAAACCCGCCCTCCGGCGCTGCCTGATGCGCCTGCAAATACGTCCGGGCGAGCTGGGCGTTGTCGTAGAGCATCTTCTCGAAGTGGGGGACCAGCCAGCGTTCGTCCACGCTGTAGCGGTGAAAGCCGCCGCCGAGCTGGTCGTGAAGGCCGCCCAGACCCATCATGCTCAGGGTCGCCAGCGCCATGCTGCGCCCCTCCGGCTGGGTCAGCAGGAAACTCAGCGTGGTCGGCGAGGGAAACTTGGGGGCGCGTCCGAAGCCGCCGTGCCGGGCGTCGAAGCGTTGCTGGAGGCTGTGCGTCGCCCGCTCCAGAAAGTCGGCGGGCAGGGCAGAGGCGTTGCCCGCCATGCCCGCCGCCTGTTCGCGCAGATGGGCGCTCAGTGCCTCGGCATTGCCCAGCAACTGGTCTCGCCCATTCTCCCAGGCCCCGGCGACACTGCTCAGCAGCCGCGAAAAGCCCGGCAGGCCGTGCGCGTCCTGCGGCGGAAAATAGGTTCCGGCATAAAACGGCGTGCCGCCGGGCAGCGCGAAGACCGTCATCGGCCAGCCGCCCGCGCCCGACAGCGCCTGCACCGCGCTCATGTACACCGCGTCCACGTCCGGGCGCTCCTCGCGGTCAATTTTGACGTTGACGAAATGGGCGTTCATGTAGGCCGCCACCTCCGCGTCCTCGAAGCTCTCGTGGGCCATCACGTGACACCAGTGGCAGGTCGAGTAGCCCACGCTCAGCAGCAGCGGCACGTCCCGCTCACGGGCGGCGTCGAAGGCTTCCTCGCCCCAGGGATACCAGTCCACCGGATTGTCGGCGTGCTGGCGCAGGTAGGGGCTGGACTGGTCGGCGAGTCGGTTCATGGGGATAGGGTAGCGGGTTGTGGGAAGTGGGGAGTGGGGAGTGGGGACAGATAGAGGGCATGAGCTGCGCTCACTACCCCTCTGCAAGCAGGTCTGCGACTCACCCCGCCGCTGCAAGCAGGTCTTCGACTCTCCCGCAAGGGGCGAGGGGCCGGAAATGCTCACTCAGATGCTGTTTTTAGCTGAAGTAGAACACTAAATTCCAGCGAAGTCAGTTATGTGCAGATGCGGAGGACGGGCGCCCTACGTGACCTCCACGATGTGGAGAACGTGGTGAGATAAAGTGCGTGTGGGACGAATCGGATGTGCTATGCACAGCGCAGCGACCAACGCCCTCCAAGGTTCTATTGGTACGTAGGCTAATCAAGAGGGGTGAGGGGCCTTATCAGGCAGAACGGACGCGCCGTCTTGTTTAGCGCAGCGCCGATGACGACGCTTGAGCGCTGGGCACGCCTGCCTTCCCCCCGAACCTGTAGCCAGTTGCGCTCCACCGGGGCGGGGGCTGGGGGAGCCGACGCATTAGCAACGAGTTAAAGCCCTACCAACGCAACCCAACCGCCCCAAGCCCGTCCAGCCGCCATCTTTTCCCACAAGCTGCAAGCCACAAGCTGCCCCCCACCCTTTGCAAGCCCACCCATCATTTGTAAGCCCGGCTTCTGTGAGAATACAGTTCATGTCCGCGCCCGCGCCCAGTTTGCCGTTTACCGAGATCATTCGCGTCCGCGTCGGCTTTCAGCTCACCTTCGAGGTGCCGTTTCCCACGCCGATGCTGTTTGTCGTCGAACCCACCGAGAGGCCCGGCCAGCGCGTCGTGCAGTCACGGCGACTGGTGGACCCGCTGCGCGGCGCGGACAAGCTGCGGCGCTACAACGACGGCTACGGCAACGTCATCTGGCGGCTGCTGGCCCAGCCGGGGGCGCTGGTCATCAGCCAGGACATGATGGTGGACGTGCCCGGCGCCCCGGACCCGCAGCTCACCGAGCTGCCCAAAACCCCCATAGAAGACCTGCCCGACGACACCATCCGTTTTCTGCTGCCCAGCCGCTACGTCGACAGCGACCTGCTGGCTACCGAAGCCTGGGAGCGTTTCGGGCACATTCAGGGCGGCTGGGCGCAGGTGCAGGCCATCAGCGACCACCTGCATGGCAGTTGCATCTACGGCGCGGGGTCCAACAGTTCGACCACCGCTCAGCAGGCGTATTCGGCGGGCAAGGCGGTCTGCCGGGATTTCGCGCACATGGGCGTGGCGTTTTGCCGTGCGCTCAACATTCCGGCCCGCTACGCCTGCGGGTATCTGGGCGACATCGGCATTCCGCCCGACGGCACGCCGATGGATTTTCACGCCTGGTTCCAGGCGTACCTGGGCGGTCAGTGGCGCACCTTCGACGCCCGCCACAACAAGCCCCGGCGCGGGCGGGTGCTGATCGCCACCGGGCGCGACGCCGCCGACGTGGCCTTCACCACGACCTTCGGCGCCGCCAGGTTGACCCGCATGACCGTCTGGGCCGATCAGGTGCCGGTGGACGCGGAATTGCCGGAAGATGAGCCGGGGCAGGAATACTGGGAATAAAGAGAGGGAGGTGGGGAGTGGGAAGTAGGGCTTGATTTTTGCCCACTTCCCCAGGGGCAACTTACGTCGCTATGTTGCTTCCGAGCAATGTTGACGAAAACGTCGTCCTGGCGCGGTCTGTGCTCCCTCACCCTTGACTGGCACAGCCGCTTGCGGAGGGGGGAGGGCTGGGGTGGGGGTGAACGGGCTGGGCGTTCAATGTCAGTAAAACGATGACGCCTGTTTCTTTAGTCCGCGCTGGGAGGGCGATTAGGCTCATACGGACTCCGCTAAATTCCTTAACATCCGAAAAAGCACCGGATGTTAATCCATACCGCAGAGCCCGTACTTTCTCCTACTCCCGCTGGTCGGATCGAACCGTTTTTGCAAAACGATTCAATCGGAGTCGGTATCACCCCCTCCCAACCTCCCTCCTCCGCAAGCGGCTGTGCCAGTCAAGGGTGAGGAGCTAAAAGCACGACGTAAGTTGCCCCTGGCCCACTCCCCACTTCCTGTTGTCTACGGTGTGCTGTAGAACTCGAACGCTGTCAGTTTCCAGCCGCCCCGGTTGACCACCTTGGCACGCAGCGATACGCCGTCCACGCCGGGGACGCGGGCTTCGAGCTGGGTGCCGCCCCGGAACAGGTCGTCGAAGAAAGAGCCGCCCTGGACACTCGAATACGAGGAATCGGCGGCCCGAAGCGGGCTAAACCGGGCGAACACCTCTTTCCGGGTAGCAAATAGGGTTTTCAGTGCTGCTTCACTGCCCTTGCCAGGCACGAAGGTCGCCAGCGCCGCCTGGATGTCGCCCCGGCGGCCCGCCTCCAGCAGCGCGTTGATGGTCGGGGTGGACCGGGCCGCAATCTGGCTGAGGCTCAGGCCCGCCGCCTGGCTGGTGCTCGCCGCGCACGACGGCAGCAGGGCGGCGATCAAGACGAGCGGCAACACTTTGTTTTTCATGAGACCGAGCCTACCGACTAAGCTGGTCAGATGACAGAGCCGATCTTGACCTGGCTGCCACAACTGGAACTCAGCGACCCTGCCGTGGCGGCGCTGATGGTCAAGCCGCATGTGGCGGGGTATCTGGCGCAGTTCATCGGGGCGGAGAGCACCGTGCAGCAGGCGGCGCAACGCACCGGCACCAGGCTCAATGTCATGGCCTACTGGGCGGGCCGTTTTCTGGCGCTGAACCTGATCCGCGTGACCCGCACTGAGCGCCGCAGCGGCAGCGCCGTGAGGCATTACCGCAGCGTGGCCGACGAATTCGTGCTGAGCACCGAGTTGCTCCAGGGCATGAGTGCCAGCGAGGTCTTGCAGCGCATCATGGCCCGCGACTATAACCGCTTTAGCCGTAGCGTGTCCAGGGCTGGCCTGCGCCTGACGCCCGACTGGCAACTCCGGCTGTTCCGCGACGCCGGGGGCTACGGCCTGACGTTGGAGCCGGTGCCCAGTGCCGACTTCAGGGCGCTGCTGCCGCGTCCGCTGCACGACTGGGCCGACGTGCCCCTGACCGCCGAGACTGCCGCCGCTTTCCAGCAGGAACTCGGTGAGCTGTTCGAGCGCTTCAAACGCTCAGCCGTGCGGGGGCCGGGAACGCGGCGCTATCAGATGCACGCCGGGTTCGTGGAACAGGCCGAGTAGGTGAGGTTCGGTATGATCCTACTTCCCACTCCCCATCACCCGCAGAAACCCCCTCACCCAGCCGCAGATCGCCTCGTCCGGCCCGCCGACCTCAACCCGTTCCAGCATCCCCTCCGGCGTGAGCCAGTCCATGCCCGCGCCCTCGCCCAGCACGACTTCGCTGAGGTCGCCGCTGTACGCCCAGGTATACAGGTGCAGCCCGAACTGGAAGTCGCGGAGCTGCCCGCTGATCTCGGTGCCGAACTGAAGATCGCTCGCGTTGAGTCTCAGGCCCAGTTCTTCCCAGGTTTCGCGCAGCACAGCCTGAAGCGAGGTCTCTCCAGTTTCGATGCCGCCACCAAAGAAGCCCCAGGGCGGTGGTCTGTGGCCGCGCCGGTCCTGCACCAGCATCCTGCCGAAGTCGGGGTGAGTGGCCGGGCGGTACGGCAGCAGCAGGGCGTTGTTGATCTGGCGCATAGCTCAGGATAGGGCGGCTATCACCCGATCTGCTCCACCGGCACGTGCCAGATCTCGCCCGCGTACCGGAGCCGGAGCCCGTCCGCGCCCCGCAGGACGCCCAATCCAGGTAAGGTCTGCTCCCACATCCTGGCGAAATGGGCTGTGCCCGCCGAGTACAGGTACCCGAGTTCGACCACGCCGGGGCGCAGCCCGACTTCCTCGCGGTGGCCGCAGGCCGCGCAGATTCGCCTACCGCACTCCAGTTCCGGCCACCAGACGCTGACTTCGTGTAAAAACTCCAGCGCACCGAGTTCACGCTGACACCCAGCACAGACGAACATGGGCCTCACGTCAGACCAGCAGGGCCAGTTGGCCTTCGTGGTGGGCCTCGTGCAGCGCCAGGTGCATCAGCACCCACTCGGGCGTCACGTCGTAGGCGTCCATGATGCGGGGGCGGCGAAAGTCGCCTAAGGTCATGGCGCTGAACACACCGTCGGTCAGGCCGCGTACCCAGTCCAGCCGCTTAAGGTGGCGCTCCAGAGGTTCACCCGTCACCGGGCTCAGGTGGCCTGCGCTGTTACGAGCATTCAGGGGCAGCCAGCTTCTGGCCTCGGCGGGAAAATCGTCCTCACCCTTCTCCAGCACTTCGACGTACAGCCAGTCGAGTTCGATCATGGCGATGTGGTAGAGCAGTGTTCCGGCGCTGGGTAGATGGGTACTGAAGCCGCCCACCGCAGCGGCGTCCAGATTGCCGATCCTCCTGGCCGACTTGAGGGTAACGGCCCGCGCCCCGTGCAGCACGGCCAGCAAGGCGCCCACCTCCGGCGTGGTGGCCGGTGAGGGTGTCAGGATCAGGAACGGTCTGGGGGTCATGGCTAGAGTGTACGCTAAGATACATTAAATGCGAGACGGTTTCTTGCATCCTCCGCTCTCACTGGCCTATTATTTCGGTAATTGGCAAATTAGCCAAGTAACAAATCTTACTCGAAGGAGGGACTATGAATATCCAGACTGGAATACTGGCCGCCGTGCTGGGCCTGGGCATGTCTGCGGCGCAGGCCAGCAGTCGGGAGGTTACGCTGGCCGTGCCAAGCGCTTCGCTGCGGGCGACCCTTTCAGTGCCGGAGGGTGTCGCCCACCCGCCAGTCGTGCTGATCCTGGCGGGCAGCGGCCCCACCGACCGCGACGGCAACGGCCCGTCTGGCCTCAGCACCGACGTCTACCGGAAACTCGCCGGGGCGCTCACGGCGGCTGGATACGCCGTGTTGCGTCCGGACAAACGCGGTGTCGGCAGCAGCGCGGCGACTGACTCGCGCGAGGAGGCCCTGACCTTCAGCACCTATGTTCAGGACGCTCACGCCTGGCTGACCTGGCTCGGTCAGCAACCGGAACTCGGCAAAGTGGCCGTGATCGGGCACAGCGAAGGTGCCCTGGTGGGGCTGGCAGCCTGTCTGGAACCGTCTACTAGTCAGGGGGCCGAGCCAGTGGGTGCCTACGTGAGTCTGGCCGGAGCCGGAGACAACATCGCCGATACCTTGCGCCGCCAGTTGCGCGCCAATCCCGCCAATCCAGCCGCCCTCACCTCGGAAGCCGACCGGATCATCGCGTCCCTGCGCGGCGGTCAG
>NZ_JANYGJ010000001.1 GCF_025362455.1 Deinococcus sp. | reverse complement strand
GTCAACGAGGGGCGCTCCGGCGCTCTTTTTTTGTGGGCTGGACAGTCCGGGCTGGTCAGACTGACGGCGTGACCCGTGACGTGCTGCTCAGCCGACTGTGCGGACAACCCTGGCCCTTCGACCCCCTGCTGGGCGCTCTCCAGTTAGCGCCGACGCAAGACGTGCCCGATATCGGTGAGGGCGACGGTGCGCTGCTGGCGCGGCTGCGAGGGCGGGGCCATACCGGCGTGCTGCGCGGCCTCGACCCTCAACCAGCGCCCGGAGTTCAGGCCGGACGCGCTGAGCATCTTCCCTTTCCAGACGCCAGTTTCGATGTCGTGTTTCTGATCCGCACGCTGCTGCACGTCGCCAGTCCGGCGCAGGCGCTGGCCCAGCATCTGGAGGGCGCAGCGGCGGCTGTAAATCTTACCGATGATGGCGTCGTCGTCGGGGTTGGTGGGGTCGCTTGAATTCACCGCCTGAGCTGCTGGGTTCTTCATGCCCAAACTGTAGAAAACGTGGGTGAAGGAACAGTATAGGTCTGTCCCAGGTGAACACGAACGGCGAAAGCCCGGCGCAAAACCGGGCTTCCTAAAAAACGCTGATTGAGCTTCGACCCTACTGACCGCTCTGGCCGTTGCCTCCGCGTCGTCCACGGCGGCGGCGACGGCGGCGGGCCTCGTCGGCGGCGGCGCCTGTGGCAGCGGCACCGGCCTGGGCAGGCGCCGCAGCCTGATCGGGCTGGGCACGGCCCCCCTGTGTACCGCCAGCGTGAGCACCGCCACCATGAGCACCGTCGCGGCTGGCCTGCTGCGGGCGGCGGTTCTGGTCGCCTGCGCTGCGGGCATTGCTGGCCCCACCACTGCGAGAGCCACCGGACTGCTGAGCGCCGCGACCCCGGAAGGTGCCACCGCGTGCGCCGCCGCTGTAGCCCCCACCGCCGTAGCTCCCACCACCCTGGCCGCCGCCTCCCTGACCCTCATCGGGCGGCATGTTCTCCAGCGTCCAGTCACCGAAATACATGCGCTGCACCGTCACGTTGACGGGCCGCAGGTGCTCGTTGCGGGGCCGGTCCAGCGTCACGACCCGGCGCCGGAAGCCGCCGCTGCTATTGCCAGTGCTGGCCGGGGTGCGTGCCTGAGCATTTTCGCGGCGCGGCGCACGCGGCTCGCTGGCCCGGCCCTCTGAGCTGCGCGGGCTGTCAGTGCCGCGTGAGCTGGTGGTGCCCTCGCGGGGCACGCCGCCCCGGCCTGAACCGCCGCGCTGGAGCTGCTGCTGCTGACCCTGGGGGGCAGGAGCGCTGCTGCTCGGCACCTGTACCTGCTGGGCCTGTACCTGCTGAGTCTCGCCGTGCTGGCTCTCAGACTGCTCCGCCTGGGCCTCGCCGGGGCGGGGGGGCATGAAGCTGCTGAGTTTCTCGCGCTTGGTCGATTCGCGGTCCTCACGGCGCCGGGCGCGGGGGCGGTTGTCGTTGCCGTCCATACTGTTCTCCTGGGTAAAGTCGATCTGGCGAGCGAGCGGACTGACGGTGCTGACCGTAACCTCGATGGTCTCGCCGATGCGGTAGATGCGGCCACTGGTCCGGCCCTTGAGGATGCTGGCTTCTTCGATGTAGAAGTAGTAGTCGTCGTCGAGGTTGGAGATGTGCAGCCGTCCCTCCACCCCGTTTTCCAGCGCCACGAACAGCCCGGAGGCGATCACGCCCGACACCCGGCCCGCAAAGCTCTCGCCGATGTGCTCCTGCGCCCATTTGGCCTGGTAATACTTGGTCAGGTCGCGCTCGGCGTCCGAGGCGGTGCGCTCGCGCTCACTGGTGTGGCGGCCCTGCTCCGGTAAGGGCGTGGCAAGGTCGCCGCGCACCTTGTCGGACACCGGCCCTTCCAGCGCGGCCCGGAGTGCCCGGTGAACCAGCAGGTCGGGATAGCGGCGAATCGGCGAGGTGAAGTGCAGGTACTCCTCAAAGGCCAGCCCGAAGTGGCCCAGGTTCTCCCCGGCGTACTTGGCCTGCTGCATGGACCGCAGCAGCAGCGTGTTGACTGCCGTTTCCTGGGGCGTGCCGCGCACCGACTTGAGCACCGCCTGGTACGCCTGGGGGGTCGGCTCGCCGCCGGGGAAACTCAACCCCATCCGGCCAATCGCGCCGGTCACGTCATGGAAGCGGGCCAGGGTCGGTTCCTCGTGGATGCGAAAGAGGGTCGGCACGTTCTTTTCGAGCAGGAAGTGCGCCACCGCCTTGTTGGCCAGCAGCATCAGGTCCTCGATCATGCCGCGCGCGGTCTCCTCGCGCAGCGGAATCAGTTGCATGTGGCCGTCCTTGCCCACATCGACCTTGACCTCGCGCATCTTGAAATCGAGGCTGCCCTCGCGCAAACGCTTCTGGCGCAGCTTGGCGGTGATTTTCAGCAGCAGGTGGAGGTCGCCCTCCAGCACGCGGGCGCTGCCCTGAAGCGTCGCCACCGCCTCGGAATAGGCCTGAACCTCGTCGTAGGTCAGCCGGGCCTTGCTGCGGATCACGCTGGGCGTGAAGGTCGCGCTGAGCACCTCGCCGCCCTCCGAGAGCTCCAACATGGCGCTCATGGTCAGGCGGTCCTCATCCGGCACCAGGCTACAGACCCCGTTGCTGAGGTGCTCCGGCAGCATCGGCAGCACCGCGCCGGGCAAATACACGCTGGTGGCGCGGGCGTAGGCTTCGGTATCGAGCGCCGTGCCGGGCCGCACGTAATGGCTCACGTCGGCGATGTGAATGCCCACCACGAAGGTGCCCTCCGGCGTCGCCTGGATATGAATGGCGTCGTCGAAGTCCTTGGCGTCCGAGCCGTCCACGGTGAAGATGTTGTACTCGCGCAGGTCCAGGCGACCGTTCAGGGCCGATTCGGGAAAGCGGCGGGGAATGGCCTCGGCCTCGCGCAGCACATCATCAGGGAAGGCGTCGCGCAGGCCGTACTTGACGATCACGGCCTGGGTTTCGGTGGCGGGGTCGTCATCAAAGCCGAGCACCCGCACGATCTCGCCGTAGACCTCATCCTCGCCGGTATGCTCCGGCCAGAACAGTTGGGTGACCACGCGGGCACCGTTGGGCAGCCCCTCGGTGCCGTCCGGCAGCAACATGATGCGGTGGCGGGCACGGTGATCGTCGGGCTTGAGAAAGGCGTAGGTGTTCTGGTGGTCGAGCGAGCCGACCAGTTGCGAGTAGGCGCGGGTCACGATGCGGACCACGGCGGCGCGGGGCGAGTCGTTGCGGCGATTGCCACCCCGGCTGCCTGCGCGTTCGCTGCCGCGTTCATTAAACCTGTCGTTGCCGCCGCTGTGGCCTTCGGGCCGGATCAGCACGATGTCGCCGTTCCAGGCTTCCAGCGTTTCGCCCTCCCGAATATAGAAGTCGTCGCCGCCCGAATCGGGAATCACGAAGCCGAAGCCCCCGGCGGACGCCTGAAATCGCCCACGCACCAGGTTCATGGCTTCGGGCAGGCCGTAGGTGTGGCGGCGGGTGCGAATCACGTCGCCGCTGACGGCCAGGTCTTCGAGCAGTCCGGCCAGGTCGCGGCGCACGCCCAACTTCTCGCGGCCCTGACGGGTGAAGGTGCGCTCGAAGTCGCGGACATGCACCGGGCGGCCCAGCTTGCGGAGCTGAGCGATAATCAGCTCGCGGGCCTCCGGGCTGACCTGGTGGGCCGGGCTGACCTGATTGGACTGAATATCGTCGCGGGTCGGGCCGGTGGTGGGCCGAAGGTCATCAGTCTGAACGGTTGCGCTCTGCCCAGTTGCCGCCTGGTCCAACGCCTCTCCGGCGCCCTTGCGTCCACGCTTGGGCCGGGGCGTCCGGGTGCGGGTCTGCGGGGCTTCGGCGTTCACGGCGCCACTGGCCTGCTCGGCGCTGTCATCCTCACCCGACGGGTTGGCTGGCTCGATGTTGGCCACTCCGGTGCCCTGCGACTTCAGCGCGGCGGCCTGACGACCACGCCCAGCCGGGCGGCGCGGCGCAACCTCAGCAGCGGTCAGCTCAGTTGCAGTCAGCTCAGCAGCAGACGGCTCGGCGATCTGCACGGCCTTCACGGCCTGCTTGGGGCTGGCAACCTTACGCTGCCTTCCCTGGCGCAGCGCAGCGACAGACTCAGCAACGCGCTGGACAGAAAGCTGGACGACCTCAGTCGCGCTTTCTACGGGCGGCTGAGACTTGCGCCGGTTTCTGGGCGCGGCTCTGGCCGGAGTTGAAAGCTTAGCAGCGGCCTTCTCGTCCTCGGCTGGCTCGGTTACGGCTGACTGCTGGACGCGGCTGGCTGGCGTCGCCGCCTTGCCTTTGCGGCTGGCACGAACCGGGACGGCCTCGCTCCGACGGGCCTGAACCGGCTCGGCGGCTGGCAACTCAGGCGCAGATAATTCCGGCGCAGATAATTCCGGCGCAAATACCTCCGCAACCGGCGCCCTGGCGGCGCGGCGCGGCTTGCTGGGCGCCTCGGCTTTCACCGGCGCCGGGGCGGGTTGACTGTTCGCGGCTTTACTGGCTACAGATTTACCGGCGCGGCCCGCCTTGACAGGTTCAGGCAGGATGCTTTCAGGCGCGGCCACCGGCTGCACGACTTCGGGCAGGTCGATCAGCGCAGGCTGGGCCAACGACTGGGCCGACTTCTTCGGCGTGCTGCTCCTGGCGGGCCTGGCCGGGCTGGTTTTGACCTGACTGGTTTTGGCGTCGTCGGTTTTTGATGGGTTGGCTTTTGATGGGTTGGTTTTACTTGATTTGGCCACAGGGGTCTTTTTTGCTCTCCGAGGGGCGGCGGCGGGGGCCTGGGTGGCTCCAGCGACCTGGGGATCAACGGCGACTGTGCGTTGGACTGGGCGCTGGACTGGGC
Source organism: Deinococcus sp. (assembly GCF_025362455.1). Lineage (GTDB taxonomy): Bacteria > Deinococcota > Deinococci > Deinococcales > Deinococcaceae > Deinococcus. The sequence goes on along the minus strand of NZ_JANYGJ010000001.1, from coordinate 3,193 downwards.
GCTGAGCAGTCTTGCTGGCGGCGCGGGGGCTGGTTGGAGTGGGAGCCGCAACCTGCACAGTGACCGCATCGGTGGGGGTGGGCGCGGGGCGCTCCTGCAACTTTTTCGGCATTCAACACCTGTTCAGGACTGGGCGCGGCCTCGCTCGTCATTCGTCGTCGCTGAAGGGCGTCCGAACCCGTGGCGGCCTACGCGGGTATTTCGCTTGTCTGGGGCCTAGCGCCAATGCGGCGCGTCCTGTGCCCGGAAGCTCTCGCAGCTTAGCATAGCGGGGCTGCCCGGTGCCCAGGCGTTCTTTACGGTTCGGGGGACGGCGATGGGGGATGCGTCAGCCGCCCGCGCCGCTCAAGTCCCAGTGGTTGCTCAAGTCCCAGTGGCTTCCGGCGCGGCGCCCTGCTGCGGCTCTCGCGGCTCTACAAGGCGGCCCTTGCCGGGACGGCGCTCCTGCCAGGCGGCGGCGAGCTGGCCCTGCACCGAGGACTTCTCCACCGATTGGATCACGGCCCTGAGCCCGGCAGGGGTAATCAGGCCCATCGCCATGGCGTGAAAGGCCGCCGCCAGCGAGTCGCGGGCCAGCACCAGCTCCACACCGGAGCGGCGCACCTCGGCGCTGAGCGTGCGCACGCCCTCGTCACGCGCCGCGCCGCCGACCTTGCGGATATACACCGCCAGCACCCGGCCTGGACGGCGGCGCACCACCTCGGCGTAGATTTCTGGATCTTGCTCGCCGCTGTCGCCGATCAGCACGAACGGGAGCGCCGGGTAGCGGTCCATCAGCGCCTCGATGATGGCGTGTTTGTGGTGGCCGTGGCCGCTCAGCAGCTCGGCGCCCCAGTTGCGCAAAAACAGCGGCCCCAGCGGCAGGCGGCGGTATTTCAAAAAAGTCCACAGCAGCTCGAAGAAGTTCCAGGGACTGCTCGACACGTAAAAGATCGGGTTGCTGGTCCCCGGCTCGCGCACCAGCGCCCGGTACAGCGCACTGACGCCGGGAAACGGCAGCCGGGTCCGGGCGTTGCCGCTCAGCACGGTGCCGAGCATCTGCGGCAGGCTGGTCACGTCCGACTGGATCACGGTGTCGTCCAGGTCGCTGATGATGCCGAACCGCGCCCCCTGCACCACCCGCAGTTGCGCTTGCGTGGTGCGGTCACGGCCCTCGATGCGCAGTTGCGCCTGTGCCCACTCGGCGTCCGGCTGGGCCTGAATCTGGGCCTGGGTCTGTACCGGAGTCTGGGTCTGTACCGGGCGCCCGTGTTCCCAGACCAGGGTAAAAAAGCCGTCGTTGTCGGAGGTGGCCCGCGCCACTGCGCCGCCCAGGTTGCCGCTGATCTCCACGCCCTCAACCGCCCTGGAGAGCAGCAGCCGCAGGATACCCAGGAAGTTGCGCCATCTGGGCTCGGCCTGCCGGGGTGGGCGCGAGGTGCGGGGCAGCAGCACCCGGCCCGTCAGTTGCAGGCGCTGCGGCGTGCCCCAGCCGGTGTACGGCGTAATCACGATGTCCGCCCGCCGCCGCCTGGGCTGAATGAACGCCGAGAAACGGGCGTCGAGCAGCCCCAGCAGCCGCTCGAAGGGAGGTTGCAGTCGCCTCAGCAGCGTTTTCCGGTTGGGAGCTGTGCGGCCTGGAGCTGTGGGGTTCGGGGCTGTGGGGTTCGGGGCTGGAGCTGTCTGGGCCGCTTGATCTGGGTCAGTCGGTCCGGTCATGCGTCGATCAGAGCCACTGAAAACAGGGGAGCTGGAAACAGACTGGTCGAAGGCAGGGCAATCAAAGACCTGGCGGCGAGGGACATGACACCAGTTTAGGTCAGCGAGAGAGGGCGCCTGTTGAGCGTGGGCTTCACTTCCGTCTCAGCGTTGGAGTTTCAGGGTTACAGTTTCAGGGTTACAGCAGCGGTGAACGCCGAGGATCAGGCTATTTCAGCGCCCAGATGACGGTGAGCCAGACGACGGTGAGCCGGACGATTGTAGGGACGCCGTGCTGAAACCCAGTCCGACCAGCAGCTTGTCGGTCAATCCGGGCGCCAGCGCGTCCAGCAGAGCGGGCACTCTGTACCAGCCGGGCACGATCCGCTCGCGCTTTGGGCGGGAGAGCAGTTGCGCAATGGCGACGGCGACCACCTCCGCACCGGGAACCTTGAGGCCCGGCAGCGGCGAGCGCATCCCCTCCGTCATCTCCGAGCGCACCAGGCCGGGCGACACCAGCGAGACGTTCACGCCACTGCCGCGCAACTGGCGCCGCAACCCCAGCGAAAACCCGCGCAGGCCGAATTTGCTGGCGCTGTAGAGCCCCTCGGTGGCCATGTGCCCTGCCACCGAGGCGACGGTGATGATCGACCCGTTTCGGCGTGCCAGCATGGCCGGAAGCAGCAGCCGTGTCAGCTCGATGGGCGCCTCCAGGTTGACCCGTAGCAGCCGCGACGGATCGGCGTCTCGCCACCAGGCCCCCTCGATGTTGATTCCGGCATTGTTAATCAGCGCGTCGATGCGCCCGGCGCAGGCCAGGGCCTCAGCGACCAGGCGGGTTCTATCAGCGGGGTCTGCCACGTCGGCCCGAATCACCCAGACCGGGCCAGCGCCAGCGAGTTCAGAGGCCAGCGCTTCGAGGCGCTCCAGGCGCCGGGCCGAGAGCACCAGAGCGTAACCGCGCTTCGAGAGTTCACGCGCCGTCGCCTCGCCGATGCCGCTGCTGGCGCCGGTAATCAGGGCGACGGGTCTGGAGGTGGGCGTTGTGGTTCGGGTGATTTGGGTGGTTCGGGTCGGTCTCGGAGCAGTCATGGCCCTGATGATAGGGGCGCGGGCGGGCGCCTGCTGGGGTCTGGACCGGAGGCCGCTCGAATCGATTTGCTCCCTGCTCCCTGTATGGCCACCTGGCGAAAACGCTCTCCTGGCACGGCTCGTACTCATACGGGATTAAAATGAGTTCGGGCCATTTGCCTTTAAGTATCTCCTTGTAAAGCTTTAGCTTTACCGAGCGGAGCGAGTGAGGAAGAAAGTACGTCCTGGCGGGAATGGAGGGGTGAAGCGCTGTTTGCGGAAACCCGAAATGTTAGCCAGGACGTACTTAGTACATTGATTCTGAATTTATGATATCCTAAGTGATGCCAAGACGAAAGCAGATTCACCCAGTTGAATTGACCCTGGAACAGCAGCACATTCTCGAAGAGCTTACCAGTAAGGGCGCTATTCAGGTTCGTGTCTA
>NZ_JANYGJ010000111.1 GCF_025362455.1 Deinococcus sp. | reverse complement strand
CCTCATGATTGCTTTCCTCTCCGGCTTGGTGCGCGAGGTGCGCGAACAGAGCGCCGTTCTGATGGCGGGCGGCGTGGGCTACGAGGTGCTGTGCCCGGCCTCGACCCTCGCCAAGCTCAGCCCCGACATGCAGGCCGAACTCCACACCCGCCTGGTGGTGCGCGAGGACTCCTGGACCTTATTCGGATTCATGGACACCGACAGCCTGAAACTCTTCGACCTGCTCACCAGCGTCAGCGGTGTGGGGCCAAAATTAGGGCTGGCGCTGCTCTCGGCCATGCCGCCCTCGGCGCTGGCCCAGGGCCTGACCACAGGCGACGCCGCGCTGCTGTCCAGCGTGTCCGGCGTGGGCAAGCGGACCGCCGAGCGGCTGGTGCTCGAACTTCAGAGCAAGGTGCCGCCGCATCTGAGCGCCCCCAGCGTGGGCGGCGTGCGCGGCAGGGTCGTCAGCACGGCGGGTCAGGACGCGGTAGAGGCGCTGCTGGCGCTGGGCTTCCGCGACGCACAGGTGCGGGCGGCAGTCTCGGAATTGCTGGCGCAGGACCCGGCCCAGACGGCGGACCAGCTTATTCGCAAGAGTCTGGGCCGCCTGCGCTAGAGCAGTACTCCGAATTACGCCACGGGGAAAACAGCCTCCCCGCGCCTCCATTCTGCGCCTTGCTCAGTCAAAACTACTCGCTCCGCTCGGTCATAAAAAGGGTCTTTTTATGACATCTGCTCTAGAGAGTAGACGCACCGGCACGTTCAGGTTTGTGAACCTTACCGACACCATCCGCGTAAAGGCACTTTGAGACGCAGCACAGCCGCCGGGCCAGGCGCCAGGCCCACAGTGAGGGATGACCGCACGCGCTCCTGAGACACCCGCTGAGATACCCGCTGAGAAACCCGCTGAGAAACCCGCTGAGATACCCGCTGAGATACCCAGGGCCGCCGAGCCCATCAAGGAACAGCGGGCAAGCTGGCTGGAACTGTTTTTCGACCTGATCTTCGTGACCGCCCTGGACCAGTTGGCCCGGCGGCTGACCAAGGACGATTCGCTGCGCGGCGTGGGGATTTTTACGCTGATGTTCGTGGCGATCTGGTGGGCCTGGGTGGGCAACACCATCTTCGCCGGGCGCTACGGCAACGAGGGCGCGGCCTACCGCTGGGGCACCACCATCCAGCTCGTCAGCGTGGGTGGCCTGGCGCTGGGCGTGCTGGGCGACCTGGCCGACGTGGGTGGATTTTTCGGCCTGCTGTTCGGTGCCAACCGCCTGATCCTGGTGGGCATGTACTTCGCCCAGTCCAGGCATCTGGACGATCACCCCTCGGACGAGCGCAGCGTCTCCGACCGGGAACTGGCCCTGCACCGGATGCGCCGGTTTGCACCGGGCGCCCTGGTGTGGCTGGCCTCGGCCTGGCTGCCGGTGGGCCTCCAGCAGCTCGCCTGGGGCGCCGCGCTGGGCCTCGACGTGCTGGCCTCGCTGAGTGACCGCCGCGCCCAGTCGCACGCCATGCCGCACCCTGAGCACTTATCTGAGCGGGTGGGGCTGCTGACCATCATCTCGCTGGGCGCCGTCATCACCGAGATCATCGGCGGGGCCGGGGCGCAGCCGCTCCGGGTGCTCGACCAGTTGCCCTCCCTGATCTCGCTGCTGATTACGGTGGCGCTGTTCAAACTCTACTTCGACGAGGCGCGTGGGTTGCCGGTGCTGCTGGCCCACCGCGACGGCAAGGTGGGGCCGCTGCTGGCCTGGCTCTACGCCCACCTGCCGCTGAATCTGGCGATCACCGCGCTGGGGGTCGGACTGGGGCACGGCATCGCCGTTACAGGCGCCAAGGCCGACGAGCACGAGCGGCAAGTGGTGGCCGTGGCCCTGAGCCTGATCTTTTTGAATCTGGCGGCGTTGCGGCTGCTGACCCGCTACGCCCTGGGGCAGCTCGGTCTGGGGCGTGTCCTGCGTGACCGCAGTGTCTGGGCCATGAGCCTGGGCACGCTGGCGGTCATTCTGCTGGTCTACGCGCCGCTCTCGACGCTGGAGCATCAAGCTTCCGTGCTGGCCGTCTGCGGCCTGGCCCTGCTGGTGTTCTGGAGGGATCCGGCCCGCCAGCGCATCGGCGAGACCCAGGAGGCGGTGACCCAGGAGCTGCGCGGCGAGGAGCCGCAGAGTGAGGAGCCGCAGAGTAAAGAACCGGGCGACGCCCCGCCCGGCGAGATCGACCAGGCGCCCACGCCCGGCACCTGAACGGCCCACCTGAAGGGCAGTGTTTAACAATGGCTACGGTCACGGTGCTTGCGGCGTGATGAGCTGCCCGCATGACCACGCTCATGCTCGGCGCCACCGGCGGTATCGGTTCGGCCCTCACCCAGCTCTGGCAACCGGAAGCGCTGCATCTGGCTGGCCGCGACGAGGCCAAACTCGGCGCCCTGGTCGCCGCTCGCCTGGACAGTGCCGCCATCAAGATAGACGTGGGCTTCGAGAGCCAGGTCAGCCGGATGTTCGCGGGCATCGAGGCGCCGCTGGACACCATCGTCTACGCGGCGGGCGCGGCTCATCCGCAGCCGCTGGCCGAGGCCCAGGCTGAGAACGTGCGCCAGGTCTGGAACGCCAATTATTTCGGCGTGCTGTGGACCCTCAAGTACGGCCTGCCGAAGCTGGCGCCGGGCGGGCGGGTCTACGTCATCGGTGCCCGGCCAGAATTTACCGGCGCACGCGGATTTTCGCAGTACGCCGCCAGCAAGGCCGCCGTGACCCGGCTGCTCGAACTCGCCCGCCTGGAAAACCGGGGCAAGATGCTCACGCTGGTGCTGCCGCCCGCCGTGGACACCGGCCTGTGGAGCCAGGTCGGCAAGGTGCCCAAGGGAGCGCTCAGCCCACAGGCGGTGGCGCAGGCGATGGTGGACCACCGCGCCGGAGCGGGCGGCGACGAGTTGCGGGTGGATTAGGAAGTGGGTTGTGGGAAGTGGGGAGTGGGGCTAGATGTTGTCGAAAGTGAGACGTCAGGCGTCCGGGTAGGAACACGGCAAACTGCCCTGGCGGGCGAGATTTTTTACTTCGCTCAGGATGACAAATCGGGGTTGCCCGTCACACCAACACAGGCCCTTCTCCGTTCCCACTTCCCACAACCCACTTCCCACTCTCCCTAAAACACCACCGTCTTGTTCCCCGACACCAGCACCCGGTCTTCCACATGCGCCTTCACGGCGCGGGCGAGCACCTGGCGCTCCACGTCGCGGCCCAGGCGCATCAGGGTTTCGGGCGTTTCGCGGTGGGTCACGCGGGCCACGTCCTGCTCGATGATCGGCCCGGCATCGAGTTCCTCGGTGACGTAGTGGGCGGTGGCGCCGACCAGTTTCACACCGCGCTCGAAGGCCGCCCGGTAGGGGTTGGCACCGATGAAGGCGGGCAGAAACGAATGGTGGATGTTGATGACCGGCACGCCCACGCCGCGCAGAAAATCACCCGACAGAATCTGCATGTAGCGGGCCATCACGATGAAGTCCACGCCCGCCTCTTTGAACAGGCGAATCTGCTCGGCCTCGGCTGCGGGCTTGTTGGCCTTGGTCACCGGCACCACCCTGAACGGCACGCCGAACATCCGGGCGTCGCCTTCCAGGTCAGGGTGGTTGCTGATGACCAGCGGCAGGTCGATGTCCAGCTCGCCCCGGCGGCGACGCACCAGCAGGTCCAGAAAGCAGTGGTCATATTTGCTGACCATGATGCCCAGGCGTTTGGGCTGCGCGGTGTACCAGACCTTCCAGCTCATCTCGAAGGGGCGGGCCACCTCTGCGAAGGCCGCCTCGAACGCCTCGCGGGCCAGGTCCAGGCCGTCCAGATGGAACTCCATCCGCATGAAGAACTGGCCGCCCTGTGGGTCAGTGGAATGCTGGTCGGAGTGGATGATATTGGCGCCGTGCAGATTCAGAAACTGCGACACCGCCGCCACGATGCCGCGCCGGTCGGGGCAACTGATGGTGAGCCGGGCGGTGTTGCGGGGGTCGAGGGCTGGGGAGACGGTCATGACCGTGAGTGTAACGCAGGGTGCCCGGAGTGCCACGCGCTAGGCTGGGTACATGACTGCCCCGCTCGTGCCCTATGACCCCGCCGCCCACGCCGAGCTGCTGGCCGGATACTGCATCTCCGCCCAGGCGGGCGAGCGCATCGCGGTGAGCGGTAACCTCCAGACGCTGCCGCTGTTTGAAGAACTCAACCGTGCCCTGCTGCGCCGGGGCGCCCTGCCCGCGCTGCGGCTGGAGTACCCCGGTCAGGCCGAGGACTTCATCAACCTGGCTTCGGGCGCCGTGCTGGACGGCCTGCACGCCGCCGACCTCCTCGACGCCGAGCGCACCGACGGCAGCGTGCGGCTGCTGACCCACCGGCTGCCCAGCGCCAGGGGCGCCGATCCGGTTCGGGCCGCCCGCCGCATGAGCGCCGCCGCGCCGCTGGGCGCCATTCGCAGCTCCAAAAAATGGGCGCTGACCCAGTTCCCCACCCCCCAGGGCGCGGCGGCGGCGGGCATGACCGAAGCGCAGTACGCCGATTTTGTCTCCAGGGCGATGTTTCTGGATACCCCCGACCCGGTGGCTGCCTGGGGCGAGATGCGCTCCATGCAGGCGCGGCTGATTACGCGCCTCCAGTATGCCGACAGCATCCGAATTCAGGCGCCCGGCACCGACCTGAGCCTGAGTGTAAAAGGCCGCACCTGGGCCAACAGCGACGGCAAGCGCAACATGCCGTCGGGCGAGGTGTTCGTGTCGCCGATCGAGGACAGCGCGGAGGGCACGATCTATTTCGGCTTGCCCAGCGAATATCTGGGACAAAGCGTGGAGGGCATCACGCTCAGATTCGAGCGGGGCCGCATCGTGCAGGCCCGCGCCGAGGTGGGCGACGACACCTTGCAGGCCGCGCTCAACACCGACCCCGGCGCCCGCTTCCTGGGCGAGATCGGCATCGGCAGCAACGCCGGAATCCAGACGCCCAGCCGCAATATTCTCTACGACGAAAAGATTCTGGGCACCGTCCACCTGGCCGCCGGGCGCAGCTACCCGGAAACCGGCGGCCTGAACCACAGCGCCGTCCACTGGGACATGATCTGCGATCTGCGCGGCGGCGGCAGCATCAGCCTCGACGGCGAGGTCTTTCAGGAGAGTGGCGTGTTCGTAAGCTGATTCGGTGTGGGCTGGACCCTCCAAGTGGGGCAAACGCCGCGCTGCGTGGCGCTCAGATGTCCCGGCTTCCGGCCCTGAGCGAGAGGTCCGTGCAACTCGGCTCAGGGCTTGTGGACCCGGCTGAACATTGTGCAGAACGCCGAAACGGGGCCGCTCGGCCTGTGTTAGTATCATGAGTATGTTAGTATCATGAGTATAGGCAGCAGGCATCTTTACCTTAAGTCACCCGGAACGGAGTCGGACCGGCTCGCGCTGCCCTCGCGTGACTTAATTCGTTCGGTTGACAAACAAAGCGTTCAGGGCGTACCTTCACTGCGTAATCATCTTGTTGTCATCTCGTGTCGTCATCTGATGGGTGTCCCCCGCGTCGGGCACAGGAGTCTTCAGGCGTGTCCAGAATCACGTTTACACAGCTCAGTTCGGCTCAGACGGGGCAGCCGCCATTCGGGCACGCCGCCTTCGATCTGGCCGCCATTCGCAGTCGGCATCTGCTGCAACTGCTCGAACGGCTGTGGACGGGCGATCTGGCGCGGGTGGACCTGGCGCGTGAGCTGCACCTGTCGCGCAGCGCGGTGTCGTCGCTGGTGGCCGAGCTGCTGGCGGCGGGGCTGATTCGTGAAGGCGGCGTGCGCGGCGCAGTGCAGACTGAACAGGCGCAGACCGGGCAAGCGCAAACTGGTGTGCGGCTGCCGCTGGGACGCCGCGCCACCCTGCTTTCGCTGAACGCCCGCGCCGCCTTTTTGCTGGCCATCGACCTGGGCGCCAGCGAGGTGCGCCTCGACCTGTTCGATCTGCGCTGCACCTCGCTGGTCAGCCTCCAGACCTCACATGATGTCGGCACCGGCCCGGCGCAGACCTACGCCCGCATTCAGGAGCTGTGCGTATCAGCGCTGGCCCAGACTGGCGTGAAGCGCTCCCAGGTGGTGCTGGCGGGCGCCGGGGTGCCGGGGCCGGTCGACAGCCTGAGCGGCCAGGTGGTGACGCCGCCCAATATGCCCGGCTGGAACGGCACCGATATCGCCGCCGACCTGAGTGCGCTGCTGGGCATTCCGACGCTGGCCGAGAACGACGCCAACCTCGGAGCGCTGGCCGAGTACCGCTTCGGGGCGCACCGGGGCGTGCGCGACCTGCTGTACCTCAAGCTGGGCACCGGCATCGGCGCGGGCGTGATGGTCGGCGGTCAGCTCTACCGGGGCGCACGCGGCGGCGCAGGCGAGATCGGTCACAGCTCGATCAATGAACAGGGACCGCCCGGACGCAGCGGCAACCCCGGCGCCCTGGAAAGCTACGTGGCCGGTCAGGCGCCCGTGTCGCTGGCCAGAGCGCGCCGCGCCGCCGGAGCGCCCAGTGCGCTGCCTGAGCCGCTGAACCTGAATGATCTGCTGGACTCTCCGGCTGACCCGCTGGCCAAAGGCGTCTGGCAGGAAGTCGGGCACCACCTGGGCGTGGCGCTGTCCACGGCGCTCAACCTGTTCAACCCCGGCGCGGTGGTGCTGGGCGGGCGGCTGGCGCAGGCCGGTGAGCCGCTGCTCCAGGCGGTGTGGGCCAGCGCCCGCTCACGGACCCTGAACATCAATTTTCAGGGCGTGTCCATCGATCTCTCGGCGCTCGGCGGCGACGTGGGCGTGCTGGGCGTGGGCGCCATGCTGCTGGGCGAGCTGCTGACCCCCGCCGGGCTGCTCAGGTTGTGCCAGGTCGCGCAGCACTCGGCGGGCCATCAGTCACTGAAGGCTGAGAGCCGCGCACCGCCCGAACGTGCGCAGGCGGGTCGCCACTCTCAGCGTTCAGCATCCGCCCAGAAACCAGTTCTCGGTCAGCCGCCAGATACTCAGCCGCCAGACACCCAGCCACCAGATACTCAGCCGCCAGATGCACCTCTCGCTCCAGACCTCCATTCTGGCCACACCGCCACCGATGCACAACCACCGCTGTAAAGGAGTCTCATGAACAAGAACGTCACGAAAATCGCCCTGATCGCCCTCGCCCTCAGTACCGCCTCCAGTGCGCTGGGCGCCGGAAAACTCGAAATCTTTTCGTGGTGGTCGGGCGACGAAGCCCCGGCCCTCGACGCGCTGGTCAAGCTCTACTCGGCCAAGTACCCCAGCGTGGCGGTCGACAACGCCACCGTTTCGGGCGGCGCGGGCACCAACGCCAAGGCCGTGCTCAAAACCCGCATGCTCGGCGGCACGCCCCCCGACAGCTTCCAGGCCCACGCAGGTCAGGAACTGATCGGTACCTGGGTGGTCGCAGGCCGCATGGAAGACCTGTCCGGGCTGTTTAAGTCCGAAGGCTGGGACAAGATTTTCCCGCAGTCGGTGCTGCGACTGATCTCGACCAAAGGCCAGATCTGGAGCGTGCCGGTCAACGTTCACCGCAGCAACGTGATGTGGTACAACCCGGCCAAGCTCAAGGAATGGGGCGTGACGCCGCCCAAGACCTGGGGCCAGTTTCTGAGCACCTGCGCGACCCTCAAGGGCAAAGGCCTGGCCTCCCCGCTGGTGATGGGCGAAAACTGGACCCAGCAGCACCTGTGGGAGAGCGTGATGATCGGCAGCCTGGGACCGAGCGGCTGGAACAACCTGTGGTCGGGCAAGATGAAGTTCACCGACCCGCGTGTGGTCTCGGCCTTCACCACCTACGGCAAGGTGCTCGACTGCGCCAACACCGACGCTTCCGGCCTGAGCTGGCAGCAGGCGTCTGACCGCATCGTCGACGGAAGTGCCGCGTTCAACATCATGGGCGACTGGGCGGCAGGCTACTACACCACCACCAAGAAGCTCACCCCCGGCACGGGTTTTGGTTTTAGCCCCTCACCCGGCACCAACGGCACCTTCGTGATGCTGGCCGACAGCTTCGGTCTGCCCAAGGGCGTCAAAGACCGCGCCGAGGCCATCAACTGGCTCAAGGTGCTGGGCAGCAAGCAGGGCCAGGACACCTTCAACCCCCTCAAAGGCTCGATTGCCGCCCGCATCGACAGCGACGTGAGCAAGTACAACACCTACTCGCAGTCGGCGGCCCGTGACTGGCGCCGCAGCACCATCGTGGGCAGCATGGTCCACGGCGCGGTGGCGCCGGAGAGCTTTACCAGCGCCTTTGGCGCCGTGATCGACCAGTTCGTGTCGAGCAAGGACGCCCAGGGCGCCGCTGCCGCCGCGCAGGAACTGGCCGTGCGCGCCAAGATCGGTCAGTGAGGAGGGCGGCTTGTGGCTTGTGGGAACACCACCGGCCATACGCCCACCCACCGAAGGCTGATCTGGAAGGCTGATCTGAACTAACCCACGCTACTCTGGCCCGCAGCCCTCAGAAGAAGGTTGCGGGTCGCTGCTGGGCACCCCCCACTGCTCAACTCGTTTATCCAACTCGTTTATCAATGAACGACTGTGATGGTTCTGCCATAAGACAAAGTGTGAACTAGACTGAACAAATCGGGCACTGGGCGTGTGAGGGCCGCCGTCACCGTGCCACCACCCTAGAGCAGATGTCATAAAAAGGGTCTTTTTATGACCGAGCGGAGCGAGTAGTTTTGACTGAGCAGGACGCAGAATGGAGGCGCGGGGAGGCTGTTTTCCCCGTGGCGTAATTCGGAGTACTGCTCTA
>NZ_JANYGJ010000072.1 GCF_025362455.1 Deinococcus sp. | reverse complement strand
CATATGGTCAATGTATACATTGACCATATGGGAGCTTAGATTATTCATTGATCAGTAAGCGCTACCGGGCTTAACATTGTACGCCGCTGAGCTTCCAACATCTTGTTGAGCAACGATTCCATTTTCCCGCATCGCCCAATTCACGTTAGGGCTCTGTGGATCAGGATTGTAGACGTAAGAAGTAGTGCGTGGGGGTGTCGGCGGGAGTTCCTTCAAGTCGTTATAACACAATTTGGCAGACCCAGCGGCCACTAAACCACCACCGACAAGCAGCAGAGTGCCTTCAGAGCCAGCCACAACCATTGCAGCCCCAACTGCAATGCCGCAATCGGCAGCTATGTCTCCCCCACCCAAAACCATCTCCACTTCCGCAACTTCCATCTTCTTCAACATAACATCACCATATCCTTTGTAGTCAAGAATTCTCTGGTCGCCCTACCCACCGATGCCAGCTTACTGGGCGTTGATTCTCAGTTTCCTGAGTTCAAGCTGGGGCCGAATCATCGGGCGGTGGCGTAAGCGTTTATCCGCAGGCCGCCGCCCGAATCTTGGAGCATAAGGTTTGAATAGCGACTTGACTTCAGTTGAAAATTGGGAACGGAATGCAGCGCATGAACGGCAGGCAGGGATGCGGCGACGGGGTCGGCTTCGGAACAATCAGGCCAGGGCGCGGGGGAATCGGGCGCGGGTAGGTATCGGGCGGACAGATGGGCTTGCTGCCCAGACTGTTGAGAATGGCGCAGCGGATCAGCAGGGTACCCGGTACCTCTGCGGTGTCCTGCGCGAGGACGGACGAACTGAGCAGCAGCACCGGCAAGAACATGAACAATACTTTTTTCATCGTGTTCTCCTGGGCCGGGCATCATCCGCACTCGGCTTGTTAAAACTGTACTGCTCAGGCGGCGGCGGCGAATCTGCCAGAAGTGGTATGTCTAAAGGAGTAGGTCGTCTGGGGTAGGTCGGGGTAGGGGTTGAGTGCTTGGGCGTCACAGAGACGGTGGCGAGGCAGGCGGGGCCGCAATCGGTGGAATCGACTTGAAGAATGGGTTTGAGTGAATGTATCATGGGCATCTTGGATAACCAGAGAAAGAATTGAGTGTTTCAGATAAATTCGGTACTAAGGGGCTGTTCATTGGAGAATAAGGTATCGCCAGTCGTGATTATTCTGTCTACAGCGATGAGTACATAGTCCAATATACCTACACTAGCAACTTAAACACTTCTTGCTTATTCGTTACACGTATCATGCGTTTTTACCGTGTTTATTTTCAATTTAACGTTTCTTTGTTTGAACAAGATAAAAACTGTTGAGGCAAATATCAATAGACAGAACAATATCCTAATTTCCGGTTTCTCGTTTACAAATTCATAAGATGGCAAATTCACGTTGAAAAAGACTGAATCTATAACCGTGTGCAGCATCGTAGCTATTATTATTCCATATAATTTAATCACCATGTATAATATGAAGCCGATATAGAATTTGGTAAGAATAATGTTTACCTCGTCAAAAAAGTCTGATCCCTTTCTGACTTTATCAAAATGTGCAACAGCGAAGATAAGACTTGCCGATATATTACTAGACAGGCTTTCATTGAGGATAGCTACTAATCCGCCCCTTGCACCTTCTTCGTTCCAGGAAGTGTTATATGCGTATATTAGTGTGTCGCGGCTAATCAACTCTATACATATATTATTACAATCTTTGTGACTGTTACCTAGTGTAAAATTTGTAATAAGGACCATTGATATAAGCGATAAAATTATAAAAATATAGTCCGTGGCTCGGTTTGATAGTATATGAAATGATCTACCCTTCACTTTCCTGTAAATATATATAGGCAAGAAAACTATATTAATTATATAAAACAGCGGCAAAAATGACATGAGTTGTGCTAATTTTTCGTGACCTTCGCGAGTAAAAAATAGCAGGAGGGCTAAAATCGAGACCGAGGTTAAGATATATTTATACAACTTTGAGTATTTCATTATGGTCCTCAACTCAGGTGCCCAGAAGAGCACCTGAGTATTCAAGCCAAATTTACCAAGGAACGCAAATCGTGACTGGGACAGGCGACCAGGTTACACCAAAGTGTGCGCCAGTAGAGGAGGAATTATCATGCTGAGAAGAAGACTGTCCAGAGGGGTACGAAGTCGAATCTTTATTAGAAGTAGTCGAGCCACCAGTCCAGCTAACATTCGGCAATGGTAAGGCAACACTTACACAGCCAGGTGGCACAACAGGTACGGGCGCTTTTTTGGTAAGATCAACAGGTCTGTTTCCGCCACCCTGCCCACCTGCCGTGTTCGCTCCGCCGACAACCATCTCAATCTCAGCAACATCCATCTTTTTCAACATAATATCACCGTATCCTTTACATTCAAGAATTCCCTGGTCGCCCAATCCACCAATGCCAGCTCAGTAGGCCACACTCATTAAAACAAGAGTTCAAGCTGGGGCCGAATCATCGGGCGTTGGCGTAAGCGTTTGTCCGCAGGCCGCCGCCCGAATCGTAGAACGTAAGGTTTGAATGAATGTTCAGATTTACTGAAACATCGGGAACGGAATACAACGCTCGAACGGCAGACAACGATGAGGCTTGGGCGAAGGAGCAGGCGTGGGCCAAAACCGAATCGGGTCTGAAGGCAAGGGCACCACCGGAGGATCAGGCAGCGGGCGAACGGGCAAAGGCGCAGGCTGAATTGCCGGTGCGGGGAGTGGCTTCGGGGCGGCGGCAGGAGCACAGGTGGTCAGCCTGAATATACAGGCATCGACAAGGTTCAGAGGCATGGACTTGCCTGGGCCGTCCTGAGCGAGAACGGACGAACTGAACAGCAATGACGAAACAATAACAAACAATGCTTTTTTCATAATTCTCCTTCAATAATACAAGCCAATAAAGTATTTTAACGAATAATTTCAACAAAAAAGCTGTTAAACAGACCAAACGGACGAAATTTATTTACTCATACATCTTCAACATCGAACG
>NZ_JANYGJ010000051.1 GCF_025362455.1 Deinococcus sp. | reverse complement strand
CCTGCCGGGTGTACCGTTGTGGGTCAGTTGGGTTTGGCTTCCGGGCAAGCAGGGCGACGCGCAGGAACGGCGATTCATCGTCTCGACGGTTCGGCGCAGCGCCGCCGTGATGAAACGCATCGGCAGACGGCGCTGGAAGATTGAAGCATTGTTCAAAACATTGAAAAGCCGCTTTGGCTTTGGGAAGTTCGGCCAACACAGCAAATTGGGTGTGCTCCGGTATCTTTGCTTGAGCATCCTCAGTTTTTTGCTCTGTCATTTCGAAGACCTGGATCACCCGCACACGGGTGAGTCAGGCTGGCCGGATTGGGGTGCTCTCGCCCAGCAGGTGAGGTGGAAATTTTTCGGCTGGGTGCGACTTGACGAACTTTTTCGAGAAATCGAACAGATTTATGCTGTGCAGGACGCACGTTCACCGCTTATCGTCTAAACTGCAAGATGTCAGATGATTCACAAGAGTGGCGGCTCAGCGGCTTTTCGTCTCCATACCTCAAGCTCAGATCTCGGTCATCCGCTCGTCCAGAAACGCCAGCAACAGCCGCACGCGCAGCGGTTGCAGCGGTGAGGCGACCACAGCGTGGACTGGCAGGGGCGGCAGCGACCAATCCGGCAACACGCGCTCCAACCGTCCGGCGGCCACGCTCTCCCGGTTCAGCACCGCTGGCATCATGCCGATGCCAGTTCCCCCTTCAAGCAGGGTCTTGATCAACCCCTGGTTGTTGACGATAAACTGTCCCCGAACTTCGACCGAGCACCGCTCCTGGCCTCGCACAAACTGCCAGATGGCGCCGTGCGGCATGAAGCGCCGGGTGACGCACTGATGCGCGCTCAGGTCCGAGGGGTGCAGCGGACGCCCGTGGGTCTGCAAGTAGCTGGGGGCGGCAAAGAGCTGCATTTCGATGGCACCGATAGGCCGCGCGATCAGGCGTTCGTCAGTGATTGGGCCGATGTGCAGCACCAGATCATCCTTGTCAATGGGCCGATCGAGCCTGATCGATGACAGGTCCACCTCGAAGGTGATCTCCGGAAACTGCCGCGCGAACTCCGCCAGCCAGGGGGCCACTATGGATACGCCCAGGTCCACCGGCATCGCGACCCGCAGGTGTCCGCCGGGATGCTGGGCGTCGTCCCGCAGCTCGGCGTGGGCGAGCCGCGCCGCCTCGGCGACCTGGGAGCAGCGCTCGAAATGCACTCGGCCCGTTTCGGTAAGTTCTACGCGGCGGGTGGTGCGGCGAAACAGGCTCACCCCCAGCTCCTGCTCGAAGGCGGCGATGCGGCGCGACACGGTGGCCACCGGGATGTCGAGCTGACGGCCAGCCGCACTGAAACTCAGGGTGCGCGCCACCTCGACAAACAGGGTCATGTCGTGAAGCTCGGATAAGGCATTCTTTGCAGCCATGACCGAGCTTACCATCCATGAAATAGTCTTTTTCATCTTTCGGTCTACCGCTTCAAGTGAATAAGAAGTAGGCTCTCCTAGGAACGGATGAGCGGGAAACTTCTGAAGGCAAGTTACGGGACGTCAATATTCTATTCGTGCGTAAAGATTCAAAGTCGCACGGTTTCAGCTTTACAACTGGAGGAAATCATGAATCGCCGAAGACTGCTTGTTGCGCTGGCCGGTGTACCATTGATGGGTCTATCAGCACTTGCCGAACGTCCGGCAGCGCGCCCACCTTGGGCACGGCCATCCCGTGGCAAACGGGTGCTGCTGACGGGACTGGATCCAGCCGTAGTGGATTACCGCACCCTACCGGACCTCAATGCCGAGAAGTTGCAGGGCATCCTTGACGCGCAGCAACGGGAACTGGGGGCTCTGGGCTACCAGGCGCAGTGGTGTCTGATCGATACCAGCGCCACCGCCGAACTCAAGGTGATCGGGATACTCGAACGGGAACATTTTGACGCGGTGCTGATTGGCGCAGGTGTGCGGTTGCCGCCAGAGAACTTTTTGTTGTTCGAACGGATGGTCAATGCCGTGCATCAGTTCGCGCCGGAAGCCAGGATCATCTTCAACGCCACTGCCAATGACACTGCGGCGTCCATCCAGCGCTGGCTTTGAGGCCCGGCAGCTTCAGCGCTGCACCTTTTCCACTGCTCAGGTTGCCCACGGAGGTTCAGCATGACAACTCAGCGTCCACCACGCCGTCCGTCCAAAGCCTTTCACGCCACCATCTGGACGGTTGTGTCAGGTTAAGTATCTCCTTGTCAAGCTTTACCGAGCGGAGCGGCCTAGCGTCGCCAGCGGCGCTGTTCAGGCCAAGACGCGGGCAGGCGTGCCCAGGCGCGTCCGTTCTGCCCAAGACGCGGGCAGGCGTGCCCAGGCGCGTTCGTTCTGCCCAAGAAGCGGGCAGGCGTGCCCAGGCGGACTTGCAAAGCTCCGCAGGAGAGGAGTGGCATCCTCATGGGGACGAGTGGCGTCCTCATGGGCGTCCGTTCACGAGGACAGTCCGTTGTGCCCAAGAAGCGGGCAGGCGTGCCCAGGCGCGTCCGTTCTGCCCAAGAAGCGGCCTAGCGTCGCCAGCGGCGCTGTTCTGCCCAAGAGGCGAGTGAGGAAGAACGTATGTCCTTCTTGGGCACACCGGCACCCGTATGGGGCCTGCCCGCCTGGCGGGAGTAGATAAGGAGAGGGATGGAGCGCTGTTTGCGGGCAGGCGGCGAGGCGAGGTAAGTGCCGCTCTCGCCAGGACGCCCGATAGGTGCAGACGCCCGATAGGTGCAGACGCCCGATAGGTGCCGCTGTGCCCAGGAAGCGGAAGCCCGAAATGTGAGCAAAGTTATACTTAGAGTGCGAGCAGTAATCCAGCAAAATAGGGTCACCCTCAACCAGAATTGACCCTCCACTGCCGTAGTACTCCTCAAAAGTACGCACTCCGAGTAGACAACCGCCGATTTGAGCGTGGCAGTCAAACGTCATCAGGTCGTAAAATGCCCCTGACAAAACGGCGAAATCCCGCAGTGGCCGCTGCCCTGTACGGAACGGTGGCTCGCCTCTGGCATTGCTGATAGAAAGCGCCGCGCCGCGTTATACCACCCCTTTACCGTCTTCCCTTAAGGTTCTCCCAGGTCGCTCGGCATGTTGCCGGAGTCGCACCCCGGAGGACCTTTATGAACAAGACCGCTGCATTGACCCTGCTCGCCCTGCTGCTGCCCACCGCCGCCTCGGCCCAGAAGACCACCAAGACCACGCCCGCCACGTCATGCGCTCAGGTGCTCAAGGCCAAGGTCAACCTCAACAAAGCCCCGGAGGCGGCCCTGATCTGCCTCAAGGGCGTCAAGCCTGCCGTCGCCAAGGACATCATCGCCAACCGACCATTCAAGGACGCCAGCGACTTCGGCAAAAAGATCGAGGACATCGGTCAGAAGATTTTGGGCGCCAATACCGGTAACTTCAGCTTTTAGAGCATTTGTCATAAAAAGGGTCTTTTTATGACCGGGCGGAGCGAGTAGTTTTGACTGAGCAGGACGCAGAATGGAGGCGCGGGGAGGCTGTTTTCCCCCGTGTAGTGTCGGAGTACTGCTCTAAGGCTCGGTGTTCACCGCGAGGCGACTTACCTTGGGCGCCTCGCCTTCCCAGTGAGGTCCGTATGGCATCCAGCGCATCTGCTCCCCCCGAACTCACCACCCGCCCGCCAGGCCTCTGGAGCAAGGTTCCGGAAGTCACGGCCTTCTTCTGGATCATCAAGGTGCTGGCCACGACCGTCGGCGAGACGGCGGCGGATTATCTCAACAAAGCCTGGAACCTGGGCCTGAACGGCACCACTCTGATCATGAGCGCCTTTCTGATCGCGGCACTGATCCTGCAATTCCGGGCCAAGCGTTACGTACCGGGCGTTTACTGGGTCTCCATCGTCTTTATCAGCGTGGTGGGCACCCTGGTCACCGACAACATGACCGACAACCTGCACCTGAGCCTCTGGAGCAGCTCGGCGATCTTCGCCGTGGCGTTGGCCGCCACCTTCACCGTGTGGTACCGCCGCGAGGGCACGCTCTCGATCCACTCGATCTTTACACCCAGACGCGAAGCCTACTACTGGCTGACCATCCTGTTCACCTTCGCCCTCGGCACCGCTGCGGGCGACCTGATGGCCGAGAAACTGAACCTAGGCTACCTGCTCTCGGCGTTCATCTTCGCGGGCATGATCGGGCTGGTGGCGCTGTCCCAGAAGGTGCTGCGGCAAAGCCCGGTCCTCACCTTCTGGATGGCGTATGTGCTGACCCGGCCCCTGGGCGCCGCTTTCGGCGATTACCTCTCGCAGGACAAGGATTTCGGTGGCCTGGGCCTGGGCACCACCACCACCAGCCTGATCTTTCTGGCCGCCATTCTGGCACTGACGGTGTACCTGACCGTCTCCAAGAAAGATCAGATCCGGCTTGAACCGGCAGCGAGCTGAGCCGCCCATGGCGTCGGCGCACGCGTTGATCTATCAGTCACCTGCCTCTGGGCTCAGTCCGAATACCCCTCACCTGCTGTCGATGACCTGCTGTTGACGACCCGCCACCGGAGGCGACTGAATGGAAAAGCGAGTGATTGACGCCCGGAGAGCAGCTCCCTGTCACGCCTGTGCGCCGCGAAGCGCCCCCCGACCACGCCCCAGTAGGCCCAGCGACCACGGCGGCGCTTCAGGAGGGGCTTCACCTTCACCCGACATTCACTCTCTAGGCTGAGGGTATGTCTGGCCCTGACCCTTCCAACTCACCACTGCCGCGCAGCTTTATTTTCGACGATCCTGGGGGCCAGCGCTGGCGGTTGTTCCGGGCCGCCGCCTTGACGGTGCTGGCGGGGATGGGGCTGGTTCTGGCCGGACTGGGCGTGAGTGTGGTGCTGCGCCCTGAGCTGCCCGCCCTGGCCCTGCTGCGAAGAGCGCCACTGTCGGAGCAGCGCTCGTTCCTGCAACACCCACAAGGCGGCCTGGCTGCGGCGGCTGTTCAGAGCTCAGCAAAGTCCCCCGCTACGCCCGCCTTGCCGGGGGTCCACGTGGCGTCGGGTACGCCGGAGGTCACCGGGTTTTATGTCAACTGGGACGATAACAGCCTGTCCTCGCTCAAGCAGCACCTGGGTCACCTGACCGAGCTGGACGCCGAATGGCTGCATTTCACCGCCGACGGTCTGACGCCCGACAACCCGGTCAAGACCGCCGCGCTGCTGGGGTACTTGCAATCCCAGCCGGGGACGGCGCTGCGGGTCGTGCCACTGGTCAACAACTACGACAACCGCACCCAGCAGTGGGACAGCACTGCCCTGAGCGCGATGTTGCGCAGCCCGGCCAGGCGGGCGAGCCTGCAACGGGGACTCCTGAACTATGTGCGTCAGGTTCACGGCGGCGGGCTGATGATCGACTTCGAGCAGATTCCGAACGCGGATCAGGCGCTGTTCGTGACCTTCATGCAAGAACTCCACGTCCAGACCCGCAAGCTGGGACTGCGGCTCAACGTGGCCCTGCCGCTGGACGACGACAGCTACGCCTACGCCGCACTGGGCCGGGCCACTGACCGCGTTCACCTGATGGCCTACGACCAGCACGACGGCGGCGGCGTGCCCGGCCCGGTGGCCGCTCAGGGCTGGTTGCAAGGAGCGCTGCAAACCCGGCTGGCCAGTCTGGACGCCAGTCAGGTCGTGCTGGATATCGGCAACTACGGCTATGACTGGTCGGCAGGTCAGTCGCAGGCGGACGACGTTTCGTTTCAGGACGCGCTGAGCCTGGCCCGTGAGTTCAAGGTCAAGCCGATCCTGGACCGGGCCAGCCTCAATCCCACCTTCAGCTACCGCGACGCCCGTCAGCGCCCTCACGCGGTCTGGTATCTGGACGCGGTCAGCGCCTTCGATTCGGTGCAGGCCGCGCTGCGGCTGGGCGTCAATCAGGTGGCCCTCTGGCGCCTGGGGACCGAAGACCCGCAGGTATGGAAGGTGCTGGACCGGGCCGCACTGGGGTCGCCCGGCGGCTTGACGGCGGCGGTGGCGGCCAGCCTGCGGACCCTGCCCTACGGCTACGATCTGTCGTACAAGGGCACCGGCGAACTGCTGCGGGTGGTCTCCGAGCCGCGTGACGGTCTGCGGGCCATCGACTACGCGGCGGCGCGGGGACTGATTCTCGGCGAGCAGGTCCAGATTCCCGCCAGCCCGTTTGTCATCGGGCGCTGGGGCAAGGCCGACCCGAAGGCGGTGGCGCTGACCTTCGACGACGGCCCCGACCCGGCCTGGACGCCCCAACTGCTCAAAATTCTGAACGCCAGGCAGGTTCCGGCCACCTTTTTCGTGATCGGCCTGAACGCCCAGCAGCACCCTGATCTGCTGCGGCAGATCGTCGCGGACGGCCACGAGATCGGCTCGCACAGCTTCACGCACCCCAACCTGAGTCTGGTGTCGAGCACCCAGGTGGCGCTGGAACTCGGCGCCACCCAGCGCCTGATCCAGAGCGTGCTGGGGCGCGGGACGCTGCTGTTCAGGCCGCCTTTCGCCGAGGACGTCGAACCGGCGACTCCTGAACAGGCGCGGACCTTGCAGCAGGCCAGCGACCTGGGGTACACCACCGTCGGCATGGGTATCGACCCTGAGGACTGGGCCAAACCCGGCGCGGTACACATCGCCCAGTCGGTGCTGGCGCAGGTGCAGGCGGGCAGCGGCCAGATCGTGCTGCTTCACGATTCCGGTGGCGACCGCAGCCAGACGGTGGCGGCCTTGCCCCGGATCATCAGTGAGCTGCGGGCGCACGGCTACCACTTCGTCACGGTCTCTCAACTGGTGGGCCTCCAGCGCGATCAGGTGATGCCCAAGGTCGGCGGCGTCGGCGCCTGGCTGACCCGCGCGGGCGGCTGGGGCTTTAGGCTGGTCAGCGCCCTGAGCGCCGTGGTGGCCGGGCTGTTCGTGCTGGGCATCGGCCTGTCGTGCCTGCGGCTGGCAACGATCAGTGGACTGGGGCTGCTCGAAGCCCTGGGGCGCCGCCGCCTGGCGCTGCCGCCCGCTGTTGTGCCGGTCACGGTGCTGGTCCCTGCCTACAACGAGGCCAAGGTCATCAGCAAAACGATCAGCAGCTTGATCGCTGAGGGCGCCGGAGTGCGGGTGATCGTCATCGACGACGGCAGCACGGACCCCACCGCCGAGGTGGTCAGCGGCCTCTACGGCGCCCACCCTCAGGTCGAGCTTTACAGCGTGCCGAACGGTGGCAAGGCCCGCGCGCTGAACCACGGGCTGCGGCTGGCCCAGACTGAGGTGGTGGTGGTCATCGACGCCGACACCGTGGTGAGCCCCGGCGCACTGGCGTATCTGGCGGCTCACTTTGCTGATCCGTTGGTGGCCGCCGTGGCGGGCAACGCCAAGGTCGGCAACCGGGTCAATTTGCTGACGCGCTGGCAGGCCCTCGAATACATCACGGCGCAGAACGTCGAGCGGCGGGCCATGGCGCTGCTCAACTGCGTTTCGGTGGTGCCGGGCGCCATCGGGGCGTGGCGGCGCGACGTGCTGCTGTCACTGGGCGGCTTCGCCACCGACACCCTGGCCGAGGACGCCGACCTGACGCTGCGGGTGCTGGCGGCAGGCTGGCGGGTCACCTACGAACAGCGGGCCACCGCACTGACCGAGGCGCCCGACACGGTCCAGGGCTTCCTGAAACAACGCTTTCGCTGGATGTACGGCATTTTGCAGGCGACCTGGAAGCAGCGCGGCCTGGGCCGCCGGGGAGCGCCGCGCCGCCTGGGCCTGGTGACGGTCCCGAACGTACTGGTGTTTCAGGTCGCGCTGCCGCTGATCAGTGCCCTGCTCGATACGACCATGCTCCTTAACCTGGCCTGGTCACTGCTTCAGGTGCGCTACCATCCCGACTCGCCGGGCATGAGTTCGCAGGTGCTGCTGTTTTATCTGCTGTTCATCGGCATTGACCTGTTTGCGGCGGTGCTGGCCTTTGCCCTGGAACCCGGCGAGCGCTGGAGCCTGCTGCTGTGGCTGCCGCTGCAACGCTTTTTTTACCGGCAGATGCTCTACCTGGTGGCGATCCGGGCGGTGCTGGCGGCCCTGCGCGGGGTGGCCGTCGGCTGGGGTAAGCTCGAACGGCGCGGCAGCGTCCAGTTGCCGCAGACGGACGTGGCCAGCGGCGGCGACGCGGCAGATTGAAGGCGGCGGACTGAAGGCGGCGGACTGAGGGCAGCACCGGCGGGTTCCGCTCTCTATACTGTGAGAATGAATACTGTGAGGATGACCGCACTACTCATTGCCGAGCTGCCAGCGCCCGTTGCCCAGGCAAAGACTCCGAATCCCCTGCGCGGTTTTGCCTGGCCTGACGTGCGGTGCGCCGGGGTGGTCGGGTGAATCGCAGGGCGCCCGCTCAAAGCCCGAAGATTCTGGGCCTGAAGACGCTGGGCCTGAAGATTCTGGTGGTGGATATCGGAGGCACCCATGTCAAATTGCGGCTGAGCGGGCAGGAGGAGGTGCGGCGCTTTGATTCCGGCCCGGAGATGACCCCGGCAGCGATGATGAAGACCTTACTGAAGCTGATTGGGGACTGGTCCTACACGGCGGTGAGCGTCGGCTACCCTGGCCCGGTGCTGCACGGTCGACCCCTGCACGATCCGGTCAACCTGGGCGCGGGCTGGATGGGCTTTGATTTCGCGGGTGCTTTCGGCGCGCCCGTCAAGCTGATCAACGACGCGGCGATGCAGGCGCTCGGCAGTGGTCACGGCGGCAGCCTGTTGTTTCTGGGCCTCGGCACCGGCCTGGGCTCGGCGATGGTGGTGGATGGCCGGGTCGAGCCGATGGAACTGGCTCATCTGCCGTACCGCAAGCACACCTTCGAGGACTACGTGGGCCTGCGCGGACTCAAAAAACGCGGCAAGAAACGCTGGATACGCGAGGTGCTGCGGGTGATCGCAGCTCTTGAGGCGGCGCTGGAGCCGGATGAAGTCGTTCTGGGGGGTGGGAACGCCGCCCTGATGCCGTCTCAGGATCTGCCTGCCCACGTGCGTCTGGGCGACAACGCCAACGCCTTTCTCGGCGGATTCCGGTTGTGGGACGACCTGAGCGCCGCCCGGACCCCCAAGGCTGGGCCGTGAAGGACTCGCCGTGACCGGCCTGCCCCCCGGCTTTCCCGGCATTGCGCCGACCTGGATGAGCAGCGACAAGGATTACGTCACCACCGCGCTGGGGGGCGCCTCGCGGCTGTGGGCCACGCTCGGTCACGGCATTCTCAACGAGGTGTACTGGCCCTCGACCGGGCAGCCGCAGGTGCGCGACCTGAGCTTTTACCTGGTGGCCGCGCAGCCTGACGCTGGCGCTGCCTGGGTGGATCTCAAGCGGGTGGGCCGCTACCACCTGTCCACGCCCAAACCGTACCTGCCACTGCCGACCGTGCTGCACGAGGGAGAGGACTACGAGCTGAGCCTGGAGGTGCTGCCGGACCCGCACCGTGACGTGCTGCTGATCCGCTTTGCGCTGACCGGGCCGTACCGGCTGGTGGCGCTGCTCTCCCCGCACCTGATGGCCAGCGGGGACGACAATGCTGGCTGGGACGACAACGCTGGCTGGCACGACGGTGAAGTGCTCCAGGCCCAGCGCGGCAACCGGTCTCTGGCCCTGGCCGCCAGCGTGCCGATGAGCCGCCTGAGCGCCGGGTACGTCGGCACCTCCGACGGCTGGCAGGACCTCAAGCAGCACGGACGCCTGACCTGGGCCTACCCCCGCGCCGAGAACGGCAACGTGGCGCTCACCGCTCAGCTTGAGGCGCAGGCCGGGCTCCTGGCGCTGGGCTTTGCCGAAGGTCCGCAGGGGGCCAGGGGACTGGCGCTCGCCAGCCTGGCTGAGGGCGACCAGGTGGCCCGCCAGGCATTTCTGAAGAGCTGGGAAACCTGGGGCGCACAGCTCGCGCTGCCTTCGCCCACTCCGGCCCTGAGCGCCCTGGCGCAGCTCAGCGCCACCATGCTCAAGATCCACGAGGACCGGGCCTACCCCGGTGCGCTGGTCGCCAGCCTGAGTGTGCCCTGGGGCAACCACGCCGACGTGCTCGGCGGTTACCACCTGGTCTGGCCGCGCGACGCCACCCTAGCGGCTTTTGCCCTGCTCGCCTGCAACCAGGCCGAGGACGCCCGCCGGGTGCTGGCCGGTTTCATTGCCAATCAGCAGCCGGACGGGCACTGGAGCCAGAACTACTTTCCCGACGGGCAGCCCTACTGGCATGGGGTGCAGCTCGATGAGACGGCTTTTCCGGTGCTGCTCGCCGCCAAACTCAGGGAAATGGGCGAGCCGGAGCTGGGCGGCACCCGCCAGTTGGTGCAGCGGGCGCTGGCCTTCGTGGCCCGCACCGGGCCGACCAGCGACCAGGACCGCTGGGAGGAGAATCCGGGGGTCAACCCGTTCACGCTGGCGGTGGCGATCGCCGCGCTGGTGGCGGGCGCGGACTGGCTCGGCGAGGACGAGCGGCAGTACGCCCTGGACCTGGCCGACGACTGGAACGAGCGGCTCGAAAGCCTGTGTTACGTGACTGGCACGCCGCTGTGCCGGGAACTGGAGGTCGAAGGCTACTACGTGCGGCTGGCCCCGCCGGACCGGGACGGCGACCTGACCGGGCAAGTGGTGCTGCGCAACCGAGGGGGCGAGCAGGTGCAGGCCTCGGCGCTGGTCAGCCTCGATTACTCCTACCTGAGTCGGCTGGGACTGAGGTCGGCCCGTGACCCCCGCATCATCAACACCACCACCGTGGTCGATCACCTCCTGCGGGCAGATACCCCATCGGGGGCGCTCTACCACCGCTACAACGGCGACGGCTACGGCGAACACGCCGACGGCTCGGCCTTTGACGGATCGGGCATCGGCAGGTTGTGGCCGCTGCTGAGCGGCGAGCGCGGCCACCTTGACCTCCAGGCTGGCGTTGATCCACTGCCTCACCTCGAAGCGATGCGGCGCTGCGCCAGCGCTGGTGGACTGCTGCCCGAACAGGTCTGGGACGCGGCGGCGATTGCTGAGCGTGGCCTGTTTCCGGGACGACCCACCGGCAGCGCCATGCCGCTGCTGTGGGCGCACGCCGAGTTTCTCAAACTGTCGATCGCCCGTCAGACCGGGCGACCTGCCGAGCTGCTGCGGTCAGTCGAGGCCCGCTACAGCGCCGCCCTGCCTGCCCAGGCGCGTCACTGGCGACCCGCCGCGCCCGTGGCCGCGCTCGACCCCGGACGACTGCTGCTGATCGAGGGCGAGGTTCCCTTTACCCTGCACCTGGGCTTCGACGGCTGGCAACACATTCATGACCGCGAGGCCCTGCCGCTGCCGTTCGGGCTGTGGGGTGTGGCGTTCAGTCCCGGCGAATTGGACCGCTTCAAGACGCTTGAGTTCACCCGCCGAACAGCGGACGGCTGGGAAGGTCAGGACCACCTGGTGCGCCTTGGCGGGGTGGCTCCGGCGGCGTCGATGCAGCACGAGCCCCGTGCGTCACAGGGATGAGGCCGGTCCAGGCTGACTTGCCGCTGGGCGCGTACACGCGGGCGGGAACGCCCCGGAGCGCCGGGTTGAACCGTCCGGCGCCGGTATGAGCGTAGACCGAGGTAGCCTGGGCGCAACCGGGCAGGCTGGTGAGCAGCAGCCCACCCAGACACTGTTTCACGGATTGACCAGAAACACGTGGGCTTTGGCTTCCAGCAGGTTGTGGCGTTTGATGGCGGCGTGAACCGCTTGCAGCGGCGTCCCCACCGGCAGATTCAGACTGGCCACGTCCAGGGCGTAGAAATCCACATAGATGTTGTGCTTGCCCGCCGCGCACGGCGCCGTGAAACCCTGCTGGCCCAGTTCGTTGGTCGCCGCCTTGCCGCCGCTGACCGTGCGGCTGGCGGCGGCAACCGGTTTCAGGGCCTTGGTGCCCAGCGGCAGGTCGAAGACGGTCCACAGGCCGCTCAGATGCCGGGGCTGCTCATCCCAGAAGATGAGCGCCAGGCTTTGGTGCCTGCCGGGGGCGAAGAGAGCTGCAAGGCGGGGCTGAGCCGGGCCTTGCAGATCAGCGCCGGATCACCGGGCTTGAGCGTCACGTCGAAGGCGGGCGAGAGGGCCTGGGCGGCGCAGAGTCCAGTCAGGCCGAGGAGCGCGGCGCAGCGTTTGAAGGTAAGCATGCTGGAAGTATCGGTTGGGGACCTTAAATCGCAGTATAGCCGGGCGTAGAGTGGGGCGCCTGGTAGCCCGACGAGGGCTGAATGTCGCGTCCCAGCGTGGTCATGCTGTGCCCCGGCGCCGCCATACCGGGGCTTCACCTCGGCGGTCCATAGTGCTGTTCGAGGCGCACATTCACACGCCTCCCAAGGAGCAGTATGACCAGTTTAGTCCGGACCCTGACCGTTAGCCTCGCCGCCAGCCTGACCCTCAGCTCCGCCCTCGCCCAGAGCACCATCGCCGACGCGGTGAGCAAGGACCCCCAGTTCAGCACCCTGCTGGCCGCCCTCAAGATCGCCGGACTCGACAAGACGCTGGCGGGCAAGGGGCCGTTCACGGTGTTCGCGCCCACCAACGCCGCCTTCGCCAAGGTGCCCAAAGCCGCCCTCACCGCGCTGCTG
>NZ_JANYGJ010000050.1 GCF_025362455.1 Deinococcus sp. | reverse complement strand
CCTGCCGGGTGTACCGTTGTGGGTCAGTTGGGTTTGGCTTCCGGGCAAGCAGGGCGACGCGCAGGAACGGCGATTCATCGTCTCGACGGTTCGGCGCAGCGCCGCCGTGATGAAACGCATCGGCAGACGGCGCTGGAAGATCGAAGCATTGTTCAAAACATTGAAAAGCCGCTTTGGCTTTGGGAAGTTCGGCCAACACAGCAAATTGGGTGTGATCCGGTATCTTTGCTTGAGCATCCTCAGTTTTTTGCTCTGTCATTTCGAAGACCTGGATCACCCGTGTGCGGGTGATCCAGGCTGGCCGGATTGGGGTGCTCTCGCCCAGCAGGTGAGGTGGAAATTTTTCGGCTGGGTGCGACTTGATGAACTTTTTCGAGAAATCGAACAGATTTATGCTGTGCAGGACGCACGTTCACCGCTTACCATCTAAACTGCAAGATGTCAGCCAACTCAACTGCGCCACCGTACCGGGGCGGTACGGGGCGTGCGGAAACGGTCGTTCACGCAACGATCCGGTGGGTGTGTCCCAGCCCGTGAGGGCGCTACCCCTCCTGCACTGGGTCTGCCTGCTCAACTGAACGCAAGAATGGCGTGGTTGTGTCACAGGCGCTCATCAGGTGCCAGTGATTCCCATTCAGCTCACGCTTTCTACCGGCAGGCCGACGTACTCGCGCAGCACGTCGGTGACGGTGACCATCCCCACCAGTTGGTGATCGGCGTCGATGACCGGCAGGCCGCCGACTTTATGCTGAAGCATGGTGTAGGCCGCGTCGCTCAGGGGCGCGTCCGGGGTGGTGGTGAGCACCGAGGTGGTCATGACCTCGCGCACGGTGAGGCTGGCCAGCAGTGAGGTGATCTCCCAGATGCTCAGCGAGGTCGCCTGGGACGGCATGGCTTCCTTGAGATCGCGGTCCGTGACGATACCGACCAGGCGTGTGCCGTCCAGCACGGGCAGACAGCGAATCTCTCCCGACTTGAGCAGCTTGACCGCTTCGGGAACGGTGGTGTTCAGGCTGGCGGTGACGAGCGTGCGGGCCATGACGGCGTTGACTGTAGTTTTCATACTTTTCTCCCTGAGTACGTGCGGTTGGCCTCAGCGCTGTGCCTTATGACACAGGCGCTGATCCGTTCGTTCGCGACGGGCGCCGTCAGACCGCTCTGTCTGGGGTTGGCGTTCAGCGACTTACTGGGCGTGCAACTCCGATTCGCCCAGCAGGGTCCGGAGCACGTCACTGACCGTCACCACACCCAGCAACTTCCCGCCGTCGCTGACCACCGGTAAGCCGTGAACGTCGGCAGCCAGCATCTTGCTCAGGGCGTCGCGCATCGGCACGCTGGCCAGTACCTCGTCGCCGGGCGGGCGCATCAGGTCGCGCACCGACAGGTCGGCCAGAAAAAACTGATCGGCCATGACGGTATCGCCGTGCAGGGCAGCGGCGCGTTCGACGGCGGCGGAGACGTCTTTCTCGTGGATGACGCCCACCAGCTTTCCGGCTTCGACCACCGGCAGCACCCGCAGTTTGGTGATTTTCAATCGGGCCGACGCCTCGCTGGCAGGGGCGCCCACCTCCACGCTGATCACGTCGCTGCTCATGTGCTCGCGCACGGCGCCGAACAGGGTCCGGGGCGCGGTGCAGGCGGCCCGCAGCACGTCGGTGAGGGTCAGCATACCGACCAGCTTCTCATTCTCGTCGATGACCGGCAGCCCGCCCACCCGGCGCTCGAACAGGGTGCGGATGGCGCCGTCGAGCGGGGCGTCGGGCGCGGTGGTCAGCACGGTAGCGTGCATCACGGCGCTGACGTGGACCCGGCCCGCGCGGGCGATGAACTGCCAGGGGGTCAGGCCCTCGTGGACGGCGGGCAGCGCGCGCCTAACGTCGTCATCGGTGATCAACCCGACCAGTTTGGAATCCAGCATCACCGGCAGTCGTTTGATGCCCAGGGTGTCCATGATGACCACCACCTCCGGCAGCGTGGTGTGTCCCGAAACAGTGATGGTGCAGTCGTGCATGGCGTCTTTTACAAGCATGGTGTGCCTCCGTGCCCTCAGCATGTGCCCGGATCATTACCACCGCGTTACGGCACTTACTTCCACAGCATCACCGGAGGCGCCTCGACCACCGTGCGCAGCAGATCCTTGACCGTGATTACCCCGACCAGGTGGCCTTTGGCATCGATGACCGGCAGGCCGCGCACGTCGCAACGCAGCATCAGAAAGGCGGCCCGCTCGATGGGCATGTCGGGGCGGATCTGGTCGGTGGTGGCCACGGCGTACTCGCTGACCTGGGCGTCAGGCGGCGCCGCGCCCAGCCGCAGATCCGAGGCCAGCAGCCGCCCCAGCAGCCGCCCCCTATCCACCACCGGCAGGCAGCGCAGGCTGCTGGACTGCATCAGCAGCAGCGCCGGGCCGAGCGGCGCTTTGGCCTCCACCGAAATAATGACGGCACTCATCTGTTCACGAACGCGCATAGGTGACTCCTTTCGGCGATAACCGTCTGGGTGCAGTCTCCAGGGCCACCTTTACCAGACCGTTACCGCCGCCGTAATGCTCCTGAAATGCCCGGCCCGCATCTTCAGCTTCAGGAGGCTTACATGAATTCAGGAATTATGAACACCGTCGGTGCACACGCTTCACCCAAGCTCGCGGTCCTCGGTACCAATGGCGCCCGCAACGTCTGGTGGAACCTCACCACCGCCCAGCTCTACGAGCAGTCCATCGGGCGCGGCGAGGCCAGGCTGGCCCACGGCGGCCCGCTGGTGGTCCGCACCGGCTCGCACACCGGGCGCTCGCCCAAGGACAAGTACATCGTCTCGTCGCCGGAAACCGAGGCCAACGTCTGGTGGGGACCGCACAACGGGCGCCTGACCGAAGACAGGTTCGACAATCTGTTGCGCCGGATGCAGGCGTATGTGGCCGACAAAGATCTGTTCGTGCAGGACGTCTACGCGGGCGCCGACGCGGCCACCCGGCTGCCGGTGCGGGTCGTCACCGAAACCGCCTGGCACAGCCTGTTCGCCCACACCATGTTCATCCGGTCCCAGGGCGCCGAGGCAGAGACCTTCGAGCCGGGCTTTACGGTCTTCCAGTTGCCCTACTTCCACGCTGACCCCGATCGTGACGGCACCAACAGCGACGTGTTTGTGATCATCAATTTCGAGCGCAAGCTGGTATTGATCGGCGGCACCCAGTACGCCGGGGAAATCAAGAAGAGCGTTTTTACCATCATGAACTACCTGCTGCCGCGCTGTGGCGTGCTGAGCATGCACGCCAGCGCCAATATCGGCCCTGAGGGCGACTGTGCCGTGTTCTTCGGGCTGTCCGGCACCGGCAAGACGACCCTGAGCGCCGACGCCTCCCGCAAACTGATCGGCGACGACGAGCACGGCTGGTCGGACAGCGGCATCTTCAACCTGGAAGGCGGCTGCTACGCCAAGGTCATCCACCTGTCCGAAGCCGCCGAGCCGGAGATCTTCTCGACCACCCACCGCTTCGGGACCATTCTGGAAAACGTTGCCATGCGCCAAGGCGGCACCCTGGATCTGGACGACGCCGAGCTGACCGAGAACACGCGGGCCGCCTACCCGCTCGACTTCATCGACAACGCCGAGCCGAGCAAGCAGGGAGGGCACCCCAAGACCATCATCATGCTGACCTGCGACGCCTTCGGGGTGCTGCCGCCCATCGCCCGGCTCACCCCGCAGCAGGCCATGTACCAGTTCCTGTCGGGCTACACCGCCAAGGTGGCGGGCACGGAAGCGGGCGTGACCGAGCCCACCGCGACCTTCTCGCCCTGCTTCGGAGCGCCGTTCATGGCCCTGCGACCCGCCGAGTACGCTCATCTGCTGGGCGACCGCATCGCCAAACACGATACCCGCGTGTACCTGATCAACACCGGCTGGTTCGGTGGCGGCTACGGTGTGGGCAAGCGCATTCCCATTCAGGCCACCCGCGCCTTGGTCAACGCGGCGCTGTCGGGCTCGCTGGACGGCTCTCCCAGCCGCCTGGACCCCACCTTCGGCTTCGAGGTGCCGCTCTCGGTGCCGGGCGTGCCGGAAGACCTGCTCGACCCCCGGAAAAGCTGGCCTGATGCGGGCGCCTACGACGCCCGCGCCACCGACCTGGCCCACCGCTTTACCGAGAACTTCAAGCTGTACGCCGGTGACGTCTCGCCCGCCGTCCGGGCTGCCGGGCCGGTGGGCACGCCAGTGGTGCCGGGGTAATGATGGTCGAGCTGCTGCTGCACAGCCCGCTGCTGCTGCTGTTCGTGGTGGCGGCGCTCGGTGAGCTGCTGGGCCGCTTGCGGGTGGCGGGCTTTTCCTTCGGCGTCGCGGCGGTGCTGTTCGTCGGGCTCTTCTTCGGCGCCCTGCATCCGCAGCTCAAGTTGCCGGAAATCATCTATCAACTCGGCCTGGTGCTGTTCGTCTACACCGTGGGCCTGGCCAGCGGGCCGAGCTTCGTGGCGGCGTTCCGGGCGCGCGGCGTGCGCGACAACCTGTTCGTGCTCAGCCTGCTGGTCCTGGGCGGCGGCCTGGTGGCGCTGGCCGCCAGGCTGCTGAACTGGTCGGCGGCGCTGGGGGCGGGCGTGTTTACCGGCGCCTTCACCAACACCCCGGCGCTGGCAGGCGTCATCGAGACGCTGAAATCCAGAGGCGTCACCGAAGCGGTGTTGACCTCCCCGGTGGTGGGCTACTCGGTGAGCTATCCGGTGGGCGTCATCGGCATGCTGCTGGCGGTTTACCTGGCGCGGCGGCTGTGGCACGTCGCGCCGGAGGCGCCGCCCGAAGCGCTGATTCACCGCAGCGCCCTGGTCGAGCATCCGGAGGCGGTGACCTCGCCGCAGGTTCGACTGGGACGGATCTCGCACGGCGGGCAGCTCAGTCTGGCTGGCCCCGGCGTGCATCTGGAGCCGGGTGATCTGGTCAGCGTCATCGGCTCGCGGGAAGCCGTCGAGATCGCCGTCGCGCAGCTCGGTCACGAGGCGCCCACGCCCCTGGAGGGCAGCCGGGCTGTTCTGGACATGCGGCGGATGGTGGTCTCGCGCTCGGCGGTGGCGGGTCGCAAGGTCGCCGAGCTGCATCTGCTGGAGCGTTTCGGCGCCGCCATCACCCGGCTGCGGCGCGGCGACGTGGACCTGCTGGCCCACGACGAGATGGTGCTCGAACTCGGTGACCGGGTGCGGGTGGTGGCGCCCACAGAGCATCTGGACGCCGTGACCCGGCTGCTGGGCGACTCGGTGCGCAAGGTCAGCGAGGTCAACCTGCTGACCTTCGGGCTGGGCGCTGGACTGGGCCTGCTGCTTGGCCTGCTGCCGATTCCGCTGCCGGGCGGCGGCAGTTTCCGGCTGGGCCTGGCGGGTGGGCCGCTGATCGTCGGGCTGCTGCTGGGCGCCCTGGGACGCACCGGACCGTTCGTCTGGCCGCTGCCCTACAGCGCCAATCTGACCCTGCGCCAGCTCGGTCTGATTTTGTTTCTGGCGGGGGTGGGCACCCGTTCGGGCTGGGCTTTCGCCACAACTTTTGGCGGCGCACTGGGCGTGCAACTGTTCGTCGCCGGGGCACTGGTCACCTGCACGGTGGCCCTGACGGCCATGTGGGCCGGGCACCGGTTGCTGCACATTCCCTTCGCGCACCTGACCGGCTTGCTGGCCGGAATGCAGACCCAACCTGCGGTGCTGGCCTTTGCGGCCAAACAGACCCGCAGCGAGGAGCCCAACCTGGCCTACGCCGCCGTCTATCCGCTGGCGACGGTGGGCAAGATCGTCATCGCGCAGGTGCTGCTGAACCTGTGAATGCTGAATCTCTCTTCAGTCACGGCCACCCAGCCGCGCGGCCTGCGCTGCGGTAACTCTTCCGTAATGCTCCTGGCGTAACGTTAAGCCAGGAGGAAACTCATGTTCGAACGCATCCTGGTCCTGACGGACGGCAGCCCCTGCGCTGCCCTGGCGCTGCCCTACGCCGCTGACCTGACCCGCACCTACCACAGCCAGCTGACCGTGCTCTACGTGATGCCAGATCTGCTGAGTCCTCTGGCGAGCGCCGAGGGACTGGCTTACACCTACAATTCCGAGCAGGAACGGACGCAGGCGCTCGACGAGGGCACCCGGATTCTGGAACAGGCCCGCGTCCTGCTGGACGTCCCCGGCGCCAACCTGGTGCGCCTGGAAGCCCAAAGGCAGTCGGTGGCCGAGGTGGTGGCCGACCAGGTCGAGCGTTTGGGCACCGAACTGGTGGTCATGAGCACGCATGGCCGCAGCGGGCTGGCCCACCTCTTTCTGGGCAGCGTGGCCGAGCAGGTTCTGCGGCGCGTCCGGGTGCCGGTTTTCCTGCTCAGCGCCGCCCAGCACAGTCCAGCGCCCGGTGCCCAGCGCCAGGCAGAACACTGATGAAAACCGCTGTTCTGGCGCTGGGCGCCCTGTTGCTGGTCGGCGCGATCAGCGCCGGTGCCTACCGGGCGGGTGCGGGCCTTTCGGGTGTAAATTCCGCGCCCGGCAGCCTGGTCGCCGTCAAGGCTGATGGACCGGCCCTGTTCGGCAGCAACTGCGCGGGTTGCCACGGCGCCCAGGCGCAGGGCGGCGTCGGACCCCGGCTGGCCGGACTGGTCGGGCCGTGGACCGCGCCGCAGTTCTCGGCGGCGGTGCTCGACGGCACCGGCTTGGGTGGTCAGCCGCTGGCCCCGACGATGCCGCACTTCCGCACCGCTGGTTTCGGCGGCGAGCCCATCACCGACGCCCAACTCGCCGATATTCAGGCGTTTCTGAAAGGAATTTAAATGACCACCGAGAATCAAAAACCCGACGACGTTGCCCCCGCCTCCAGCAGCATTCCCAGGGGCGCCCTGGCCATCGTTGCAGTGGTGTTCACGACGATCATGGCCCTCTGGTTTCTGGTCCTCGGCGTCTTCCAGGCGCGGAGCTAAGTACACCCTTGCTACCGTTTCGGGCTTCCGCAAAAAGCGCTCCATCCCTCCACTCTCGCCAGGATGTACTTTTTTCCTCACTCGCTCTGCTCGGTAAAGTTAAAGCTTTACAAGGAGACATCTAGCCATGCTCGACCACCACACCATCGAGAAGTACGAACTGGGCTGGCTGGCCCTCAGTGCCGTGCTGGTGACCCTGCTGTTCGTGGGCGTGATCAGCAGCATGCTGACCCAGACCCTACCGGGCATCTTTACGCGCCAAGCCAGCTACCTCGACCCGGCGAAGCTCGCTGGCACGCCCTTCGCCGCTCCTGGCCTCAAGGCGGCGCCGGACGGCAGCCTCGACGCCTACGTCGTGGCGCGGGCCTTTCAGTTCCAGCCAAACGTGCTGCGCGTCCCAGCGGGGCAAGCGGTGACGCTCCATATCGTTGCCGTCGACGTAATTCACGGCCTGATGCTCGGTCAGGGCAACGTCAATCTGGAGCTGATGCCCGGCCACATCGCCACCCTCAAGACCCGCTTTAATCATCCCGGAACCTACACCAGCCAGTGCCACGAGTATTGCGGCGCCGGGCACCAGACCATGACCTTCAAACTGATCGTCGAGGCACCCGAATGACCACCGTTCCGGCCCCCACCCGCCCGCTCGAACAGGTCTACGCCGCTCATCCTGAGAAAAAAGTGACGCTGTATTTTCTGGTCACCGGTCTGGTCCTGCTGCTGATCGGGGTCGCCATCGGGCCGCTTCAGGCGCTCAACTACGCGGGCATCGACGTCTACCGCTATCTGCCGTTTCTCAAGTCGTACTACCAGGGCCTCTCGCTGCACGGCGTGCTCAACGCGCTGGTGTTCACCACCTACTTCATCAGCGGGCTGCTGCTTTACCTGCCCTGCCGTGATTTGAAGGTGCGCCCCAATCTGGTGGTCGCCTGGAGCGCCTACTGGATCATGACGGCGGGCGTGCTGATGGCCGCCTGGGCGACCCTGAGCAACAACGCCACGCTGCTCTACACCTTCTACCCGCCGCTGATGGGCAGTCCGCTGTTCTACATCGGCGCGGCGCTGCTGGTCGTCGGCAGCCTGATCATCGGCGTGCAGGTCACCCTGATCTGGACCATCTGGAAGCGCGAACACCCCGGCGAGGTCACGCCGCTGGTCGCGTTCATGAGCGTGGCGACCTGGATGATGTGGCTGCTGGCCTCACTGGGCCTGGTTGTGGAAGTCGCCTTTCTGCTGATCCCCTGGTCGCTGGGCTGGACGGCGGGTGTGGACCCGCTGCTGGCGCGTACCCTGTTCTGGTACACCGGGCACCCCATCGTCTACTTCTGGGTGCTGCCCGCCTATATTTCCTGGTACGCCCTGCTGCCCAGCACGGCGGGCGGAAAAATCGCTTCCGAGACGATGGCACGGCTCTCGTTCGTGCTGTTCTTGCTGCTCTCGGTGCCGGTGGGACTGCACCACCAGTACGCCGATACCGGCATCGCGGCGCCGTGGAAGATCATCCAGATGCTGCTGACCTTTCTGGTGGTCATTCCCTCGCTGCTCACCGCCTTCAGTGTGGGCGCCTCGCTGGACATCGCCGCCCGTGCGCGCGGTGGGCGCGGCTGGATCGGCTGGACGCGCTTCCTGCCCTGGAAGAACCCGGTCTTCACCGCGCAGGTGCTGGCCATGATCTCGTTCATTCCCGGCGGCGCGGGCGGCGTGGTCAACGCCAGCGCCGCGCTCGACAGCGCCGTGCACAACACCGCCTGGATTCCGGGGCACTTTCACATCACGGTGGGCACCGCCACCACCCTGACCTTTTTCGGCATCAGCTTCTGGTTGCTGCCGCACCTGACCCGCAAGCCGCTGGCGAGCGTGAAGGCGGCGCTGTGGGCGAGCTGGCTGTGGTTTTGGGGCATGATCATCTTTGCCGTCGGGATGCACTGGGAAGGGCTGATCGGCATTCCGCGCCGCACCTACCTGGCCACCGCCACGGGCCTAGGCGATCTGATCGCCCGCGCCCACATTCCGATGGCGCTGACCGGCATCAGCGGCGTGGTGCTGATGTTCGCCTCCATCTTCTACTTCTACGTCATCTTCGCGACCCTGCTGGGCAAGGCCCGCGTCCCCGAAAGCGCCGAGATGCCCATTCCCTTCAGCGAGTCGCTGGAACAGGCCGAGGCGCGGGCGGCGGGCATCAGCCCAGCGGGCATGAAGATCGCCGGGGCCGTGCGGCTGCTCGACCGGTTGTGGATCTTCGCCGCCCTGGCCGCGCTGCTGGTCGCGTTGATGTACGGCCCGGTGCTGATCGACCTGGGCCTGAACGCCCACCCGTTGCCGGGCCTGCGGCTGTGGTGAAGCCCGAGGCTGGACCCAGACTCGGCGCCTTCACCGAGCGCTGACCCGCTGCGCTCAGTAGCACCTTAAGCTGAGCCTTCAGCGCTGCTCTCCTGCCGATCCAAAGTCCCGCATTCAGCACCCAGAGGTCCAGATGACCCACACCACCGCCCAGCCTGACCTCCTCGCCCTGGAAGAACTCCGGCTCACGCACGCCTACTGGCGGGCGGCCAACTACCTGTCGGTGGGCCAGATCTATTTGCAGGCCAACCCGCTGCTGCGTGAACCGCTGAAACTCGAACACGTCAAGGCCCGCTTGCTGGGCCACTGGGGCACCACACCGGGCCTGAACTTCATCTATGTGCACCTGAACCGCCTGATCCGGCAGCGTGACCTGAGCGTGCTGTACATCGCCGGACCCGGACACGGCGGCCCCGGTATGGTCGCCAACACCTACCTGGAGGGCTCCTACAGCGAGCTGTATCCGAACATCGGTCCGGGTGAGGAGGGGCTGCGGCGCCTGATGCGGCAGTTCTCCTTTCCCGGCGGTATTCCCAGCCACGCCGCGCCGGAGACGCCCGGCAGCATTCACGAGGGTGGAGAACTCGGCTACAGCCTGGCCCACGCCTACGGCGCCGCCTTCGATCACCCAGAGCTGCTGGTCGCCTGCGTCATCGGCGACGGTGAGGCCGAAACCGGGCCGCTGGCCGGAAGCTGGCACAGCAATAAGTTTCTGAACCCCAGGACCGACGGCGCCGTATTGCCTATCTTGCACCTCAACGGCTACAAGATCGCCAACCCGACCCTGCTGGCCCGGTTGCCCCACGCTGAGCTCGACGCCTTGCTGCGCGGCTACGGCCACACGCCCTATTACGTCGAGGGCCACGACCCCGATGTGATGCACCAGCAGATGGCCCACACGCTGGAGCAGGTCCACGATCAGATCTCGGCCATCCAGCGCCGTGCCTGTGACGAGGGCGTGCAGGAGCGCCCGGCCTGGCCGATGATCGTGCTGCGGTCGCCCAAAGGCTGGACCGGCCCCGCAACCGTGGACGGCAAGCCCACCGAGGGGTCGTGGAGATCGCACCAGGTGCCGCTCGCCAACCTGGCCGAGAACCCCGAACACCTCCGGGCGCTCGAAGACTGGCTGCGCAGCTACTGCCCGGAGGAACTCTTCGACGAGGTGGGCATGCTGCGCCCCGAACTCGCCGCGCTGGCTCCCAGCAGGGAGCGCCGTATGGGCATGAACCCGGCCTCCAACGGCGGCCTGCTGCTGCGCGACCTGGAGCTGCCCGACTTCCGCGACTACGCCGTTGACGTGCCTGCGCCCGGCGCCGTCGACGGCGAGGCGACCCGCGTGCTGGGCAGTTGGCTGCAAGGCGTGATGAAGCGCAACATGAGCACCTTCCGGCTGTTCGGCCCCGACGAGACGGCTTCCAACCGGCTCGACGCGGTCTACGGCGCCACCGGCAAAACCTGGCAAGAGGAGATCCTGCCTACCGACGAGCACCTGTCCCCGGATGGCCGGGTGATGGAAGTGCTCAGCGAGCATCTGTGTGAGGGCTGGCTGGAAGGCTACACGCTCAGCGGGCGCCACGGGCTGTTCTCGTGCTACGAGGCGTTTATCCACATCATCGACTCGATGTTCAACCAGCATGCCAAGTGGCTCAGGACGAGCCGAAAGGTTGCCTGGCGGCGCAGGGTGGCCTCGCTCAACATCCTGCTGACCTCGCACGTCTGGCGCCAGGACCACAACGGCAACTCGCACCAGGACCCCGGTTTCATCGACCACGTGATGAACAAGAAGGCGGACATGGTGCGGGTCTACCTGCCGCCCGACGCCAACACCCTGCTGTCGGTGATGGACCACTGCCTGCGCAGCCGCCAGTACGTCAATGTGATCGTGGCGGGCAAGCAACCGGCGCCGCAGTGGCTGACCATGCCGCAGGCCGTGCTGCACTGCACCGCCGGGCTGGGCATCTGGGACTGGGCCAGCAGCGACACCGGCCCGGACGGACAGCCCGCCGAGCCCGACGTGGTGATGGCCTGCGCGGGCGACGTGCCGACCTTGGAGACGCTGGCGGCGGTGGACCTGCTGCGCGGCCACTTTCCGGACCTGAAGATCCGGGTCATCAACGTGGTCGATCTGATGACCCTGCAACCCGAACGCGAGCACCCACACGGCTTGCCCGACGCGGCCTTCGACAGCTTGTTTACGACGACGGCGCCGATTATTTTCGCTTATCACGGCTATCCCTGGCTGATCCACCGCCTGACCTACCGCCGACACGGCCACGCCAACCTCCACGTGCGCGGCTACAAGGAGGAGGGCACCACCACCACGCCCTTCGACATGACGGTGCTCAACGATCTGGACCGCTTTCACCTGGCCACCGACGTGATCGACCGCTTACCCCGGCTGAGGGTGGTGGGCGCGCGGGTCAGGCAACAGCTTCAGGACAAGTTGATTCTCCACCGCCTGCATGTCGAGGCCACCGGGGAAGACCTGCCGGAAGTGCAGAATTGGCGCTGGCCCGCTGACCGCGCCGCCACCGAGCCGAACTGAGCGGGTTCCACACGCTCGCCAGCGCAGAGGGCCTGCGCGGCGCCCTGGTCCAACACGCACCTGTCATCCGCTCCTGTGCGCTAGCCTACAGACGAACGGTGTAGAAGTGGCTGCGTGCGTTCTCTTAGACTATTCGGGAGGCCTTATGCAAAACCCCGGCGTTGTACACGACCTCAGTATCGTCACCTTCGGTCAGGCCCGCGTCCGGCTCGGTGACCAAGACGTCGCCTGGCACGCCGTCAGCGCCCAGAACCTGTTTTATTTCCTGCTGTCCTTTCCGGAAGGCCGTACCCAGGCCGACATCGCCTCGGCCCTGTGGCCCGAAGAGGAGGGCGAGAGTGCGGCCAGCAGCAACCGGTTCCGGGTGGCGCTGCACCGGGTCCGCGCCGCGCTGGGCGGTTCGGAGACGGTGATCAAGGAATACGAACGTTTCCGGCTGAGCCCGGCGGTGCTGGCGACCAGCGACGTGTACGCCCTGCACGCTACCCTGCGCGCCGCTGAGCTGGCCACCGAGAGCGGGGCCAGGCAGGCGGCGCTGCGCCAGGCGGTGGCGCTGTACGGCGGCGACTACCTCAGCGATCACCGCGCCGACTGGGCCACAACGGCCCGCAGCGTGCACAAGGCCAGCTATGTGCGCGCCACGCTGGAACTCTCTATCCTGCACTGCGAGGCCGCCGAGTGCGACCTGGCGATTCGGCATCTGGCGCAGGCGTTGCGGGCCGACCCGCTGATCGGTGAGAACTACCACCAGGACCTGATGGCCTGCCTGGCCAGTGTGGAGAGCAAG
Source organism: Deinococcus sp. (assembly GCF_025362455.1). Lineage (GTDB taxonomy): Bacteria > Deinococcota > Deinococci > Deinococcales > Deinococcaceae > Deinococcus. The sequence continues at coordinate 7,136 of NZ_JANYGJ010000050.1, read as the reverse complement.
TACGCCGCCGTCGAGCACTATCGCCGCTTCATCAGCTACCTGCGTGTCGACCTGGCCGATACGCCTATGCTCGAAACCATAGTCCTGGCCGAGCGCCTCAAGGCCGGTGAGCTGATCTGCCCTCACCAGATCGGCAACCACGCGCCCTGCACCCGCCACCTGGCCGCCCGATTGGCCAGCAGCGTGCTGAACATCGAGCTCGACGGCAGCGAGATCCACGCTGAGCTCGAACGCACCCAGGTGGCGCTCAGGCTCGCCGAGCTGCTCCAGGGCGCCGAGACGCTTGGCGACGTGGCCCACCTGACCTTGCAGGCCCTGGGCGCGGCGCTGGAGCTGGACGACCTGTTCCTGTTCTTGGTCGATGAGGGAGTGCTGCGGCTCAGCCGGGTCTGGGGCGACGCGCCGACTGATCACCGTCCGTTGCTGGAGCGCGGCCCGGTGCCGCTGGAGGCCCTGCCACTGGTTCGCCAGGCGTTGCAATCGGTTCAGCCTCAGTACTTGGACGGCCAGTCTCTTGACGGGAGTGACGGTGCTTATGAGGGCGCCCAGAAAGCGAGCGGCGCCGTGCCGATCACCGGACTGGGCGGCGCCGTGGAGGCGGTGATGTCGCTGTCGCGCCCCGCGCGCAACGTGGGCTGGACGGCGCACGAACGGCTGCTGCTCGCTCAGGCCGCACGGACCCTGAGCTTTACGCTGGGCCGCGACCTGTTCGCGGGTCAGGCGCCCGCTTTTCTCGACCGGCAGCGGGTGGTAACGGGCCGGTAAGGCCAGCGCGGCAAGCTGCTCAGCGGGACCGAGGAGGCCCCGGCCATGCTGCGTCAGATGCTCGTCCCCGTCGATTTCAGTGCCTGTGCTCACCAGGTCGCCCAGCACGCCTTTGATCTGGCCCGCGCCATCGGTGGCCAGGTCACGCTGCTCCACGTTCCCGAAGATCAGGACGTGGAAAAAGCCCGCACGCTGCTGCGCCAGCTCAGTGCCTTGGCCCGCCAGCCGCCCGAATGCCTGGTGGTGCCGGTTCAGACACTGCTGCCCGGAGGCGTAGGCGCCGTGATTCTGGAGGTGGCCACCAGGCAACGCGCCGAGCTGATCGTGCTGGGGCTGCCCGGTCCGCTTTGTCCGGGGGCTGGGCACCGGGGCCAGGTCGCCTGCGCCGTGCTCCTCGGCGCCTGTATTCCGGTGCAGATGGTGCCGTGCAGGCCGCCGAATCCGGCGACCCTGAGTGGCTGGCGCGCTGTCGTGGAGCAGGAGTGCCCGGTAAGGCACGGTCTCGGCGCCGTAACGAGGCGGTAATGCGCCGGGCACACCTTAAAAGCCGAACCTCAAAGGAGAATCTTATGTTCGACCATATTCTGGTGACCACCGACGGAAGCGCCCTGAGTACGCTCGCGCTGCCTGTCGCCGCCGACCTGGCCCGCACCTACGACAGTCGACTCACGCTGCTCTACATCGTGCCCCGCTTTCTGCTGCCCACTGACGGCGTCGCCTACACCTACAATTCCCCGGCAGAGCACGCCCAGCTCATCGCCGAGGGTCAGCGCATTCTGGTCGATGCCCAGCAGATACTCGATTACCCCCGCGCCGAGGTGTCGCGCGTCCAGTGCGGGGATCTCAAGACCGAGCAGGTGATCGCCCGTGAAGTGCAGCGCAGCGGAGCGAAACTGGTGGTGATGAGCACGCATGGGCGCAGCGGCCTGGCCCATCTGTTTCTCGGCAGCGTCGCTGAGGCGGTGTTGCGGCTGGTTCACGTGCCTGTGTTGCTGGTGCAGCAGCCCAGCGTGGCCGCCGACGCCGCCCAGACGCCATAAGCTGCACGGACGCCTTAACCCCGGCCCTCGGTGGCCAGCGCACTGGCGCGGGTTGCCAGGTCGGCGAAGGCGCCGCGCAGCTCGGGCGGCGACTCGATGCTCAGGCGGCAGCCCAACTCCAGCAGCCAGGCCGCGAACCAGTCCAGGTGCTCGACCCGGCAGTGCAGCAGGCTGGCCGCCTCACCGTCCGGTTCCAGCACCGCCAGGGCCGGTGTGAGGCAGGCGCGGGCCTCGGCGAGCGGCAACGCCAGGCGCACCCGCACCTCAAAGCGGGCCGGGGTCAAGGCTAGGGTGCTCTGCAAGAAGGCCAGCGCGCTGAAACCTTGCGGTTTCGTGAAGATGCCGGGGGCCGCCCTGACATCCAGAATCCGGTCGAGCCGGAAGGTCTGCACCTGGCCGCGCAGGTGGCAGTGTCCGACCACGAACCACCGTCCGCCGTGGCGCACCACCGCGTAGGGGTCGAGGTCGCGCTCGGTGGGTGGCCGGTTCCGGGCGGCGTAGCGCAGGTGGACCCGCTCACCCGCGCTGGCCGCCAGACACAGACGCACGATGGCGTCCGCGCCTGCCTCGGCCAGGTTTGGGGGTGAATCGAGCACCAGCGCGTCCAGGGCGTTGAGGGTGGCGCGTGGCTCGTTGGGCTGGCCCCGGCCCAACTTGGGGTATGGAAACGAAAAGCCGCTGAGCCGCCACTCTTATGAATCCTGTGAACTTAAGGCAGTTTGAAGTCGTAATCCGGCTCCAGTACACGGTCGAGGTTCAGCGTGTAGTCGCCCAGCCGGTTGATGTGCTCAGTGAGGTATGGACTGATACCCGCCAGCGCTTCGGGTGGAACCTCATGGCCTTCGGCGAGCAGTTCCTTGACCACCTCGGTCAGCAGGCAAGCGGTGTGGAAAATCACGCAGTTGGCCGCCAGATGGTTGTACTTGATGCGTTTGCGCTGCTCATCCCGGTCATTGGTGGCGATCACGTCGCCACCAAACGCGATCCAGTCCTGAAAGGCATTGAACTGCTCACTCTTGTTCACGGCGGCGTGAATGGTGGCGCGGAGGTCGGGTTCGCCGAGGTAGCGCAGCAGAAAAGCCGTGCGGACCGCACGGCCCAGCTCACGGAACGCGAGATAGAGCCGGTTACGGCGGCGACCGGCGCTGCCCAACCGCTTGAGAATAGTCGAGGGAAAGATGCGCCCAGCCTGGATGCTGACGCAGACCCGCAGCAGATCGTCGTAGTGATCCTCGATCAGCGACCAGTTGACCGCCTCCCCGAACAGTTCGTCGATGTGGTCGTACTGGACGGTTTTTTCAGGTCGATATAGCACCAAGTGCTTCCAGTCGCGAATTCTGGGCATCAAGTCGATGCCCAGGAGGTAGGCGATGGCGAAGACCGGCGTGCTCTGTCCGTGGGTGTCGGCGTGCACGGTGGTGGGCTGAAGATCGCTGTCGTTGCGCAGCAGGCCGTCCAGAATGTACCGTGCCTCGTAGACCCCGCAGGGGATGAAGTGGCTGTAGAGCGCGATGTATCGGTCAGAGACGTGATAGTACCCGATGCCGCCGTACCCACCGTAGCGCAGGTGATACTCGGCCAGCAGGTTCTCCTCGTAGATGTTCCACTTGGTGCCGTCCGCTGAGACGCGTTCCCCGGTGCCCCAAACACCGGGCAGCGACAGCTTGGCGTAGGCGTTGATCACCTGGGTGATTGCCTGGTCGAGGGTCTGCTCGGTCACGTGCCGCCGGTTCACCCATTCGAGCTGCTTGCGGTCAGTTCCGGCCAGGGAACGCGCCGTCTGGCTCGGCCCGAGATTGCAGCCGTAACAGAAGATGGCCGTGACATAGCGGGTGCTGGCGTCTACGAGCCTGGAATCAAAGCCGGAGAGTGGGCCGAAGGGACGGGTCATGCCCGTCCCCCGCTCCGCCGCCACGAAGGCGTCCAGGATGGCGATGTCCCGACCGGCCAGCTTCGCTTTGACGGCCACTTCCAGATTCTTCAGCAGCGGGTGGGGCAACTTCTTTTTGATCTTGGTGATGACCGGTTGCCCCTTCTCGATGCGCAGTCCCTCGTTCCCAGGGAACGAGGCATCGGTGGCCTGAGCCACGCCCTGGAGCCAGTCCCGCACGCGGGACACGAAGGCCGCCCCGTTGCGGGGCAGTCCGGAGGCCTCACACCAGGGCAGTACACGGGCCTGGAAGATCTCGTCGCTGACGAGCTGGTCGCGGTAATCGGCGTACTCGTGGCTGCCCGGCACACACAGATCGCCACTCTTGAGGTCCTCGCGCACCTGCGTCATGACGCAGGCTTCGAAATGGTGGCGGTTCAGGGTCTTGACCGCGCCGTCACGGCGGGCCTGTCCGGTGACCAGCCGCCACCAGCCATCCGGAATCCACGACAGGTCGAGCGTCTCCGACCCTGGCACCTGGTTCGGACCGACCAGGATCAGGGTGTCTTGCCGCAACGCAGCGGTCTCCAGCACGAACTGAAGAGCCTGCTGCACGGCGACGTCCTGGCTGGTGGTGGTGACCGCCAGCGCTCGGCAGAGTGAGTGCACTGTCGTGCGGGAACTGGCGTAGCCGCGCCAGACGAAGGGGGCCGCGCTGCTGCATAGCAGCGCCTCGTGAGCCTCGCAGGCGTCGATGACGCCCTCGGGCTCGCCAAGGGCGAGTCCCACCACCGCCAACCGCTGGCCTGCTGTCCCCTCGTGTTGGTAGGCGGCGGCCACCTCCTTGAGTCTGGACACCAGCGCGTTGACCCGCTCCTGCGAGTCTTCCCGGCTCTGCTCGAAGGCCGCCTGGGCGTCCCGGTTGATGGTGCCCATCCGGCGCACGAACAACTCCGCCAGGTCGTCGAGTGCCGATGCGTGCTGGACATGCAGGAAGCAGGCCATCAGGGTGAAGCGTTTATGGGGTTCCAGCGCCTGCATGCGGGCGGCGTCCAGACTTCCGGCTTCCTCCGCGAAATGCAGCAGCTTGGCTTCCGGCAGCGTCCGCACCACGTCTACACCGAGCTGGAGGCCCGCCAGCCACTGCTGGTGGGCCAGCCAGTCACGCATTCTGGAAAGAGTCGGGCGACCAGGCTCACGTTTGAGGTCGTTCCACTGGGTGGTGGCGGCGTGGCGTCCAGGCCGCGTGAACAACGCGCTCAGGCGCTCGCGGCTCACCTCGCCCAGCGAGGTGAAGACCCGACTGAACAGGTCACGGTGGACCTGGGCCCGGACCCGCTCGGCTTCGGCCTCCAGAAAGGTGAAGCTGGGCAACTCAAAGCGGTCACGGACCAACATCTCCACCACGCCGTTGATCAGGTCACGGGTATCCTGCTTGGTGAGCGCCAGGGTCCGGAGCATCTGTTCCACCCGCTCGCGGCCCCCGGCGGCGAAGGCGTGCACGCCCAGGTGACGGCGAATCAGACGGATGTGCCGCAAGCGGGCGCCGGATTCGTCGTACCCGCCCAGGTGGGCGGGCAGCAGCAGCAAACCGAGCGCACGCAGCACCTGGTCGGTGATGGCCGTCGGGACGTCCCGCAGGAGGATGAAGTAGCCGAGGCGCTGGAAGGTCTTGAGCAGCACCAGAAAGCCGACTTTGGCCGTCTGTTCCCGCGCCACCTGTTCAGTCAGCGCCAGTTCACCTTGAGTGGGCGTGTAGACTTCCCGCAACTCCTTCTCGCTGAGCTGGCTCTTCAACCGGGGATAGGCGGTCTCATGCAGGGTGGGCACCGGGGGCTCCTGGTCGAGGAATTCCTGTTATCAGCCAACAGATGCCCCGAACCCCCATCTGTTTGTCCAGTAATACCCCACGGAACGAGGCCCTCTGATGGCTGATAATAAACCCAGGCGCTCAACCAGTGGATCCAGACGGCAGCTCAACCCACTGTCCAGCGTGGCCGCCGCCGTGCTCACCCGCTTCGAGCAGCACCTGCGGGAGGTCGAGGATCTCAGCTCCAGCACGCTCCGGGCGTACCTCGCCGATCTCAACCACTTCGCGTCGTGGTGCGAAGCGCAGTGGTCGGGCAGCGCGGATGATCTCGACTTCGCTCCTGAACAGCTCACGACGCCGCTCCTCACCCGTTACCGCAGTCATCTCCAGCAGGCACTGAACTTGAAACCCGCCAGCGTCAACCGCGCCCTGGTCAGCCTCAAGCGCTTCTGTGCCTGGGCGGAGCAAGCCGGGCTTGCTCCTCGGAACGTCGCTCGAGCGGTGCGCTTCGTGCGCCTGGAAACCGCCGCCCCACGCGGGCTGACCGAGCAGGAAGAGGACGCCCTGGTTCGCAGTGTCCACCAACACGGTGGCCTGCGAGACGTGACGATCATCGTACTGATGCTTCATACCGGCCTGCGGGCCGCTGAGACCTGCCGAATCCAGCGCCGGGACCTGACCCTCAGCAAGCGCAGCGGGAACCTGACAGTGACCGGTAAAGGCAACAAGGTGCGGGATGTCCCGCTCAACGCCACAGCCCGCGAGGTGCTCGGCAGGTATCTGCCGAGCGTGCAGGCGACCTCCTCGTATGTGTTTCCATCCGACCGACAGCGCGGGCCGATCTCCACGCGGGCGCTCGACCATCTGATCCGCAAGTACGCACATCTCGCCAAGCTGGTGATCAGCCCTCATGATCTGCGGCACCGCTTCGGCTACGTCATGGCTCAACAGGTACCCCTGCACCGCCTGGCGCAGATCATGGGACATGATTCGCTGGATACGACGGCCCGCTACACCCGCGCTACCCAGCGGGATCTTCAGGCTGAAGTCGAGAAGATTGCCTGGCAGTAGACCGGTCGAGTGGTGAACATGTCGGAGCTGTGAACGGATTCACCAGAGTGGCGGCTCAGCGGCTTTTCGTTTCCATACCTCGACTACGTTCTCCTCAACCAGGGGATAGAGGGCCAGATCGAGAATCCGGCGCAAGCCTGGAACGCCCTCACGGTGGGAGCCTACACCGAAAAGAGTACCGTCACGCCGTCGCTCGCGGGACTCACGCCGTACGCCCCGCCGGGGGACCTGTCGCCCCGCAGCCGCACGTCGTACGCCTGGGACCCGCAGTGGCCGGTGAAGCCAGACGTCGTCTTCGAGGGAGGCAACCTGCTCTCGGACGGTGTGGCGACCTGGCGGGAACCGGCCCTGAGCTTGCTGACGACCGGACACGACGTCACCCGGGCCCACCTGACCGAGTTCACCGACACCAGCGCCGCCACGGCCCTCGCGGCGCAGCTGGCCGCCAACATCTATGCCGATCAACCGACCCGCTGGCCGGAAACCGTTCGCGGCCTGATGGTCCACAGCGCCGAGTGGACACCGGCGATGCGGGCCCGGCTGGGCCGCAACACCATGCAGGAGAAGGTGGACGTTTTGC
>NZ_JANYGJ010000040.1 GCF_025362455.1 Deinococcus sp. | reverse complement strand
TCGCCCCGGAGGTCTCCCATGCTCAGCCGCCGCCCCAATCCGCTGACCCTCCAACTCGTCACGGCGCTGCTGGCGCTGATGCTGGTGCCCTGGTTGCTGGCGTTCGTCCCGGCAGAGGCGAGAATGTTCTGGACGCTGGCGATCTCGGCTGTGCTGGCGTTCGACTTGCTGTTTTCGGCAACCGTTGTGGGCCGAATCGGGGGCAGACCACTCAACCCCAACCTGCTGCTGACCGGCCTCGGCCTGGCGCTGCTGGTGCTGCCGATTACCCGCCCGGTCTGGTGGCTGGGAGCCGTACCGCTCGTCTGGGCGCTGCTCCGTGCGCTACCGAATGCGCCTGAGCCTGTGCGCCGCGCCACTGCAACCGAACGCCTGCTCTGGCTGGGGCTGCTGCGCCCGGTGGTCTACCTTCCGGAAGGCGCCGCGCCGCTGACGACCCACCTTCGGGGCGGTTGGTCCGGTTACGTCGGGCTCTACGTGCTGATGGAGATTCCGCTTCATATCCTGATCGCCTTCACGGCGCCTGCGCTGGACGTCCTGATCGCCGCCGATCTGCTATTTATCATCTGGCTTGCCGCCCTCGCCCGGAGCTTTCGCCTGCATCCGAGTTATGTGCAAGGCGGGGTGCTGCACCTGCGTCAGGGCCTGCTGTGGAGCGCTGAGATTTCGCTGAGTGACATTCTGGAAGCAGTGCCGTATGAGCAGCCGGAGCATCCGGCATTCGCCGATTCGTCGTATGGCACGCTGCGGCGCACCATTTCAGTGCCAAAACGTAAACCCAGAGACGGACTGGCCCTCGTCGCCATCATCCCTCCAAATCTGACGCTGCGGTTGTCGTCCAGTACGACGGTTCACGGCCTGGGTGGTCTGACGCGAACGGCGACGACCATCCACCTGTTTCTCGACGAGCCCGCCGAGCTGCGCCGCCTGCTCGCCCCACCCACTTCCCAATCCTGATTTCTGACACAATGGCCGTCTATGAACGAGGCGGTTCCCATTCTCCTGGCGATTTTCGGCGGTGTCTTCGGCGGCGTCTCCCTGATGAATTATGTCAGCGGCATCAGTAAAGTCCGGGTGATGCAGGAGAAGCGGGCACTGATCGAGGCCCAGAACGCCGCCCAGTTGGAGGCGAATCGGCCCGCGCCGCTGCCCGCGCCCGCCCCGCTCGCCGACCCCAACGCCGCGCCGGTACTGGCTCTGAAGTTGCCTGAACCGCTCCGCAGCAAAGCCCTGGCGCTGCTCGTTCAGATTCAGGACGCGCCCGGCACGCTCGACGCCCGCAGCGCCTACCTGGTGAGGCAGACGGCGGGCGATTACCTGCCGCAGACCTTGAAAGCGTACCTCGACCTGACGCCGGGGGCACGCTCACGCCTGAGTGCCCAGGGCATGGACCCCGACACCCTGGCTGCCGAGCAACTCGATCTGATGGCTGCTGGCGTCTCGGAGGCCCTGCGCCTGGACCACGCCGCCGCCGACCGTTTGCTGACCCAGGGCCGGTTCCTGCGCGAACGCTTCGCGCCGGGGCCGGATGAACTGGTGCTGAGCGGCAAGGCAGATCTGGTCAAGAAGGAGTAGGAACGCTGAACGAATGCACGAACCTCACCGCGAAGGATGGGGTTTTGTCGTGCTGGAGTGGTGGAGGTACACGGATTTGAACCGTGGACATCCTGTGGAAAGGTTTTGTTCGCGGTTGATCAGCCTGTGAACGTCGTCGACGATCAGCGAGAACTACTCACGCCATTACGTACGGTCTGCTTGAGGGCCGGGTAGACGGTTGGGTGTGAGTCAAACGGCGGATGCTGAATGGCGACCCGTTTCATGACCTGTACCGCCGCTTAGAGCAGATGTGATAAAAAGGGTCTTTTTATGACCGAGCGGAGCGAGTAGTTTTGACTGAGCAGGACGCAGAATGGAGGCGCGGGGAGGCTGTTTTCCCCGTGGCGTAATTCGGAGTACTGCTCTAATGTCGTGTCGACATAGTGATGTCGTTGTGACATACTAAGGTGTGCCGATGAACGTGATCGCCCGCAAGGTGCTTCTGGAGTTCGCCGCCGACTACCCGGAGGCGCTCTCTCCCTTGAGCGAGTGGTACAAGCACGTTCGCAAGGCCGACTACGGCAGCTTTGCCGACGTGCGGGCCGACTACGGCGGCGCCGACTGGGTGGGCGGCTACATCGTCTTCAACATCGGTGGCAACAAGTACCGGCTGATCGTCATGGCCAATTTTCAGTACAGGACGTTCTGGATCAAGCATGTGTTCACGCATAAGGCGTACGACGCCTGGGAGCCCGAATGACTGCACCACTGTCTGCTATTACCGCCGTCTGGCCGCAGCTCGAAGCGGCCCTGACCCCAATCCAGAGCGAGGCGCAGCATGCTCAGGCGCTCGAAGCCGTTGCCCCCATCTGGGGGGCGGTAGGCGAGGACGCCGCTCACCCGCTCGGCAGTCTGCTCGCGCTGATGATCGAGCGTATCCAGACCTACGAGGACGCGACCCACCCGCCGCCAAGCGGCTCACCCGCCCGGATGCTGGCGTACCTGATGGCGCTGCGCGGCCTCTCGCAACGTGCGCTCGCCGAAGCGACCGGGCTCGATCAGGGCAATCTTTCAAAGATCCTGGGCGGCAAGCGCGAGTTTACCCTCGAGGCCGTTCGCACCCTCGCCGCTTACTTCAAAGTAGAGCCGAGTCTGTTTGTCTGACCGGAAAACGTATACCGAAGCTACGAAAAAAGCTCCCGCACTCGCCTGTTGCGGCGGTGCGGGGCTTTTTTACGTTGTTTTCAGGCAGCTAAGTACAACCAGGCTACCGTTTTGGGACTGAGCAAAAAGCGCTCCATCCCTCCACTCTCGCCCAGTCGTACTTTTCCCAATACTCGCTCCGCTCGGTTTATCCAAAGATAAACGTTGGTGTACTTAGGAGTTTTACTTCGATTCGGATGCCCAGCATCTTGGCCAAGCCTCACCGCTACAGAATGCACGAACCCCACCGCGAAGGATGGGGTTTTGAATGTGCTGGCTGGTGGAGGCACACGGATTTGAACCGTGGACATCCTGCTTGCAAAGCAGGCGCTCTCCCGCTGAGCTATGCCCCCAGCGTCCAGCAGCCTAGCACTCCGGTTCAGCCGTGTCTAGCCGCGCTATCCTGCCGGGCATGCCGCGCCGCAAGTTGCCGCCGTTCCCCCCCGGCGCCGTGCTGGTGGGCGGCGCCGCCCGCGACCTGCTGCGCGGAGAAACGCCCAAAGATTACGACTGGGCCGTGCCCGATCCCCGCTCAGCCGCTCAGTTCCTGGCGGGCGAGACTGGCGCCGCCTTTCCCCTCGATACTGAGCGCGATTACTGGCGAGTGGTGATCGGCGACGTGCAGCATGACCTGGTGCCGCTGCCCGCCGACCTGAACGATGATCTGCTCCGGCGTGACTTCACCGTCAACGCGTTGGCGCTGGATGAGGCTGGCCGCGTGACCGATCCGACCGGCGGACAGGCCGATCTCAAGCGGCGTCAGTTGCGGATGGTCAGCGAACAGAACCTGCAAGGCGACCCGCTGAGACTCCTGCGGGCGGCGCGGCTTTCGACCAGTCTGGGTTTTGTCATCGAGCCGCGAACGGGGGAGAGCATCCGGCGGCTGGCGAAGGCTGAGCTGCCCCTGCCTGCCGCCGAGCGCGTCGGGGACGAGCTGGACGCCCTGCTGCGAACGCCCGACGCGGCGCGGGGCGTGCTGCTGCTGCACGAACTCGGCTTGCTGGCACTCTATCTGCCGGAACTGACCGAAGGCGACGGGCTAATTCAGGGCGGCCTGCACCATCTGGACGTGCTGCACCACAACATCGAGGCGCTGCATCAGTTGCTGACCCGTTTCCAAGGCGCCGACCTGGCCCTGCGCTGGGCGACGCTGCTGCACGATGTCGGCAAGCCGCGCAGCCAGGGCATCAACCCCGACACCGGGCGCCAGACCTTTTACGGTCACGCCGAACGGGGCGCCGAGCTGACCAGGCAGATTCTGGAGCGCCTGAAACGCAGCCGTGCCATGAATGACCGTGCCGCCGCGCTGGTGGGCGCCCACATGGTCCAGCTCCCGGCGGGCGAGCGTGAGGCCAGGCGCTTTGTCCACCGCCGCCGGGCGCTGCTCCCCGATTTGATCGGCCTGATGCTGGCGGACCGGGAAGCGGCCCGTGGAAAAAGCAGTTCCGAACGGGGTCGCCTGGCCTATGGGCAAGCCTTCGAGCGCGTACTGGCCGCCCTGGAAGACCAGCCGAAGGGTCCGGCGCCGCTGCTGGGCGGGCACGAGATCATGACGCTGCTGAGCCTGACGCCCGGCCCCCGCGTGGGCGAGCTGACCCGTGCCCTGGCCGAAGCGCAGGCGCTGGGCGACGTGCAAACGCAAGGCGAGGCCCGCGCCTTTGTCCAGCAGCAGGCCAATGTGTAAGCCAGCTCGGTAGACGTGCAGACGGCTCACGCATCAGCACCTGTATTCACGCTAGATTCGTCCGCGTGAGTATCCGCACGCCCGACTGGGTCAAAGACGCCGTGTTCTACCAGATCTTCCCCGACCGCTTCGCCCGCAGCAAGCATCAGGACAGCCGCCTGCACCTGCAAGCCTGGGGCGCTCCTCCGACGTTTAACGCCTACATGGGCGGTGATTTGTGGGGCGTGATAGACCATCTGGACCATATTCAGAACCTGGGCGTCACGGCCATCTACTTTTGCCCGGTATTCCAGTCGGCCAGCAACCACCGCTACCACACCCACGATTACCTCCAGGTCGATCCGATGCTGGGCGGCAACGCGGCGCTGCGGGCCCTCATCGACGCCGCCCACGAGCGCGGCCTGAAAGTGGTGCTCGACGGGGTGTTCAACCACGCCTCACGCGGATTTTTCCAGTTCAACGATCTGCTGGAGCAGGGCGAGCAGAGCGCCTACCGCGACTGGTTTCACGTCGGCGGCTGGCCGCTCGCGCCCTACGAGCAGGGCCGCCCGGCCAATTACGCCGCCTGGTGGGGTAACCGTGCCCTGCCCAAATTCAATACCGGCAACCCGGCGGTGCGCGAATTCCTGTGGCACGTCGCCGAGTTCTGGATGCGGTTCGGCATCGACGGCTGGCGGCTGGACGTGCCCAACGAGATCGACGACGATTCCTTCTGGCAGGAGTTCCGGCGGCGGGTCAAGGCCATCAACCCTGACGCCTACATCGTCGGCGAGATCTGGGGCGACGCGCACCGCTGGCTTGCGGGCGACCAGTTCGACGCGGTGATGAACTACCACTTCACCCGCCCCTGTCTGGGCTATTTCGGGGCGCGGACGCTGAATAACGCCCTGAACGAGGTGTCCGGCACCGGCCACGTCGACGCGCTGGACACCGCCGCCTTCGCCGCCCGTATGAGCGAGGTGGCCCGGATGTATCACCCCGAAATCGTTCAGGCGCAGCTCAACTTGCTGGGCAGCCACGACACGGCCCGCTTCCTGAGCGTGGTGGGCAGTGACGCCACGGCCCTGCGCCTGGCGACGACCTTCCAGCTCACCTATCCCGGCGCCCCGTGCATCTACTACGGCGACGAGATCGGCCTGCCTGGCGGCCCCGACCCGGACTGCCGCCGCGCTTTTCCCTGGGACGAACCCGGCTGGGATAAGCAGACCATGACCCTGATCCAGAAGCTGACCGCCGCCCGGCACGCCAGCCCGGCCCTGCGGCGCGGCACTTTCGACGTGCTCCACGTCGCCGGGGAGGCGCTGGCCTACCGCCGCGAACACGCGGGCGAGTGCGCCTACGTGCTGATGAACACCGGCCTGGTGGGCACGGTGGTCAATCTGACCGGACTCCAGGCTGGACGCTACCGCGACGTGCTGAGTGGGCGGGTCATCACAGTGGCGCAGGAGCAGGCGTTCAGCGTGCCGGAGCGTAGCGCCGTGGTGCTGGTGCGTCAGGACTGAGCGTTATTTCTTGCTGCCCAGCCGCCACAGCAGGCGAACGAGCAGCCCGAAAACGATCAGGACCGGAACGGCCAGTACGACGACCAGGATAAGTTCGAGTGGTCCCATGAGGTGAGTGTATCAGTTTGCATTCTGGGCTTTCGGCGCCTACTTCTTGCTGCCCAGCCGCCACAGCAGCCGCACCAGCAGGCCGAACAGCACCAGGCCGGGAATGACGACCACGACGAGGAGAATAACTTCACCGAAACCGAGGTTGGGCATGGAGTCAATCTAGCCAACGGGAGAAATCGGCCACGCTGGGGCGCCACGGGATGAAAAAGGCGGAGCCCACAAGCCAAGCCTTCCTCAGTTTCTAATTTTTTACCTCACCCGCGTTCCACTCGGCAAGTCCAGCCCCGTGCCCAACAAATCCAAGCGGCCTTCGCTGTCCTCGGCGGCCAGGATCATGCCCTGTGACTCGATGCCGCGCAGCTTGACGGGCTTCAGGTTGGCGACCAGCACGACCTTGCGGCCCACCAGGTCTTCCGGGGCGAACCAGGTGCGGATGCCGCTGACCACCGTGCGAGTTTCCTCACCTAATTTGACGGTCAGTTTCAGCAGCTTGTCGGCCTTGGGCACCGCCTCGGCGGCGATGACCTCCACGATGCGGAGGTCGATTTTCCCGAAGTCGTCGATGGAGATCAGGCCGGTGTCCTGCGGTTCTTCTACGGGTGCTTTGGGTTCGGTCTGTGCGGTCATGGTCGTCCCTTTGCGGTCACTGGAGGGTTGAACGGGTTTGGGTACTTCCACAACGGCAGCGGCTGCTTTCGGCTCAGGCTTGGGCAGTTCTGGTTTCGGGAAGAGCACGTTCCCGCCGATGACCTGTGTGCCAGCCGCGATCAGACCCCAGGCGGGCGTCAGCGGGTAGCTCTGACCGCCGAGTCCGAGCTGGGCACGCAGCTCACGGGCTTTGAGCGGAATCGCCGCCTCCAGCGCCACGCTCGCCACCCGCAGCCCCTCGGCGGCGGTGTACAGGACGGTATCGAGCCGCCCCGCATCGGCCTCATTCTTCGCCAGCGCCCAGGGCGCACTTTCGGCGATGTACCTGTTGAGGTCGCGCACGAACTCCATCGCGGCCTCCAGCGCCATGCTGACCTTCAGCTCGCGCACCAGGTCCATGACCCGGCCCGGCAGACTCAGCGCCGCCGCCCGGATGCCCTCTTCCCGCTCGTTGAGGGCACCGGGGGCAGGCAGCACGCCGCCCCGGTACTTCTGGATCATGCTCACCGTGCGCGACAGCAAATTGCCCAGGTCGTTGGCCAGGTCGGCGTTCTGGCGGCCAATCAGGATGCTCTCGCCGTAGGGGCTGTCGGAACCCAGGCTGGCCTCGCGCAGCAGGGTGTAGCGCACCGCGTCGGGGCCGAACTCGTCGACCAGGGCCACCGGGTCGATGGCGTTGCCCAGGCTTTTGCCCATCTTGCGCCCGTCCTCGGCCAGGATGTGCGCGTGGACCACCAGTTTTTCGTACAGCGGCAACCCGGCGGCCCTCAGCATGGTCGGCCAGAAGACCGCGTGCGGCTTGAGGATGTCCTTGCCGACCACGTGCCAGGCGTGCGGAAACAGGTCGAGGCGCCCCTGATCGGCCAGCGCAGACACGTAGTTCAGCAGCGCGTCGAACCACACATACGTGACGTGATCGGTGTCCCAGGGCAGCTCGATGCCCCAGGGCACGCGGGATTTGGGCCGCGAGATGCTCAGGTCGCCCACCGGCTCGCGCAGCATCTCCAGCACCTCGTTGCGGTAGCCGCCCGGCGTGATGAAACCGGGATTCTCGCGCAGGTGCTCCAGCAGCCAGCTTTGATACTTCTCCATGCGGAAGAAGTAGTTGGCCTCGCGGCGCAGTTCGGGCGCGTCGCGGTCACCGGGGAATACCATCTGGCCGTTCGGCCCGGCCACCAGTTCCTTGTCGGTCACGTAGCGCTCGGCGCCCACCGAATACAGGCCCTCGTATTCGGCAAAATAGATGTCGCCCGCGTCGTAGACCTGTTGCAGAATCTGCTGCACGTAGCGCTTGTGGCGGTGCTCGGTGGTCCGGATGAAGTCGTCGTAGCTCAGGCCCAGCCGGTCCCACAGTTTGCGAAAGGCGTTGTTGCTCAGGTCGTCGGCGAAGGCTTGAGGCGTCTTGCCGCTTTGGGCTGCCAGCTTGACGATGCGCTCGCCGTGCTCGTCGGTGCCGGTCAGGAAGTAGGTCTCGTACCCGGCCAGGCGGTGAAAGCGGGCGACCGCGTCGGTCAGCACCTTCTCGAAGACGTGCCCGATGTGCGGCGGCCCGGTCAGGTAATCGATGGCGGTGGTGATGTAGAACGGCGGTTTGGGCGAATCAGGGTTGGATTGGGGTTCGGACATCTGGACAAACTCCTTGCGCCGCGCAGGGCGGCGGCCTAACCCCGACAGCATAGCGGCTGCGTGAGGGAGCATAGCGGCTGCGTGAGGGGTTTCAAAAATGCGTCGAATAGAAGTCTGGCGTGCTCATCAGGCCCTTCGCCTTTCACACAGGCCACACGCCACACGCCACAGGCCAAAAAAACCAGGCCAAAAAAACAGAGCCTCCCCACCGGAAAGCCCCGCCCCCATCAGGCCGCCTCAGTGAAGGCAGCCCTCAGGCGGGGACATTCGCTGCATTCGCTGAGGTGAAGACCGGGCCTGTCATGCCCGTCAGATTATCACGGCGCCGGGGTAGGCGGGCAGGGAAGGCCAGCGGATCATTTCTCGTCGGTCTCGCTGAGGGCCAGGCCCAGTTTGCGGCTCAGCCGGGCCAACTGGCTCAGCTCGCTGCGGCTCAGGACGCTGAATACGTCCACGACGCCCTGAACGTGCGGCGGCAGCACCCGCGCCACCAGGCCGTGACCCACCTCGGTCAGCGAGACGTTCATGATCCGGCGGTCTACCGTGTCCTGGTCGCGGCGCACCAGCCCGGCTTTCACCAGGTTGTCGACCACCATGGTCAGGTTGCCGCTGGAGCGCAGAATCTTACCGGCCAGGCGGCGCTGGCTCATCGGCCCCAGGTGATACAGGGCTTCCAGGGCGCCGAACTGGCTGACGGTCAGGTCGTAATCGGCCAGGTGCCGGTTGGCCTCGGCTTCGACCAGATGCGCCGCCCGCCACAGCTTGATGTAGGCGTCCAGAGCCGAGCGCTCCTGAGCGGTTCCCGCGAACTTGGTCGGCATGAACTCCATGCTGGGTGAGACGTGAGCAAATAGCAACCCTGCTTACCGGATCGGCCCTGGTCATGTTCGGAAATTCCGTGTTGCCCTGGATTACTCCACTTTCAGGCCCGTCTCCAGCCACAGCAGCGCCTGGTCGGTCAAAAACGGCGGCTTGAAGCTGACGGCGGCGGCCTGCTGGACGAATTCCGGCAGCGGTCCCCGGCCCTGCGGCGCGGCGGTCCACATCGGCGCGTCGTAGCTCAGCCCGGCCAGTTCGCAGGCCCGCTGGAAGCCGGTATGAAGGTCGCCCAGCTCGTCGATCAAACCGGCTTTCAATGCGTCGGCGGCGCTCCAGACCCGGCCCCGGCCCAGCGAATCCACTTGCTCGGTGCTGAGTTTGCGCCCGCCCGCGACCCGCGACACGAAGCGGTCGTACACCTCGGCGATGCTGCGCTCGATCTCGCGGCGCTCCGAATCGGTAAACGGCTGGTTGCTGGAGTAGATCAGCGGGCTGCCGCCCCGCTCGACGCGCTGCGGCGTGAAACCCTGGCGCTGGTTGAACTCGGTGAACACCGGCTTGCCCGTCACCACCCCGATGCTGCCGGTAATCGTGTACGGCGAGGCGATGACGTGTGCGGCGTGGGTCAGCACGTAGTAGCCGCCCGACGCCGCCACGCTGCCCATCACCGCCACCACCGGCTTCTCGCAGGTCTGCACCTCGCGCCAGATCAGGTCCGAGGCCAGCGCCGAGCCGCCGCCGGAATCGACGTACAAAAGAATGGCCTTGGTCGCCCTGTCGGCCTTGGCGCGGCGCAGGGCGGCGACCACCGTATCCGAGCCCGCCATCTGGCCGCCCAGCAGCGGAATCGGCAGCGGGTTGTTGCGCGATTTGCCGGTGACGATGTTGCCGATCAGCGGCACCAGGGCAATGCGTCCAGCCGCCTTCTTGCTGGGGCGAGCGGGCATCAGCAGGTCCAGCACGGCGCTCAGGGGCCGGGTGGCCGGGCCGATCAGCTCGTCCTCGTAGGCGACCTTGCTGAGAATGCCCAGCTCCAGGGCACGCCGGGCGCTCGATACGCCCTCGGTGAGCCAGGCGCGCACGGCTTCGGGGTTGAGGTCGCGGGCTTCGGCCAGGTCGGCCACCCAGGCGTCCTCCACGGAGCGCAGCAGTTCATTGGTCTGGAGGCGCTGGGCGTCGTCCATGTGGTCTTGCGAGAAACGGGTCAGCGCACTTTTGAATTCGCCGATGCGCAGGTTCTCGAAGTCGATGCCCTGCTTTTTCAGGAAGGCGCCCAGGTAGGTGATCTCGGCCCCGAAACCGTGCAGCATGAACTCCGCCGATTCGGGCGCCACCACTTCCTGCGCACCCGACGCCGCCAGGAGCGTGGCCTTGTTCATGCTCGGCACGTAGCTGACGGTGCGCTTGTGCATCGATAAGCGCCGCAGCATCCCGCGCAGGGCGTGGGCCTCGCTGATCCCCGCCTCGAAGTTGCCGAATCTGAGCAGTACACCGTGCAGCCAGTCGGCCTTGCTCAGTTTCTCGAACTTGGCGCTCAGCGATTCCAGGCTCTCGGTGCGGCCCAGCAGCGCGGCGATCGGGTTGCTGGGGGCACGCGCAGGCAACGGCCCGCCGATATCGAGAATGACCCAGGTGGGCCGGGTCACGCCGTTGGGGAGCCTGGAACCAGTCGAGGCAGCACCAGTCGAGGCAGGTCCAGTCGGAGCAGTGGTGGTCATGCCCCACAGGCTACGCGAGGACCACGAGGGGCATTGTGTGGAGGGCGCAGGGTGTGGAGGGCGCAGGGTGTGAAGGGCGCAGGGCCGGGCGTCGCCCGTCTGGCCGCTGCTGACCATGCTGCCGATGGTCAAAAAGCAGGCCCGCACGTTCACGGGAAACGTGCGGGGCCTTGGCAGTAAGTTTAGTTGATGTTGAGCGAATTGTCGCCCCCGCAGCTCACCATAGCGGTCCGTTGCGGGGGAGTCGGGCCGTTTTACTCGCTGGGAACCTTGATGGCGCCGCTGATGATCTTGGCCTTGGCGGCCTCGACCATCGCCACCTGGGCGCTGGAGATCAGGGCCTTGTTGAAGCCGTCCACCGCGTAGCCCACGCCGCCTTCCTTGAGCCCGAAGCTGCGCGCCCCACCCTTGAACTTGTTGGCCTTGACATCCTCGATGACGCTGTACACGGCGTTGTCGACGCGCTTGAGCATGCTGGTCAGGCCGTGGTTCATGGTGCCCGGCTTGCCGTCGAAGTCGCCGATGTAGTTCTGGTTGCTGTCCACGCCGATAAAGAACATCGGGCGGGTATTGCCCGCGCAGGCCGCCGTGTAGCTCGCCGCCTTGGGCACGCTCCTAAAGTTGTCGGACTTGAAGCTCACGCCCTTGGGGAGTTGCGCGGCCTTGAGGCACTGCTGCTGCTTGATGAAGTCTTGCAGGCCCTTGCCCGACGCGCCCGCCGCCGCGAACACGATGTCGGCGCCGCGAGCCTTCATGCTGGCCGAAATCTCCTTGGCCTTGCCGGGGTTGTTCCAGGCGTCGGGCGTGGTGCCCACGTACTGGCTGACGATAATCACGTTCGGGTTGGCGGCCCTGGCTCCGGCCTTGTAGCCCGCCTCGAACTTGTGGATCAGCGGAATGTCCATGCCGCCCAGGAAGCCCAGCACGCCCGTCGCGGAATTCAGCGCGGCCAGGTAGCCGACCAGGTAGCTGCCCTCGTTTTCCTTGAAGGTCAGGCTGGCGACGTTCTTGGCCGGTGACACGTCATCGACCAGACCGAAGGCCAGATCCGGGTTTTCCTTGGCGACCTGGGTGACGCTGGCGTTGTTGGCAAAGCCGATGGCGAAGGTCAGGTCGAAGCCGTCGGTGGCGAAACCCCGGATACCCTGCACCGTCTGGCTGGGGTCGGAGGGCTCGAAGTCCTTGACGGTCACGCCGCCGCCCTTGACGGCCCGCTGGGAGCCCTCGTAGGCCGACTGGTTAAACGATTTGTCGAACTTGCCGCCCGCGTCGTAGGCCATGCCCACGCGGACGCCGCTCTGGGCCGAGGCCGAGCTGATGAGGGTGCTGGTCAGGGCCAGCAGGGAGAGGCTGAGAAGGGCAGCGGTGTGCTTCATGAGTGCTCCTGAAGATGACGGCGAGAAGGTGAGCTGGGGGGCTGGTTATGGTCACGCAGACGCTGAAGTTGGTACGGAAAAACTGTGGAGGCTCTGGGGGGTGAGTATACGCGAAAGTGGGCGAGTCCAAAGGGGCCGTGAAGGTCATTCCCATTGAGGTGACAATTCCCATTGAGGTGATGGAGGTGAGAGTCGCCCCCCGCCCCTCAAGAATGGTAGCGTGGTCATATGAGTGCCCAGAGCCAATTTCCTGACGCAGATTCGGTAAGTAACAGAACGAACCTGAGCGCCCAGCAGCTTCGCTACGCCTTCCTGATCGCCGAGCTGGAGCGGCACAACCGCCTCTACCACGAGCAGGACGCGCCCGAAATCGCCGACTCCGAGTATGACGCCCTGGCCCGTGAAGCCCGCGCCCTGGAAGCCGAGCACCCCGACTGGGTGGAGCTTGGCACGTCGCCCGCGCAGGCCGTCGGCGGGGCGCCCAGCACGGCCTTTGTCAGCGTCGATCATCCCAGCCCGATGACCAGCCTCGATAACGTCTTTGACGACGCGGAGCTGCTGGGCTTTCAGGAAAAGCTGGCCCGCTCACTGAACGTCGCGCCCGAAGGTGCCCAGTTCGCCTATGCCTGCGAACTCAAGATCGACGGCCTGAGCGTGAACCTGTATTACAAAGGCGGGGTGCTCCAGTGGGCCGCCACGCGGGGCAACGGCGTGAGCGGCGAGATCGTGACCGCCCAGGTGCTGACCATCGCCGGGTTGCCGCAGAAACTGGAGGGCCTGACCGGCGAGCTGGAGGTGCGCGGCGAGGTGTACCTCAGCCGTGAGGAGTTCGCCGCCTTCAATGCCCGCGCCGAGGAGCTGGGCAGTGCGCCGCTGAAAAATCCCCGCAACGGCGCCGCCGGAGCTTTGCGCCAGAAAGACCCCGAAGTCACCCGCATGCGCAACCTCAGCGCCCTGTTCTACAGCCTCGGCAAGCGCGACGGCGTGAACGTGAAAACCCAGTGGGAGGCGCTCGGCTGGCTGCGTGAGCGCGGATTCCCCGTCAGCGAGTATTCCCGGCAGGTCGGCAGCATCGAGGAGGCCGTGCAGTACCACGCCGACCTGCTCGCCCAGCGCAGTGAACTCCCCTTCGACGTGGACGGCACCGTCATCAAACTGGACGATCTGCATTTGCAGGCCGAATCGGGCTTCACCAGCCGGGCGCCCCGCTGGGCCATCGCCTACAAGTTCCCCGTCGAGCAGGCCAGGGCCGTGCTGGAGAGCGTCAGCATCAACGTGGGGCGCACCGGCAAGCTGGCGCCGCTGGCGCACCTCTCGCCCCGGCTGATCGAGGGCAGCACCGTCAGCAGGGCCACGCTCCACAACGAGGATTTCATCCGCAACCTGGACCTGCGAGTCGGCGATACGGTGGTGGTCCACAAATCGGGCGGGGTGATTCCCGAAATTCTGCGTGTCGTGCCGGAGCTGCGCCCGGAAGGTGCCCAGCCGTTCGCCTTCCCCGAAGAATGCCCGGTCTGCTCGTTTCCCGCCGTGCGCGAGGAGGGGGATGCCAACCGCTACTGCACCAACCCCGATTGCCCCGCCAAGCTGGAGGAGGCGCTGCGCTACTTCGTCTCACGCGGCGCCCTGGACATTCGCGGCCTGGGCGAAAAGCTGATTACCCAACTGCTGGCCGCCGGGCTGGTCAAGGACGCCGCCGACTTCTACGCCCTGAGCGCCGGGCAGCTCGCCGGACTGGAACGCGGCGGCGACAAGAAGGCCGCCAACCTGCTCGCCCAGTTGGGGGGCAGCAAGGCCAAGCCGCTGTGGAGACTCATCAACGCCCTGGGCATGGCCGGGGTCGGGGACCGGGGCTCGAAGGCGCTGGCCCGCACGTTTGGCTCGCTGGACGCGCTGCTGCAAGCGACCCCGGAGCAGATCGAAGCCGTGCCGGGCATGGGCGGCGTGCTGGCCGTGAGCATCACCGCCGAGCTGGCTGGGGACCGCCTGCAATCGCTGATCCCGCGCCTGCGCGCTGCCGGGCTGGGCGAGGTCGCGGGCGAAACCGAAATTCGCACGGGCGAACTCGCGGGCCTGAACTTCGTGCTCACCGGCAGCCTGACCCGCCCCCGCGACGCCCTCAAAGCCGCCCTGGAGGCGCGTGGAGGCCGCGTGACCGGCAGCGTGACCGGCAAGACCAGTTACCTGATCGCCGGGGAGGACGCTGGCAGCAAACTCGCCCGCGCCCAGGAGCTGGAGATTCCGGTGCTGGACGAAGCAGGATTGAGCGCGTTGCTGGCTGAGAAGGGGGCAGTGGGGCTGGAGTGAGGGAAGTAGGGAGTGGGAACAGAGTTGGACGGGGGTTGCCGCAACGGTGGGCGGACGCCAGGTATAACTCGCTGCGCGGGAGCCAGAAGACCTTGCCATGTAGGCTGTAGCCCTTCGGGGGCAGATGGGAAGCGTGCTACCCGCCGTCCCCTGAACGTCCTCCATACCCCACCTTCGCCTTTCCCACTCCCCACAACCCACTTCCCACAACCCATTTGCACTAAACTACCGGGCAACCAGAAAGCCCGACTTTCGCGCCGCATGACAGGAGAAGTATGGAACTCGAAATCAGCAAGAGTGTGCTCACCGACATCGCCGCCAGCGCCCTTTCGCGCATCGAGGGTCTGGAGTTGGCCGCCGCCAGCTCGCGTCCCGGCACGCTGGGCAACCTCAGCGTGCGCGACCTCAAAGACCTGAACGTCAGCAGTCTCAACATGAGCGAACTGGCCCAGGCCCGGCGACCCCGCGCGCTGAAAATCACCCGCGAGGGCAACACCGTGACGCTGGACGTCGGCGTCAACATCGAGTATGGCCGCAACCTGGTGGCGCTGGGCCAGCAGGCCGGGCGGGCCTTGCAGGAAAACATCGAGCTGATGACCGGCCTGAAGGTCGCGGCGGTGAACGTGGTGGTGCAGACCCTGACCCTGCCGCCCCAGGCCGCGCCCGCCCCGGCGGCCAGTTCTAGCGCCGGTCCGGCATGACCAGACGCGAACGCGCCGCCGCCGCGCCGGTGGGCACCCGCCGCGCCGCCCGCGAATTCGCCTTCCGGGTGATGTTCGAGGCCGGGCAGGGCAGCAGCGATATCGGCTCGGTCTACACGCGGGCCGAGGGCGCCATGCTGTCGGGCGACGACACCTATCCGCACCTCAATCCCGAAGCGCTGGCCTTCGCCCACTCGCTGGCCTTCGGTTATGGCGCCCAGGCCGAGGGCGTCAACGAGCTGCTGCAACGCACCATTCGCGGCTGGAGCTTCGAGCAGATGGCCCAGACGGACCTGAACATCCTGCGGCTGGCCGTCTACGAGATGCTGCACGGCGGCGAGCCCCACCCGCCGATCATCGAGAGCGCGGTGAGGGTGGCCCGCAAGTACGGCGGCGAGGATTCGGGCAGATTTGTCAACGGCGTGCTGGGCGGCCTGTCGCGCAGCCTGCACGCGGACGCTGCTACCGGCCTGCCAACTCCAGTGGAAGCCGGTCCTTGAGCGCTCGCCTGCTGGCCGGACCGCCCGCCGCCGCCGCGCTGCTCGTCGAGGCCCGGCGCCGCGCCGCCCTGCTGGGACGGGTGCCGGAGCTGCACGTCATCCGCCTCGGTGACGATCCGGCCAGCCTGAGTTACGTGACCCTCAAAAACAGGAGGGCGCAGGAGGTCGGGCTGGGCAGCACCGTCCACGCGCTGCCGGAAGCCACCAGCCAGGCCGAACTGGCAGCCCTGATCGCCCGCCTGAACGCCGACCCCGCCGTCAGCGGCCTGCTGGTGCAGTTGCCGCTGCCGGGTCACATCGACAGCGCCGTGATTCTGGAAGCCGTCAGCCCCGACAAGGACGTGGACGGCTTTCACCCGGTCAACGTGGGGCGGTTGTGGAGCGGCTCGCCGGGCCTCTCTCCCTGCACGCCCGCCGGAATCCTGGCGCTGCTGGAGTATTACCAGATCCCGGTGTCCGGCCAGCACGCCGTCATCGTGGGGCGCAGCACCATCGTCGGCAAGCCGCTGGCCGCGCTGCTGCTGGGCCGCGACGCCACCGTGACGCTGGTCCACTCCCGCACGCCCGATCTGGGCAGCTTTACCCGCCAGGCCGACCTGCTGCTGGTCGCGGTGGGCCGCCCGCACCTGATAAGCCCGGAGATGGTCAAACCCGGCGCCGCCGTGGTGGACGTGGGCATCAACCGCGTGGGCGTGAGCAGCAGCGGCAAGGCGAAACTGGCCGGGGACGTGCATCCAGACGTGATGGAGGTCGCCGCCGCGCTGACCCCGGTGCCGGGCGGTGTCGGGCCGATGACGGTGGCCCAGCTCATCATGAACACCGTGCTGGCCGCCGAGAGGATGCAGGCGGGCCAGGCGATTGGCCAGACGATTGAGCAACCTGGGACGGCAGTGCAACGCTGAAGGCCGGATTCACACCCGCCGGAAACCAGCCTGTAGACTGCCCCTCAGACGTGACGACCCTGCCGATGTTCCCGCCTGTTTTTGCGTGGCACCCGTGACCGAGTTCGAGGCGCTGCTGAGCAACCGCTGGCTGTGGACGGCGGTGCTGGCCAGCACCGGCGCCCAGGTTATCAAGGTGCTGCTGATCTTGCTCGTCGAGGGCCGCTGGCGCCCCGAAAAAGCGCTGGAAACCGGCGGCATGCCCAGCAGCCACAGCGCGATGGTCTCGGCCCTGGCGACGGGTGTGGCCCTCACCGAGCGTCTGGACAGCCCGCTGTTCGCCGTGGCCGCCACCTTCGCCCTGATCGTGATGTACGACGCGACTGGCGTGCGCCACAGCAGCGGCCAGCAGGCCCGGCTCATCAACGAACTCATCGAGGAATTGCGTGCGGTGGTCCGCGAGGGCTTTGCGCCCAAGCCGCTGCGGGTGCTGCTGGGCCACACGTACCTGGAGGTGCTGGTCGGCGGCATCATCGGCGTGCTGGCGGCGTTCACGGCCTTTCGCTGGCTGGGGTAAGGGAGGCTTGTGGCGCGTGGCGCGTGGCTTGTGGGTACAACTATCAGCGCCTCTGACGCTCGGTACTCTGTCGTCCTGAACAAAGCGGAGGATCTCGTGGTTAAGCTGGCGAAAGCTGCCGCCGAGGTCTGGGTGACGCCACTCCCTGAATTCGTCCGTTCAGGCTTCACGCTTCAGCTCCGGCGCAGGCGGGAGAGGCCGAGCCACAGCAGCCAGAGGGCTATGACCAGCTCGAAGGGCAGGATCAGCCACCACAGATCGAAGCCGTGGGTCAGGGGGCCGTCGGTGAGCCGGGTGCGGACGTCGTAGCTGAACTGGGCGAGCAAAAGCAGACCGGCGATGAAGGTATGCGAGAGCCTCTGCCCCAGCAGTCCCCGTGCCAGCATCAACAGCCCGGTGATTCCGGCAGCGATCTGCACCACGATCAAGGCCCGGATCATCAGCTCAGGCGGGGCGGTGCTCAGGTCCAGCGCCCCGGCTACGGTGGCACACGCCAGCAGGAAGCACTCGAACATCAAGATTCCCCGGTCCTCTCGGTTCACCCGTTCAGTGTGGCCGCGCTGCCGCGCTAGACTCCGCGCATGTTGCTGTATGGCCGGAATCCTGTACTTGAAGCCCTGCAAGGTGGGCGCGTCTCCGAACTGCTGGTCGCCAAGGGCATCGAAGAGAGCTTCGTGCGCGAACTCAAGGCCTTCGACGTGCGCCTCAAATTTGCGCCGCGCATCGAACTCGATACTCTCGCCGGAACTACCCAGCACCAGGGCGTGCTGGCCGACGTCGAAGACCTGGAGTGGGCCACGCTCGACGACATTCTCGACCGGGCCGAGGCCAAAGGCGAACAGTTGCTGGTCATCCTGCTCGACGGCATTACCGATCCGCGCAACTTCGGCGCCATCATCCGCAGCGCCGAGGTGCTGGGCGCACACGGCGTGGTGGTCGAGGAACGCCGCAGCGCCCCGCTGAGCGCCGTGGTCGCCAAGGCGGCAGCCGGGGCCACCAGTTACCTGCCGGTGGCCCAGACCAAGAATCTGCCGCGTTTGATGGACCAACTGAAAGAAGACGGCGTGTGGGTCTACGGCGCGGCGGGCGAGGCCGCCACCGATCTGCACCAGCTCGATTACGACCGCAAACTGGCCCTGGTCATCGGCGCCGAGGGCGAGGGCATGCGCCGCCTGGTGCGCGAGAAATGCGACGAGCTGGTCAGTATCGCCGTGCGCGGCCAGATTCAGAGCCTCAACGCGGGCGTGGCGGCGGGCATCCTGATTCACCACGCCCTCAGCGCCCGCCCGGCGACCCCGGCGAAGAAGCTTTGAACAAACCTTGAACTCAGCCTAGAGAACGGCGATTGGCCCGCCTGTAGGCGCCGTCATACAGACTCCGATTGAATCCCGTATGAAATAGAGGCTCAGGTCCGACCAAGCGTCCAAGCGTCGTCATCGGCGCTGCCCTGGACAAGAACGGGGGTAGGAGAAGGTACGGTCCTGTGCGGGGGCAGACGTGCAGGCGGCGCGTCTTGACCAGAACGGGAGGAGTGGCGTGCCCAGGCGCGTCCGTTCACGACGACGCACCTACCGGGCGTCTTGGCGAGAGCGGCACGTACCTTGCCTGGCCGCCTGGCCGCTTTCCCGACTGTGCGGGAATGGAGCGCAGGGCCGTATCACCCGGTTTTTTCTGACATATTGGCCTTTATGAAGTCGGCTACTGTTCAAAACGAGTCGTGGACCCTGACGGTGCTGCCGGAGCTGGGCGCCAGTATTCTCAATCTGCAAGCGGCCTCCGGGCGTCCGGTGATGCGCCCTGTGGACCCCGCTTCGGTCACCGCCAGCAGCGCCAGCGCCTCGTTCGCGCTGCTGCCCTACAGCAACCGCATTCGGGAGGCCCGCTTCGAGTTCGGCGGGCGGGCGGTGCAGCTCCGGCCCGGCCCAGGCGGCCACAACGTCCAGCACGGCGACGTGCGCAACCGGCCCTGGCAGGTGACTCAGAGCGCCGAGACGGCCCTGAGCTGCGCTTTCGACAGCCGGAACTTCGGCGATATCAACTGGCCCTGGGCCTTCACCGCCCAGCTCGACTACCGCCTGCACGGCCCGCACTTCGACATCGCCGTAACCCTGACCAACGTGGATCAGGTCGACATGCCCGCCGGGATGGGCCTGCACCCCTACTTCCAGCGGCTCCAGGGCGCTCAGGAGCCCACGGTGCAGTTCAACGCGGGCGGCTGGTATCAGGCCGACGCCTCGAATATCCCCGTTGACGGCGCCCAGAACGTTCCCCCGGAGCTGGAGTTCGCCCAGCCCCGCCCCATCGGCCCGGATCACCTCGACGCCGTGTTCGCCTCCTGGGACGGCACCGCCCGCCTGGCCTGGGAGGAGCGTGCCCTGACCATCACCGCCGACAACGTGTTTTCGCACCTGGTTATTTTTACGGCGCCCGACGGATCGCTGGCCATCGAGCCGGTCTCGCACGCCACCGACGCCTTTAATTTGAGTGCGCGGGGCGTGCTGGGCACCGATATGAAGGTGCTCTCGCCGGGGCAGTCGCTGGCCGGGGCCGTGCGGCTGACGCTGGAGGGGGCGTGGTGAATGGAGCGGGTGCATAAACTGGAGCGGGTGCATAAACTCGGTGCATAAATTTGACACCAAAGTAATACGGCGCTAACCTATAGGAATCAGCGGCCCGTGTGGTCGCTTTTTTCGTGCCTATCGGGTGCTGCGCTACTCTGAGCGCATGCCCACCGTCACCCTCAAGCACGTCTCGTTCCTGACCGCCGACGCCGACGCGGTGATCGCCTTTTACACCGGCCTGGGCGCCAGCCTCCAGAAAGACATGCGGGCTGAAGACGGTCTGCGCCGCGTCGTACTGGGTTACGCAGGCGGCGGCAAGCTGCAATTCTTCCAGATGACCGGCGAGGCGCCGCGCCCGCATCCGGCCTGGCCTGAACACATCGCCTTGCACCTGAGCGACCTGAACGCGAGCATCGAGCAGCTCAGACAATCAGGCGTCACCTTCTCCCGCGAGCTGACCCTCAGCCCCAGCGGCAACCCTATGGCCTTCGTCCTCGACCCGGACGGGCGGCAGGTAGAATTGCTTCAGGCGTAACAAAAGTCTAAGTATATCCTTGCTAACGTTTCGGGCTTCCGCTTCTTGGGCAGAACGGACGCGCCTGGGCACGCCTGCCCGCAAAAAGCGCTCCATCCCTCTCCTTCGGAGCTCTGCGAGTCCACTCCCGCCAGCGGGCAGGCCTCATACGGGTGCCGCTGTGCCCAAGAAGGACATACTTTCTTCCTCACTCGCTTCTTGGGCAGAACGGACGCGCCTGGGCACGCCTGCCCGCTCCGCTCGGTAAACCTAAAGCTTTACAAGGAGATACTTAAAACGAAAACAGGGCGACCTGTAAGCCGCCCCGCCTCGATTGCTCAATCCAGCTACGGTCCTTCCTTGTAGGCCCGGCTGGGATAGTAGTACTCCTGAAGCAGCAGTTTGCCCAGGGCGGCCAGCGGCACGGCCAGCAGGGCGCCCAGGATGCCGTAGACGGTCAGGCCGACCAGGATGGCAAAAATCACGGTGACGGGGTGCAGGTTGGTGGTCCGGCCCAGCACCATCGGGGAGAGGAAGTGGCCCTCGATCTGGTTGGCGGCGACGAATACGCCGATGACGATCAGCAGCTTGACCGTGACGGCGCCGCCCGCCGAGGCCGCCAGCAGCAGCGCCGGGGTGATGCCGATGATGACGCCCAGGTACGGCACGACGTTGAAGGCGCCCGCGATAAAGCCGATGGCCGGGGCGCTGGGAATGCCCGCAATCGCCAGCGCCAGGCCGATAAACACGCCCACGAAGGTGGCGATGATGAGCTGGCCCTTGAGATAGCCGCCCACCGCCCGGCCCACGTTGCCCGACAGGTCGAGGACGAACGGCTGCCAGGTGCGCGGAAACAGCCCCAGGAAGTTCGCCCCGATCTTCTCGTAGTCGATCATCATGTAGATGCTCATAATCAGCACGGCGATGGACTCGCCGAGAATACCCGCCACACTAAGCACCCCGCCGAGGAAGGCGCCGCTGTTGGCTCGCAAGTAGGGTAGGGCTTTTTCGATGTACGGCTGGAGAGTCTGTTGCAAGCCGACAGCTCCATTCTTGGTAATTTCAGTGATTTGTTTACTTACGTCCTGAAGGGCTGGAAAACGCTCGGTCAGGCTAACGAACCAGCCCTGGGTCAGCGCCAACTTGGTGAGGCGAGGTAGATCACTCACCAGTGTGGAGAGCTGGTTGAAGATGGTGACGAGCAGGCTAGACGCCAGCACCACCAGGCCGATTATGACAATCAGCGTCAGCAGCACACCGAAACCCCGGCCAATCTTGCGCTTTTCCAGCCAGACCAGCAGCGGGTGGGCCAGGTAGGCGATGACGTAGGCGATGATGCCCAGCGTGACCACATGCGACACCGAACCGAAAATCAGGTAGCCGACGTAGAGCAGGAGCAGAAAAACGACGGCCCGAACATAAGGATTGCGCCAGACGGATTGAAAGGCGTTGTCAGTGTGAATGGCAGTGGAGTTTATTTCGCTGCTGTTCACTTCACTGGGGTTGACGGCGCCGGGTTCTGCGGATGGTTGTGGGGGTGGGAGCACAGGGAGTTCCTCCGGGCTGCATCATAGCGGGCGCATCATAGAAGGCATAGTTGAGCAAGTTGAGTTTGTGTGGGCGGTCAAACCAGGCACAGTGAAGAGGATCTAAAGCCTGTGCTCAGAGCTGAAATCCAATCACGACCCTGAGCCTCAACAGACTTACGTGCGGCAGCGGCTCAGGGTTCCGTCCGGCCCCCTCAGTCCAGCGGCTTGCCCACTGCTCTGGGCGCCCGACTGCGACCCGTAAAAATAAGCGCCAGCACGGTAATCATGTAGGGCAGCGCCTGCACCAGCGTGTCGGGCAGCAGGTTGCCGCCGCCGAGCTTGATCGATAGTGCCTGCAAAAAGCCGAACAGCAGCGTGGCCGCGAAGACCCCCAGCGGCTTCCACTGACCGAAGATGAGGGCCGCCAGCGCGATGAAGCCCGCTCCGGCGCTGATGTTGCGCACGTAGGCGTCGAGGTTGCCGATGCTCAGGAACACGCCCGCCGTGCCCGCCAGCACGCCCGACAAAATCACGGCGCTGTAGCGGATGCGCCGCACGTTCACGCCCATGCTCGACGCCGCGCCGGGATGCTCGCCGCTGGCCCGCAGCCGCAGACCGTACGGCGTGCGGTAGATGACGTACCAGGTGAGGAGCACCATCAGCACGGCAAAATACACCGGCGGGCTGAACTTGAAGTCGCCCACGCCCCACAGTGGCAGAGCGTGCTCGACGGCGGGGCTCTCGTTGCTGGTGTTGTAGATGGCGGTCAGCACCACCGGGGGCACGCCCGTCGCCAGCAGATTGATGGCGGTGCCCGAAATCACCTGATCGGCCCGGTAGCGGATGCTCAAGACGGCGTGAATCCAGGCGACGAAGCCGCCGACCAGCATCCCGCCCAGCCAACCGGCCCAGGGAGCGGCGGCGCCCAGCGGCGCGTCGAGCTGCTTGGTGATGACCGCGCCCGCCAGTGCCCCAAAAATAATGAGGCCGTCAAGCGCGATGTTGACCACGCCGCTGCGCTCGGAGTACAGCCCGCCCAGGGCCGTGAGCAGCAGCGGCACCGTCGAGCGGACGAAGGTGACGGCAAAGGTGACGCTCAGCAGCGAGAGGAAAAATTCGATCATGATTTACCTCCCTGGCTGCTGTCTTCTTTGGCCCCGATGTCCTCGCCATCATCCGCTTTGAGCGACTGGGTGTTGAGGTGGGCGCCCAGGTTGGGCAGCGGCGTGCTGGGCGGCGTGGTGGGCGGCGGCGAGCTGGCACCGTGTCCGGCGGCCTTCTCCAGCTCCGGTGGCGGCGCATCGGTGACGCGGCGGCTCAGGAAGCCCCCGGCGGCGATGAACAGCACGATCAGGGCCTTGAGCACCGTCACGATGTCCTTGTTCACCTTGTCGAGCACCCGGTCCACCGTCACGCCGCCGGTATCGACGGTGCCGAACAGCACGGCGGCGGCCACCACCCCGGCGGGCGTGTTCTGACCCATCAGCGCCACGGCGATGCCGTCAAAGCCCACGTTCACCGGCATGTTGGTCTTCAGTCGGTACTCGTCGAGCGCCCCGCCGATGGTGTAGTGGGTCGAGGCCAGGCCCATCAGGGCGCCGGATAAGGTCATGGCCAGAATGGTGTTTTTGCCGACGCTGATGCCGCCGTACTCGGCTGCCGCCGGACTCAGCCCCACCGCCCGCAGCGCGTAACCGGTGGCGGTGCGCCACAGCAGCACGCCGACCAGCACGGCACCGGCCAGCGCGATCAGAAAAGAAGTGTTGAGCAGGCTGGCGCCGAAGGTCCCCGTCACCGGCACGCCCACCGTGCGCCAGGTCGCCGCGCCCACGATCAAGCCCGCACCGAGGGCGATCCACAGCCGCGCCCGGACCCGCCGCAGTCCGAAGTACAGCGCCGCGAAGGTCAGCAGCGCCAGCACCGGCCCCAGCGAGAACAGCGTTTCACCGCCGCGCGAGAAGCTCAGCAGCTCCGAGATACGCGACAGCCGGGCCGATTCCGGAAATTCCAGACTCTTGGCCTCCGAGCCCCCGGCTTTGAAGGGCAGGCCGAAGGTCTTGCCGAAAAAGGGAAAACTGTTGGCGCCCAGCAGAAAAATAAAGATAGCCGAGGCGATGTAATTGAGCATGATGGTATTGATGACCTCGCTGGAGCCGAAGCGGGCCTTGAGCAAGCCCGGAATGGCGCCCCAGAGTGCGCCGCCAAAGGCTGCGGCGATCACCGTGGCCGGAATCAGCAGCGCGGCGGGCAGCGGAACATAAATGCCCACCAGCATGGCGAAGATGCCGCCCAGCGTCAGTTGACCGGGGCCGCCGATGTTGAACAGCCCCGCCCGGAAGGCGAAGGCCACGCCCAGGCCGGTAAAGATCAGCGGCGTGGCCAGTTTCAGCGAATCGAACAGGCCGCCCAGGTTGCTGATCGGCGCGAACAGCGTGGTGTAGACGTACCACACCACGTCCAGCTTGCCTGAAAACAGCTCGCCGAGGCTGAGTGCGCGGTTCAGGGCGTTCGGCGCGGGCTGCACCACCAGCACGACCACGGCGCCGACGGCAATCGCCAGCGCAATCGCCACGACGGGCACCAGCAGGCTGCGGAGGCGGTTCAGGCGCTCCCACCAGGCCGGGTACCTGCTCAGGCCAGCGAAGGTGCCCACCAGCCCGGCCAGCGCGGGCAAAAACAGCCCCAGATGCACGCCGCCGCTTTGCCAGGGGATGCGCCGGGGCCGCACGCCCTGGGCGACCAGTTCGGCGGTGGCCGCGCCCAGCGAGCCGTTGAACAGGATGATCCCCGCCACACCGACAATGAGCGTGAGGAGTGCGGCGATCCACAGCCAGGGAGAGCGGCGCAGGGCGGCCATGACGGTCAGAATCAGCGCCGCCAGCGTGGCCCAGCCGACGGCCAGCGCGCTCGCCACGCTCGGCTGGTTCTCGAACGCGGCGCCGGTAAAGTTGATCACTCCGGCGGGAAAGCGTTGCAGCAGCGCCTGGGCGTCGGAGTTGCGGCTGAGGGTGCCATAGGGAAACACGAACAGACCGGCGAGGGCCACCACAGCGAAGATCAGGCTCAGGCGCGCTGCGACGAGCGAGGGTTGCGCCGGAGCGGGCGGCACGGAATCAAGCATCGTTGCATTCTAAAGGAGCCTGTGAGGTCCGTGTGCCGCCCCGGCGCCCGGTGAGCAGCACCTTATACGGCCCTGCGCTCCATTCCCGCACAGTCGGGAAAGCGGCCAGGCGGCGAGGCAAGGTACGTGCCGCTCTCGCCAAGACGCCCGGTAGGTGCATCGTCGTGAACGGACGCCCATCAAGGCGCCACTCCTCCCGTTCTGGACAAGACGCGCCGCCTGCACGTCTGCCCCCGCACAGGGCCGTACACAGGGCCGTACTTTCTCCCACTCCCGTTCTTGTCCAGGGCAGCGCCGATGACGACGCTTGGACGCTTGGTCGGACCTGAGCCCCTATTTCATACGGGATTTCATACGGGATTCAATCGGAGACTGTATTTAGCTCACCTTCACCTACCGGTGCCTGGCACCAGCCTGCTATCTTTGGGGCGCTATGGAACGAACCTTCGCCATGATTAAGCCCGACGGTGTGAGCCGGGGCCTGACGCCTGAACTTCTCGCCCGCATCCAGCGCAAGGGCTACCGACTGGTGGGCCTCAAGCAGATGGTGATCTCGCGTGAGGTCGCGCAGACCCACTACGCCGAACACAAAGAGCGCCCCTTTTTCGGCAGCCTGGTGGACTTCATCACGGGTGGCCCGGTGGTGGCGATGGCCCTGGAAGGCGAGAACGCCGTCGCCGGTTGGCGGGCCATGATGGGCGCCACCAACCCAGAGAGCGCCGCGCCCGGCACGGTGCGGGCCGACTTCGCCACCACCACCCAGGAAAACATCACCCACGGCTCCGACAGCCCGGAGAGCGCCGAGCGCGAGCTGAAGCTGTTTTTTAGCGAGAGTGAACTGCTGAAGTAGCGTCAGGTCAGATTGGAAGGGCCTTTTCTCATTACTTCTTGCAGGTCAGGTTCACCCGGAAGCTGGGGTCGGGCACGCTGTAGGGCTGGTCGGTTTTGCTGACGTACTGGGTGTTGATCCGCATGATGAACTTGGCCGGAGCCTGAGCCGCCTGCTCCGGCGTGCTGTCGTCGTCGGGCCAGAACTTGAAGGTGTAGGTGAACAGCCCGGCCTGGGGCATGGTGCGGTCGGCGAAATCGTTGAGGGTGTAATTGGTGCGCCAGATGCCGGTGTTGCCGTCGGCAGCCGCCAGGGTATAGGCGCCGCTGGTGGTGCTCAGGCCGGTGGCGTAGACGTACTGGGGGCGCGGGGTGCCGTTGCGCATCTCCAGCGTCACCAGGTAGCCGGGTTTGCCTTCCACCGTGGCTGCGCTCAGGCTGCTGACTTTGAAGCGCCACACGCCGTTGAACAGCGTCTCGCCGACGCAGCCTTCCAGCGCGGCGAGCTGATTGGCGCCGCCTCTGCCGCTGATGACAGGCGCAGCCGCCACCTTCCCGCCTGGCAGCGTGCGCAGCGTCAGGCTCAGGCTGCTGGAGGTGGTGGTGGCACTCGCTCCGGCGGCGGTCAGGGCGCCGAGCGGCACGTAGGTCTGGCCGCCCACGACGATGGCGCTCACGCTGCTGCTCTCGCCGTTGACGCTCAATTTCAAATTGGTCTGGGCCAGACTCAGGGGCGAAATGAGCATCAGGGCGAGGGCAAATGCCGAGGTGGATCTCTTCATGTCGCTTCTCCCGGCGCCGCGTCAGGGCGCATCTGACCGGCAGAGTAGATAAACAGGTGTCAAAAACCCGTCGAAGTAGGAAAGCGGTGCTCTGGACGCCGCGCCTGAGCGCACGTACGTGCCGCCTATGATGCCCGCGTGACCTCTGCCGCCTCTCGACTGGCTGTCCCGGCTGGCGCATCTGTTACGCGGCGGGGCAGCCACCGACATGGCGGATTTTGAAGAGGTGCTACGGCTTGGGGCGCTACTGGAAAGCCGGAAGTGGGCAGTGGGTGGAATGGGTGCGGCTGAGTTTCGCGGTGCTCTGTTCCGGCACGGCTCACGCAGAGGTCAACGACAAGATCGGTAGCGTGGGGACGATGCACGGCTGTGGACGCTGACCGACGCCACGATTGCCAATCGGTGCTTCGGCACCCTCCAAGACTTGACCGACACCCTCGGACAGCGCTGTGTCTGGCTTGAGACGCGACCCGACCTCCTGACGCGCCAGACCCTCTTTCATTGGTGGCCGTTGTCAATGAATTAAATATGTCCTTGTAAAGCTTTAGGTTTACCGAGCGGAGCGGGCAGGCGTGCCCAGGCGCGTCTGTTCTGTCCAAGAAGCGGAAGCCCGAAACGTTAGCAAGGAGATACTTAATCGGAGTTGGTATCACTCCTGTCACCGGCTGGCGGCGCCGCGTCTTTTCCATCAGCGGCCATTCGCCTTGCCCACAAGCCACACGCTACAGGCCACAAGCTGTCGCACAAGCCGCCTCCCCGTCACTTTTCCTGAGTGCCCTCATGTTAAGATTGTGCTTAGCGTCGACGCCACAAAAGGCACGGCGGCCCCTGAGGTGCTATGAACGTGGACTACTACGAACTGCTGAGCGTGACGCGCACGGCCAGCGGCGACGAAATCAAAAGCTCGTACCGCAAGCTGGCGCTCAAATTCCATCCGGACCGCAACAAGGAGCCGGGCGCCGCCGCGCAGTTCGCCAAGATCAACGAGGCGTATTCGGTGCTCAGCGACGACGAGAAGCGCGCCCACTACGACCGCTTCGGCAGTGCGCCCAGCGCTTCCGGCATGCCGGGCGGCGACCCCTTTGGCCAGGCGGGTTTCGACCCGATGGACATTTTCGAGCAACTCTTTGGCGGCGCGGTCGGTGGGCGTGGACGGCGTGGCCCGGCACGCGGCGAGGACATCGAAACCGAGGTGCGCGTCACGCTGGAGCAGGCCCGCGTCGGGGCCGAGGTGCCGGTGGACGTGGACCGCCTGAGTACGTGCGAGCACTGCCACGGCCAGAAGTCCGAGCCCGGTGGCAAGCTGCCCAAGACCTGCTCGACCTGCAAGGGTGCCGGTCAGGTTCAGGCCCAGGCCCGCACCATCTTCGGCAACATCATGACCCAGCAAGTCTGCCCGACCTGCCGGGGCGAGGGCCAAATTATTGAGGAGCCCTGCAAGGTCTGCCGGGGCCGGGGCCGCACCCTCAAGGCCGAGACGGTCAAGGTGGCGCTCCCCAAAGGCATCGACGAGGGCTACCGCATCCGGGTGGCCGCTATGGGCAACGAGGGACCGGGCGGCGCGGGCGATCTGTACGTCCACATCGAGATGGAAAAGCACCCCAGCCTCCAGCGCGAGGCCGAGCATCTGGTGTTTCCGGCCAAGATCAGCTTTCCGGTGGCGGCCCTGGGCGGCAGGGTCAGCGTGCCCACCCTCGACGGCCCCCAGATGGTGGAGGTCAAGGCCGGAACCCAGCACGGCGAGTTGCAGCGGCTGCGCGGCCAGGGCATGCCCCGCCTCCAGGGCAGCGGCAGCGGCGACCTGGTGGTCGTCTACGAGGTCGTGGTGCCCAAGACCTTCACGCCCGAAGCCCGCGAGGCTCTGGCCGCCTACGCCCAGGCGACGGGCGAAGAGGTGCCGGAGCAGCACGGCTTTTTCGACAAGATCGGCAAGAAGATCTTCGGGCGGGAGTGATACGGGATTAAAAAGAACCACATGCATGGGGCGGGTCTGCTGCCCGGTGGTTCCCCTCGCCCCGCTGCTCCGCAGCACCCCTCTCCCGCAAGGGGCGAGGGGTCAACAACGTGTCGCCGCAATAGTTGGGAATCAAGTTAATCTCGTATGAGGTTTGGGGGGATGGTTGCCCCAGGTTCTGAATCTCAACCTCACCAACAAAGCCAAAGCGCCCGCCTCCAACTATTCAGAAGGGCGGGCGCTTCCTGATGGCCTAGCCTTGCCGCCCCTCGCCCTCCTCCAGCACACCGCCTTCCAGATCGTGAACGCGCCCGTGTTCGACCCACCAGCAGCGGGTGGCGACGCGGCTGACCAGTTGGCGGTCATGCGAGGCGAAGATCAGCGTGCCCTGGTACGCCTCCAGCACATCTTCGAGCGCTTCAATCGCCGCTGCGTCGAGGTGGTTGGTCGGTTCGTCGAGCACCAGAAGCTGCGTCGTGCTCAGGCTCAGGCGGGCCAGCGCCAGCCGGGTGAGCTGACCACCCGACAGATCGGCCAGGCGGTGATGTAGGTCGCGTGGCAGACCGAGGCGGGCCAGCGCGGCGTACATCTGCTGAGGGGTCAACCGTTCGTCCACGGCCAGTAGGGCGCCTTGCTGAGTCTCGAAGGGAGCCAGTTCCTCGTGCCCCTGTCCGGCCCACTGCACCGTCAGGCTGCCCAGCCGCATCTGCCCGCCAGCCACCGGATGCTGTCCCAGAACGGTTCGCAGCAGCGTACTCTTGCCACTGCCGTTCGGCCCGATCAGCGCGATTTTCTCCCCGTGCCGGACATGCAAATTCAGCTCGCTCAGGATGACGCTTGGGCCGTGCCGGATCTCCAGATCACTCAGCGCCAGCACGTCGTTGGGTCCATGCTCGCCGCTGCGAAGCTGAACGGCGACTCGGTGGCGCTCGGTCAGCAGGCGTTCGGGGGCTTCCATTCGGTCCAGCCGTTTTTCCAGTGCCTTGGCCCGGCGGGCCAGCGTCAGGGCCACGTCCTGCGCCCGGTTCTTGGCCGACATCGGGCTACCCGACTTCTTGCGCCGGGGGTTGTAGCGGTCGGTGCTGGCCGCTCGCTGCTTGACCGCCAACTGCTCGTGCTCCAGGGCGCTCACCTTGCGCTGGTGGGCCTTGAATTGCCGCTCCCGCGCTTCACGCAGGGTTTCTTTGACGGCCATCGCCTCCGTGTAGTTGCCAGCATATTCACGCAGCTCGCCGCGTTCCAGCTCACAGCAGCGCGTCACCGTCGCGTCCAGAAAGGCCCGGTCGTGTGAGACGATCAGGAAAGCGGCGGAGCTGGCCTGGACCCAGCCTTCCAGCCAGGCCAGGCTCGGCCAGTCGAGGTGGTTGGTCGGTTCGTCGAGCAGGTAGGTCTGGGCCGGGGTCAGCAGCAGTTGGGCCAGCAGGGCGCGGCGCCGTTGACCGCCGGAAAGCTGGGCGGTGGTCCAGGCCGGGTCGAGGTGCAGGGCGCCCAGAGCCTCGGCGGCCCGCTGCTCGAAATTGTAGCCGCCGAGCAGCCGGTAGGTTTCCTCGGCGGCGGCGTAGGCGTTCAGGTGGTTGGATGTAGGGTCGGCCAGCTTCGCCCCGCACTTTTGCATCTGGTCCAGCGCCGCCTTCAAGCGGGCCGGGCGGATGGCCTCCAGCAAGGATTCCCCTGGCAGTTCACCGAGTTGCGCCAGATACGCCAGCGAGCCCGTCGTGGACACTGTGCCAGCCGTAGGCGTCAGCGAGCCCTCGATCAGCCGCAAGAGCGTAGATTTGCCGCTGCCGTTGCGCCCCAGCAGGGCCACGCGGTCTGCGGCGTGGAGTTCAAAGTTGACATCTCGGAACAGCCCGGTGTCTCCAAACGACATGGAGGCGTGGCTGATGACAACGCTCACAACAGCTCACCTCGATTCAGGTCAGGCCGACATGCATAGGGCACGTCGAGGCTTCAGACGGTATCGGTAGGGAGTTAGCGTGTCCGGTATGAGTTCATAATTCTGGTATCAGGGTAGCACGGGCGCTGTGGCCCCGCTGGTTCAGGGCGTGGGCGTCAACCTCACTTACTCCACCACCCGCGCCGCCCCGTCCGCACCGATGAACAGGCGCGGCGTGCCCAGGGCAACGTCCAGCGTCAGCGTCCCCAGGTACGTCTGCAACTCCGCTGACAGCTCACTGACCCTCAGCGGTGTGTGCGGCCAGGCGACCAGGCGGTAGTGACCTGGCTGCCCCGCCAACGCCTCGTACACGTAGGCGCCGCGTTGCTGCGGCCCGGCCAGGTGCAGGTCGAAGCCGCCCGCCGGGGCGTTGACGGCCTCGCGTTCCGGCAGCGTGTCGAGGGCCACGTGCAGCCGCTCCAGCCATTCCTCGCTGGCGAGCGCGGCCTGGGGCACGCTGCTGTCGCCGACGGCCAGGAACTGCCCGATGTGTCCGGCAGCGTCGCGGGCGAACCAGTCGAACTCCACGCCGGTTATTTCCTCTCTGGTGATGATGGTGTGCAGCTCTGGTCCAACTCCCTCTTCCACCATCATTGACCGGCGCCCAGCGCGGCGTTCACGACCTGCTCGGCCTCGCGCATGACGGCTGCCAAATGCTCCTCGCCCCTCCAGCTCTCGGCGTAGATTTTGTAGATGTCCTCGGTGCCGCTGGGCCGCGCCGCGAACCAGGCGAAATCGGTGGTGACCTTCAGCCCGCCGATAGGCTCGTCGTTGCCGGGTGCGCGGGTCAGTTTGGCGGTGATCGGGTCGCCCGCCAGCACCGTCGCCGTGACCTGTTCGGGGCTGAGGCTGCTCAGAATCTGTTTGGCTGCGCTGCTCGCCGGGGCGTCGGCGCGGCTGTAGGCGCTGGTGCCAAACTGCTCACTCAGCTCGGCGAAGTGCTGAGACGGACTCCTGCCGGTCACGGCCATGATCTCGGCGGCCAGCAGCCCCATGATGAGGCCGTCCTTGTCGGTGCTCCAGGGCGAGCCGTCACGGCGCAGAAAACTGGCCCCCGCCGATTCCTCGCCGCCGAAGCCGAGGCTGCCGGTCAGCAGGCCGTCCACGAAGTATTTGAAGCCCACCGGCACCTCTACCAGCTTGCGGCCCAGATCATCCGCCACCTTGTCGATCAGGCTGCTCGACACCAGCGTTTTGCCCACGCCAGCACCGGCAGGCCAGCCGGGGCGGTGCGAAAACAGGTAGTGGATGGCGACGGCCAGGTAATGGTTCGGGTTCATCAGGCCGCCCTCGGTCACGATGCCGTGCCGGTCCGCGTCGGGGTCGTTGCCGATGGCCACGTCGAAGTCATTTTTGAGGGCCAGCAAACTCGCCATCGCATACGGGCTGGAGCAGTCCATCCGGATCTTGCCGTCCCTGTCCACCGACATGAAGGCGAAGGCCGGGTCGACGCGCTCATTCACGATGCTGAGCTTGAGGTTCCACCTAGCTTTAATGGCTTCCCAGACCGGCAGGCTGCTGCCGCCCAGCGGATCGACCCCGATGCTGACGCCCGCAGTGCGAATGGCCTCGATGTCCACCACCTGCGGCAACTGCTCGACGTAGGGCGTGATGAAATCGAACTCCGTCGACCCGGCTTTCGCCTGCGCGTAGCTGACCATCTTCACGTCCGCGTTGCCCGCCCTCAGCAGCTCGTTGGCGCGGTTTTGCACGCCTTTCGTGACGTCCGTATCGGCGGGGCCACCGCTGGGCGGGTTGTACTTGAAACCGCCGTCCTGCGGGGGATTGTGGCTGGGCGTGATGACGATGCCGTCGGCCTGTTGTGAATGTCCGGCTCGGTTGTACCCCAGAATCGCGTGGCTGATGAGCGGCGTGGGTGTGTAGTCGCCGCCCTTGGACCGCTGCACGTTCACGCCGCCCGCGACCAGCACCCGCAGGGCCGTGGCCAGCGCCGCCTCGCTGAGCGCGTGGGTGTCGGCGCCGATGTACAGCGGCCCGCGAATGCCCGCCTGTGCGCGGTACTCGGCCACCGCCTGCGAGATGGCCATGATGTGCGCCTCGGTGAACGAAGCCTCCAGGCTGCTGCCCCGGTGCCCGCTGGTGCCGAAGGCGACCGCCTGCGCCGGGTCGGTGACGTCGGGCGTGCGCTCGTAGTAGTTGGTCAGCAGCAGCGGAATATTGGTCAGGATGCGCTGCGGAGCAATCTTGCCTGCCAGTTCGGAAATCGCCATGTCACAGAGTCTGTCACAGAGTCTGGCGGGCGCGGCTTCCTGAGCGAAGCTTGAACCCGGTTGAATCCAGACCGGGACACTTTCCAGCCCAGGTCTGCTTTAAGCTGCTGTCATGCGCGAGTTCTGGGATTACTGGTGGCGACTATTCAAACTGATCGCCGGATCGGTGGCCATACCGCTCCTTCTGTACCTGCTGCTGTTGTGGGCCGGGGTGTTCAAATAGCCTGACTGGAACGGGAATAGTTAACCCCCCCCCAGTGGAGGAAGCAGATGTGCTGACAGGTCTCGCGTTTCATGCGGTTATGATGAGCGCATGAAAAACGACGCGGCGACGATCAAGGCTGGACTCCGGATTGTGACGATTGGGCTGATCGTGTTGATGGTACTGGCAGCCCTGGACCTGCTCGGTGGGTTGCTGACGAGCGGCGGTCTGATACCGATTGGCCGGTTTGCTCTGACTGCCTGGATTTGCTGGAGCGTCTACAGCGGCAAGGTCTGGGCCAGAATCATCCTGGCCTTTCTGCTGGTGGTCGGGGGCGTCATGACGGTGCTTTCGGCGGTCGGTGGAGGTGATTTCGCTCCATTTTTCGGTTTGATCGGTATTCTCGATATTGCCGGTGCCATCGGTTTGTTCGTCATTCCGCAGGTAAACGCCTACCTGGAATATGCGGCGGCCCAGACCCAGTAATGGCCCAGACCCAGTAATTTCGGGTCAGTTATCCCACTCAACTGTCCCTCTCAACTAGCCCACTCAACTGTCCCACTCAACAAAAAGCAGGCCACCCACGCGGGCAGCCTGCTCGTTCAGTTTCTGACGCTCAGACGAACTGACCGCCGTGGCGCGTCGCAGCGGCCTGCACCACGTCGTTCGGCACCGAGTCCTCGACGGCGATGGCGCGGCCACCGGTATTCATGGTCTGGCTCATGCGGTCATAGTGGTCGTCGCTGACGTGGTAGCCGGTCTCGTCCACGCCCGCCGCGCCGCCGATAGCGCCCACGCCCGCGCCCACACCGGAGCCCAGCGCCGCCATGCCCAGGATGACCGGCAGGGCCAGCCCGCCCGTCGCCACCGTCGCGGCTGTGGCGACCACGGTGGCGACCACGCCCGCCACGGCTCCGGCCACCAGGCCCACGCCCGTGCCCTTGACGGCGCCCTCGCCCGCGTCCTCGGCAGTGCCGCCGCCCATGACCGCCGTGTCCGTGTTGATGGTGCCTGTGCCCATATCACTGTTCTGGCGGTTCACCGAGCGGTTGCCCATCTCAGGACGGATGACGCCCTGCGATTGGAGGTCCTGAACGAAGGCGTCGGCCTGTGCCACGGTCGGAAAGATGAGGTGTTTCATGCGGTACAGTCTGCGTGAGTGGTGGAATGTGTAGATGAGAACACAATCAAGCTGAGTTACGAAAAGGGGGCAGTAGACATCAGTTGTGAAGAATTCTTGATAATTAGACTCACGGTTGTGGCGAATCTGATGTTGTCGTAAATAGTAGACATTTCAGCCCAGTTTTCTTGAAGTGACCTTGCGGTAAGCTTGATTTAGGTTAATTTGTTCATTTGGATTCCCGGCACCCTGTCTGGTGTTCGAGTACAGCGACGTTGCCCCCGGCGCGGGGGAGGGGCCACAGGAAGCGCCGCGCCGTATGCTGGGCAGATGAAGCGCCTGACCCTGATGGCCTGCCTGCTGCTCGTTCCCCTGCCGCTGGGCGCCTGTGCTCCGGCGGCACAAACCGGCGCCAGCGCGGGCACCACCAGGCGCAGCGCCGTACCCAACGCCATCACCACCTTGAGTATCTCCTTGTCAAGCTTTAGCTTTACCGAGCGGAGCGAGTGAGGAAGAAAGTATGTCCTGGCGGGAGTGGAGGGATGGAGCGCTTTTTGCGGAAGCCCGAAACGTTAGCAAGGACATACTTGGCGCGGGGTGATCTCCGGGCCACGCTGGTCTACTATCCCGGCGCCAGGGTCAAGCCGGAGGCCTACCGCTGGCTGGGCGAAGCGCTGGCCCCCTCCGGCATCCAGACCGTGATTGTGCGTTTTCCGCTGGACCTGGCGCTGCTCTCACCCAACCGCGCCGACGACGTGCTGGCGCGGCTTCCGGCAGGGGAGGAGCTGTTCCTGGCCGGGCATAGCCTGGGGGGCGCGGTGGCGGCCCAGTACGCCGGGAGCAACCCCAGCCGGATCAAGGGCCTGATCCTGATGGGTGCGTACCCGGCCAACACTGTCAGCTTGCGCGACTCGAAGCTGCGGGTGCTCGATCTGCTGGCCGGGCGCGACGGCGTGGCGACCCCGCAGGAAGTCGAGGCCGGACTGCCCCGTTTGCCCGCCAGCACGCAACTGGTGCGGCTCCCCGGCGCGGTGCATTCTTACTTTGGCCGCTACGGTCCCCAGAGAGGCGACGGCACGCCAGCCGCGAGGCCACCGAGGCGCTGATCGTGGAGAACGTGCGTGCCTTTGTGCTGGCGAAGTAGTCGTCTTACCAGGGTGTGCCCAAGAAGCGGCCTAGCGTCGCCAGCGGCGCTGTTCAGGCCAAGAAGCGGCCTAGCGTCGCCAGCGGCGCTGTTCAGGCCAAGAAGCGGCCTAGCGTCGCCAGCGGCGCTGTTCAGGCCAAGACGCGGCCTAGCGTCGCCAGCGGCGCTGTTCAGGCCAAGACGCGGGCAGGCGTGCCCAGGCGGACTTGCAAAGCTCCGCAGGAGAGGAGTGGCATCCTCATGGGGACGAGTGGCGTCCTCATGGGCGTCCGTTCACGAGGACA
>NZ_JANYGJ010000022.1 GCF_025362455.1 Deinococcus sp. | reverse complement strand
GAGCGCGTGTCCATCGTCATCGACCATGTGGCGCCCGCCAGCACCGTCAGCGTGGCGCAGGCGCAAAAAGAGGCCCGCGAGTACGCCGCGCAGACTGGCGTGCGCCTGTTCGACGTGGGGCGCGGCATCTGCCACCAGGTCCTGATGGAAGAGGGCCTGGCCCGCCCCGGCTGGATCGTGCTCGGCAGCGACAGTCACAGCACGACCTACGGCGCGGTGGCAGCCTTCGGCACCGGCATGGGCGCCACTGACATCGCCCTGGCGGCGGCCAGTGGCAAAACCTGGCTGCGCGTGCCTTCGACCATCAAGGTGACGTTCACGGGCGAGCTGAACGCGGGCGTGAGCGCCAAGGACGCCGCCCTGGAGATGATCCGCCGCCTGGGGGCCGACGGCGCCACCTACATGAGCATCGAGATGCACGCCGGGGACCGTTTCACACGCGGCCAGCGGATGACCCTGGCAAACCTCTGCGTCGAGGCGGGCGCCAAAGTCGGATTGGTCGTGCCGGGCGGCGAGATTCTGACCGACTACGGCTACGACATTCCCGATTGGGTTTACCCCGACGAGGGCGCCCGTTACGTGCAACAAGTCGAGCTGGACCTGTCCGCCCTGCGCCCCCGCATGAGCGCCCCCAGCGAGGTCGACAACGTGCACGACGTCTCCGAGTTGCGCGGCATCAAGGTCGATCAGGTGTTCATCGGCACCTGTACCAACGGGCGACTCGACGATCTGCACGAGGCCGCTGCCGTGTTGAAGGGCCACAAGGTTGATCCCAGCACCCGCCTGCTGGTCATTCCGGCCAGCTCGCAGGTCATGGAAGCGGCGATGGCGGACGGCACGCTGCTGACGCTGATTCAGGCGGGGGCGGTGCTGGGCACTCCTGGCTGCGGCCCCTGCATGGGCCGTCATCAGGGCGTGCTGGCGCCGGGCGAGGTGTGTGTGAGTACCAGCAACCGCAACTTCATTGGAAGAATGGGCGACAAGGACGCGAAGGTGTATTTAGCCTCGCCAGCAGTGGCGGCGGCGACGGCGGTGATGGGTCGGGTGGCTTTGCCCTCGGACCTGATCGGGAGGAGCTGACATGGACATTGACATATTCTGGCAACGAGTCGATCAGATGTTGGCACAGCGAGATGACCTCGCACCCATCTTCAATCCGGGCGCGACGGAGGAGGAATTACAAGCGCTGGAGACGGAGTTGGGCTATCCGCTCCCCACCGACTTGCGGGAGAGCCTAGCCATTCACAACGGCCTGTGCCGCTGGGTCCCCAATGTTCCGCAGCTCTCGTCCGTGTCGAATATCTCAAGTAACCTGGCATACGGCAGCGGGCAACTTGAAAATATGCCGCTCGAAGACATCTCCTTCGACCCGGAAATCAAGCCGAGTAAGTGGAGCCGGTTCTGGATTCCCTTCGCGGAGGACGGATCGGGCAATCTCGCCTGCATTGACCTGGACCCAACTGAGGCTGGCACGGTTGGACAGGTGATCGACTTCGATTATCACGGCGAACTGCACCACCAGAGCAACAGCTACCTGGACTGGATCGACGAACACTTCGTCAGTGCGCTGCGCGAAGCATTCGATCTCGACTACATCGAATGACCCCCACCATCCGCCTCGCCACCGTCACCGACATCCCCCAACTGCTGCCGCTGATGCGGGGGCTGGCGGAGTACGAGCACTACGCCGATGTGTTCGCCGTCACCGAGGAAACGTTGCGGTGGCAGAGTTTTGAGAAGTCACCGCCCGACTTCTACGCGCTGGTGGCCGATACGAGCGTGGAGCTAGTGGGCATGCTGGTCTACTACCTCATTCCCTTCACGGCGACGACCAGGCCGACCCTGTTCATCAAGGAGCTGTTCGTGGCTGAGGCAGCGCGGGGGCAGAACCTGGGCGAGCGGCTGATGCGCCGGGCAGCTCAGGACGCGGTAACTCACGGCTGCGGCGCGGTGCGCTGGGCGGTAGCCGACTGGAACGCGGGCGGCAAGCGGTTCTACGAACGCCTGGGCGCGGTGGCGAACCCGGTCTGGGTGGACTACGGGCTGAGCGGCGGCGCTCTGGAGAAGCTGGCG
This sequence comes from Deinococcus sp., assembly GCF_025362455.1. Taxonomy (GTDB): domain Bacteria; phylum Deinococcota; class Deinococci; order Deinococcales; family Deinococcaceae; genus Deinococcus. Next base: position 4,777 of record NZ_JANYGJ010000022.1, on the reverse strand, counting down.
AGCGAGGACGCGCCGGGCTGACGCTCTACACTGAAGGCATGAGCGAGCCGCCCCTCTACGCCGCCGCCGACCAGTTCGCCCGGCACTGGCAGGGCGTCCGGATGGTCACGCTGGAGGTGCTGAACGTGCTCGCAGACTATCTGGACGAGGCGGTCATCCCTGGGGGCCGCACCGTGGCCGACACCCTGCACCACATCGGCGCCCATGAATACTTCGCGGCGCGGGGCGTCTTTGAGGGCCGCTGGGACGCTGAACCGGGCGAACCCGACGCCGACTGGGACGCCCACCGGGCCGAGGTCAGCGCCAGTGCTAGGGCACTTCGGACCTGGCTCGAAACGGTCCACGCCAAGACCCAGAGCGGCTTCAGCACCCACCCGGAGCGCCTGCAACAGCTCACACCCGGCAATCCCTGGTTCGGGGACATGCCCGGCTGGCCGCAACTCCACCACGCCTATCAGGACGAGTTGCATCACCGGGGGCAGCTCAGCGTGCTCGTACGGGCGCTGGGGCTGGAATTGCCCGCGTTGTACGCCGAGGAGCACCCGGAGTTCTGGGCGGCCAACCGGGGGCGCTAAGCTGCGGGCATGACCGAACCTCATACGATGCGCTGTCTCCAGCCGGAGGGCCTGGCGCCCTCGCCAAACTACACGCCTGTCGTAGAGGTGCAGGGTGGACGCATGGCTTTCGTCTCCGGACAGATCGCGCTGGACGCGAGTGGCACGGTGGTCGGCGTCGGTGATTTCGAGGCGCAGGCGTGGCAGGTCTTCGGCAACCTGCGGCTGGCACTGGCAGCGGCTGGCATGGACTTCAGCCATGTGGTGAAGCTGGGGCTGTTCGTCACCGATATGAGCCACGCGCCGGTCATGCGGCGGGTGCGCGACGAGTTCATCAACCTGAGCCAGCCGCCCGCCAGCACGCTCGTTCAGGTCGCCGCTCTGGCCTTTCCGGAACTGCTCTTCGAGGCCAAAGCCGTGGCGGTGGCGCCGTGAACATCACTCTTCCCAAACTGCACATCGACGCCTTTACCCGCCGCCTGTTTGGAGGCAACCCCGCCGCCGTGATGCCGCTGCAAACCTGGCTACCGGACGAGACGATGCAGGCGCTGGCCTTTGAAAACAACCTCTCCGAGACGGCCTTTTTTGTTGGCGAAAAGGGGGACTATCACCTGCGCTGGTTCACCCCGGTTCAGGAGGTCAATTTCTGCGGTCACGCGACCCTGGCGAGCGCCTGGGCACTCTGGAACGTACTGGGCGAGGGCGGCTCCGAGCTGCGCTTCCAGACCCGTATGGGTGAACTGGGGGCTGTGCGCGGCGAGAGCGGCGCGGTGGTGCTGGACGTTCCTCGCATCGACCCGGCGCCCTCGGCCCGCACGGTGGCCGAGCTGGAAGCTCTGTTGCAGGTGCCGGTGCAGGACGTTTTCAGCGTGGAGGAAGGCAACTTCAGCGTCTTCGCGGTGCTGGAATCGGCGTCGGCAGTCCGGACCTTTCAGCCTGACTGGGCGCGGCTGGAGGGCATCGACGATCTGGTTATCACGGCAGCGGGCGACGACGTGGATTTCGTTTCGCGCTGCTTCGCGCCTGGCATGGGCATTCCCGAAGACCCGGTAACCGGCAGCACCCACAGTACTCTGGCGCCGTACTGGGGCGAGAAATTGGACAAGGCGTCGCTGATCGCCCGGCAGGTTTCGGCACGCGGCGGCGAGTTGCGCTGCGAGGTGCTGCCGCTGCGGGTCAGGGTCAGCGGGCACGCCGTCCTGTATTCGCAGGGCATGGTGCAGCTTCCTGACGAATGAGTCTTGACATGAATTCAGACTTCTGGACCTTCCTAGCCGAACTGGTCGCGTCCAGCTCAGTCATCATCGACCGGCCCCGACGCAGCGCCCACCCGCGCAACCCGAACCTGATCTACCCCTACGACTACGGCTACCTGGAGGGCACCACTTCCGGCGACGGCCAGGGCATCGACGTGTGGCTGGGCAGCGGGGACCGGGGGCAGGTCACGGGCGTCGTCTGCACGGTGGATTTGCACAAGAGGGACGCTGAGTTAAAGGTGCTGCTGGGTTGTACGGCGCAGGAGGCCCAGATCATCAGCGAATTTCTGAACGGGACGGAGCGGCTGCGCTGCGTGGTCGTGCCGCGCCCGCAAAGCTGACCTCCACGAGCCCAGACCGATTTGCCTGCACCTGCTAGGCTGCCGGTACTCGCCCACCCAACGCCCGAAGCCCCTGAGTACCCAGGAGAAATCCCCATGCCCCGAATCTGGAAATTTGGCGACAGCGTGAACACCGACGACATCCTCCCCGGCAAGTTCGCGCCGTTCATGGCGGGCGAGGACGTGTTTCAGACCTTCGCCTTTCACTACATCCGGCCTGAATTCGCCGAGCAGGTGCGGCCCGGTGACCTGCTGATCGGCGGCAAGAACTGGGGCCTGGGCAGCAGCCGCGAGTACGCCCCCCAGGCGCTGAAAAAGTTGCAGGTCGGCGGCATCGTCGCGCCGAGTTTCGCCCGGATTCATTACCGCAACCTGCTCAACCTGGGCATTCCCGCCTTCGAGGCCGACCTGACCGGCGTGCTCAGCGACGGCGACGAGGTGAGCCTCGACCTGGCGACGGGCGAGCTGCGACGCGGCGCGGACACCTTCCAGCTTCCGCCCGCCCCGGAGTTTCTGCGCGAGGCGCTGAGCGAGGGCAGCATTCTGGAGTTCTACAAAAAGCATCGGCGATTTCCAGGCGAGGCCGTCGAGGACTGATTCCAAACCGCTAAACTGACGCTCATGGCTATTCTGGAAATCGACTGCCCCATCTGCGGGGAAGTGCTGGAACTCACCGACGAAGACCGGACTGAACTCGAAGTCGGCGACGCGATCGTCTGCGAGAACTGCAACGCCGAGATGGAAGTGATCCGCAACAGCGGACAAGACTTCGAGGTCGATCTGCTGGGCATTCTGACCACCTGCCCCAACTGCGAGCAGGAGTTCGACGTCACCGAGGAAATGCTCGCCAACGCCCCTACCGTCCGCAGCGACGACGGCAGCGAGGTCAGCCTGGTACGCTGCCCGCATTGCCAGGCCGGGGTGGAACTGTCGTTCGAGGAGCAGGCCGAAGCCTGATCGTTCCTGCCATCAGTCCGAGGCAGTGGTCTAGGCAATTTCGTTTGAAAAGCAAACCAGGCTGTAACCTGTCAAGCGTAAAGCAGAAATCTCAATACTCAGTCCAAGGAGACCACCATGGCAACCATCAAATTCGAAAGCCCCGAAAGCGGCGCCATCATTGAACTCGACAACCCCGAACTGGGTGAACTGGTCATCGACGACGACACCGGCACCGAGCTGGAAGTCGTCAGCCTCGACCCACCCCGCCTGGCGCCTGCGCCCCAGGAAGCCGAGGACTGGGGAGAGTGAAGGGCCGGGCAAATCTGTTAAACGGTTTGCCCACCTTTCACCGAGACCTATGGCCGACCTCGCCATCATCTATGACCGCGTGCGCCCCGACGAGAAGATGCTGTTTGGGGCGCTGGACACCCTGGGCGTGCCGTATGACAAGGTGTACGCCCCGCACCTGAAATTCACCTTCGACGCCGCCGGGGCCGCTCAGGTGCCCTGGAAAGTCGCGCTGGAACGCTGCGTCTCGCAGAGCCGGGGGCACGCCGTGACGCGGGCACTCGAAGCTTTCGGCGTGCGGGTCATCAACCCCTCGCACGTCATCGAACTGTGCGGCGACAAGCTGGCGACCAACGCCCGGCTGTTCGCCGCTGGCCTGCCCACCCCAAGGACCGGCGTGGCCGTGGACGGGGAAGCCGCGCTGGAGCTGATCGAGTCTATGGGCTACCCGGTGGTCATCAAGCCCACGGTCGGAAGCTGGGGCCGGATGGTCAGCAAGGTCAATGACCGCGACGCCGCCGAGGCCATCATCGAGCACAAGGAGGTGCTGGGCGGGCCGCAGCACGGGATTTTTTACGTGCAGGAGCTGATCCGCAAGCCGGAGCGCGACATCCGCGCCTTCGTCATCGGCGGCGAGTGCATCGGGGCCATCTACCGCACCAGCGAGCACTGGATCACCAACACGGCGCGCGGGGCCGTGGCCAGCAACTGCCCGGTGACGCCGGAAATCGCCGAGCTGAGCGTCAGGGCGGCGGCGGCAGTCGGGGGCCAGATCGTCGCCATCGACCTAGTGGAAGACCCTTCGCGGGGCCTGCTGATTATCGAGATCAACCACACCATGGAATTCAAGAATTCGGTGGCGACCACGGGCGTGGACATTCCGCGCAGGATGGCCGAGTACGCGATTGGCTTAGAGCAGATGTCATAAAAAAACCCTTTTTATGACCGAGCGGAGCGAGTAGTTTTGACTGAGCAGGACGCAGAATGGAGGCGCGGGGAGGCTGTTTTCCCCGTGGCGTAATTCGGAGTTCTGCTCTAATCGGGAAGTAGCGGGGAGTGGGCGGCAACCTCGGTGGTCGCCCAGTGTTCATGTGCTGGACCCAGCGGGAGGCCTCTTGAGCACCGACGAACTCAGCAGTGACGAACTCATCGATCTGGTCAACGATTCCGACGAAGTGGTCGGCACCATCTGGCGCGGCGAAGCATTCACGCGAAACATCGTGAACATTCGCGGCGTCAACGCCTTCGTTCTCAATGCGGCGAGGCAGCTCTGGATTCCGCGCCGGAGCCTGGGCAAAACCCGCTGGCCGGGCGCCTACGACATGGGCGTGGCCGGAGCCGTCAGCGCGGGCGAGAGCTACGAGGCGGCTCTCTTCCGCGAAGCGCAGGAGGAGCTGAA
>NZ_JANYGJ010000217.1 GCF_025362455.1 Deinococcus sp. | reverse complement strand
TGTGCCGGGACACCCAGCCGCTCACGTACAGGTCGTGTGCAGGCGCGGCCAGAGCAACCGAACTAGAGCAGTACTCCGAATTACGCCACGGGGAAAACAGCCTCCCCGCGCCTCCATTCTGCGTCCTGCTCAGTCAAAACTACTCGCTCCGCTCGGTCATAAAAAGGGTCTTTTTATGACATCTGCTCTGGGGAGTAGGAATATCAGCAGCGTCCCGGCCCGCCTCACTTTCTGGCGCCCTTGGGCCGGACGGTCACGGTGAGCTGGCCGTCGGCGCCCCGGTCCTGCTGGCGGGCGATGACGGCCACGGTGTACTGCTGGGCCGGGGCGTCACCGGAGGCGCTCAGGTGCATCACCGCCGTCTGGTTGGCGTCCACGCGCTCCTGGGCGAACGCCACGCTCAGCAGTGTGGTCGGCAACTTGGCGCTGAGGCTGACCGGGCCGAATTTGTTCTGGAAGCCGCCGGGCCGCACGGTCACGTCGACCGTCTGGCCGGGCAGGATGGTCACTTCCGGCAATCGTCCACCCGACGGCGTACCGAACACCACGTAGCCGCCCGCGCAGCCGATGGTTCGCAGTTCACCGATGTCGCGCACGCCCAGCGCCAGCGCCGGAAACAGCGACGAGATGGCCAGCCCGATGCCCAGCGCCGGAGCCCGCCCACGGCTGATCTGGGTGGTCGCGGTGGCGATGCCGCCCGGCCCCAGCAGCAGCGGCGGCAGCAGTCCCAGAATGGTCCGGCCCTGGCAGGCCCCCGGCAGCAGCGCTATGCCGATGGCCCGGATCAGCAGCAGCGCGGCGCAGCCCAGCAAAAAACCGCCCAGCGCCAGCAGCCAGCCGGGGCGGGGCAATGAACGGAGGGTGGTCATGCCGCCAAGGTAGCGCGGGGAGGACGGGGCGAATGGCTAAGAAGCCCTGGCCATAAAGACGGCGAGCTGATCAAAGCCTCGATTTCGTGGTGTAGAACAATCTAATTCGCTGGCGGGTGATGAGTCATTCTCCGAGCCGAGTGAGAAGCAGAGAGTGGCGAGCAGCTCCAGCCTCGGCAATCCGGAGACAGCACCCGAAAACCTAAGCACACCAGCGTCAGTCGTTGGGTAAACCGAGCAAAGCGAGTCTTGAAGGAAGTAGGGCCAGGCCAACATTCTGGGATTCTGCACGCAGCGCTTCGTCCCTCCACTCCCGCCTGACCCTACTGAGTAGCTTCGCCCCCAGCCACTCGATGCGCCCACCTCCTCATTCTACGGAAGGTCTGTCGGCTAGGAACTTTTATTGCTTTGTCAACGTCAGTGAACCGTTAAAAACATATCCAGGTGTTGCGTAAGACACCGTTCCGGTGAGAGTACTTCCATTAAAAACAGTTTTAGAGTTAATTTTAATGGCTGTGCTATCTGTACCAGTACCAGCAGAGCCATCTACCGGGAGACTTACAATGTTCCCATTCCGTGTTCCAGCGAGAGGTCCTTCGGTGTTTTGATTAAAGTCGCAGCTTAGGCCGTTTTTGCTACAACTTGCTACCTGACCAGTTAAAACGCCGTTCTGATCAGTTATGACATAACGCACTTTAAACGTTTGACCGTTAACACCATTTTGTGCTGGGTAAGTTTCTACTCCCTCTCAAATACCTGTGATCGATACTGTGGTAGGAGGTGGGCTCGATGTGCCGCCGCAAGCGCTCAACCCCAAAGCAAGTGAGATTAACGCAACACCTGAAAGTATAGGTTTCATAAATGACCTCCACAGCGAGTTTAGGTCATCTTCATCACATTTTATTCGGGCCGATCTTATACAAAACTTAATATTGTAATCCGAACACTTTCCACTGCAAATTCCATAAATGAAGGTCAGATAAAATTCCAGCTCACCACTCCGAACCAGCTCACGGTCAAGGGAGGTCTGATGGCGTCGGAGCGCCGTGGCAAAAACGTTTTTACCGTGGGTAACCCAGGGTTTAGGGACCAAAACAACTGCTCCATTACGCGAGCAGGGCGGGAGTTCAGAGCCACCGACCGGGCCTTGATTCAGTCGTTGGCCCGCCCGGCGACTCTAGAGCAGTACTCCGAATGACGCCACGGGGAAAACAGCCTCCCCGCGCCTCCATTCTGCGCCTTGCTCAGTCAAAACTACTCGCTCCGCTCGGTCATAAAAAGGGT
>NZ_JANYGJ010000256.1 GCF_025362455.1 Deinococcus sp. | reverse complement strand
TCGGTGGCGGCGACCTTCACCAGAGCGCTCATCACCGTCTGGAAGTCGCCCGCCGCCTGGATGGTGCGCGAGCCGACGTTGATCGGGCTAAACGATACGGCGCCGCCCCGGTCGGGAATATCGATCTTGGGCACCTTGACGCCGTAGATGCTCTCGATCTGCATGTTGACGTTGTACTCGCTGCCCTGCGCCAGAGACAGGCTTTCGACGGCTTCCGGGCTGTCCCAGGCTTTGGCCGAGAACAAACTCACGTAGGCGCTCTTGCTGACGCCGGACAGCTCCTCGCGGGCGGCCAGTGCGTCCTTGACCAGCGCGAAGAACTCGCCAATGAGGGCGTCACGCTTGCGCTTGAGCAGGTCCGCGCCGCTGGTCGCCGTCTTCAAGCTGGCCTTGCTGGCGAGCAGGGCGGAGCGGGTGGGGCTGATGTCTGCCATATGGTGTCACCTCCTTGTGTGGGACTGACTAACCCCTCACCCCAGCCCTCTCCCCTACGGAGAGGGAGCAAAAAGCAAAACCCTGATCTTTTTGCTCTGACCCCTCTACCTTGGGGAGAGTCGAAGACCTGCTTGCAGAGGGGCGCTGCGAAGCAGCGGGGTGAGGGGTCGCCCCTTAAATCCTGTTCCCCCGCCACATCTCGTCGACCTTCGTGCCGTAGTACTTGTCGATCGAGTCCTTGCCAATTCGCGTGAGCTGCGACTGGGGCAGCTTGCTCAGAATGCCCCAGGCCACGTTCATCGAATCCTCGACGCTGCGGTCCTGGCCGCCCTGGCCGATGAAGTAGTTCTCGAAATCGTCGGCGAAGCGCAGGAACAGCTTGTCGTTCTCGGTCAGCGCGTCCTCGCCGGTAATGGCCACGAGCTTGCGCAGGTCCAGGCCGTTGGCGTAGGCGGCGAACAGTTGGTCGGACACGTTCTTGTGGTCGGCCCGCGTCTTGCCCTTGCCGATGCCGTTGCCCATCAGGCGCGACAGGCTCGGCAGCGGGTTGATCGGCGGGAAGATGCCCTTGGAGTTCAGCGTGCGGTCCACCACGATCTGACCCTCGGTGATGTAGCCGGTCAGGTCAGGGATGGGGTGCGTGATGTCGTCGTCGGGCATCGAGAGAATCGGAATCTGGGTGACCGAACCGGGTTTGCCCTGCACCACGCCCGCACGCTCGTACAGGCTCGCCAGGTCGGTATACATGTAGCCGGGGAAGCCGCGCCGTCCGGGGATTTCCTCGCGGGCGCCACCGATCTCGCGCAACGCCTCGCAGTAGTTGGTGAGGTCGGTCAGGATCACCAGCACGTGGTAGCCGTGCTCGAAGGCCAGGTACTCGGCGGTGGTCAGCGCCATGCGCGGCGTCAGGATGCGCTCGACGGTGGGGTCGTCGGCCTTGTTGAGAAACAGCACGGCGCGGGCCAGGGCGCCGGTCCGCTCGAACTCCTGGGTGAAGAAGCTGACCTCGCGCTGGGTCAGTCCCATCGCCGCGAAAACCACCGCGAACGGCTCCTCGGAACCGGGCACCTTGGCCTGGCGGGCGATCTGGGCGGCCAGCTCGTTGTGCGGCAGACCGGAGCCCGAAAAGATCGGCAGCTTCTGGCCGCGAATGAGGCTGGTGTTGATGTCGATGGTGCTGATGCCGGTCTGGATGAACTCTTCGGGCTTGGCGCGGCTGGCCGGGTTCATGGCCTGGCCGTTGATGCTGCGCCGCTCGTCGGCGATGACGGCTGGCAGCCCGTCGATGGGGCGGCCCAGGCCGTCGAAACGGCGTCCGATCATGTCCTTGGAGACGCCCAGCCGGGCCACGTCCTCCACCAGCGTCACCGAGGCGGTGGCCAGGTCCAGGCCGCGCGTGTCCTCGAAAATCTGGATCACGGCGTGCTCGTCGGACACCTCGATCACCTGTCCGCCGCGCACGCGCCCGTTGCCGTCCTTGATGTTGACGATGGCGTTGTAGGCCAGGTCGGACGCCGCCTTGACGAACAGCAGCGGCCCGGAGATGTAGGAAACGTCGTTGTACTCTTTTTGCAGCAGGGTCACGCGTTGACTCCTTTAGCCGATCCAGTCTTGAAGGTGGTCATCAGCTCTGAGGCCAGCGAGTCGTTGTAGGCGGGGAACTCTGCTTCGGCGACGTAGCGGGCGCGGCTGATCTTCTCGATCACCGGGTTCTGGATAATCTCGTCGATGGTGGCGCCGTCCTTCAGGGCGATACCCGCCTGCTCGTAGAACGACAGCATCGACTTCATCAGGCCGTAGTTCTTGGGCATCGACGCGCTGGCGTCCACCGGATCGAAGCCGTTTTGCTGGAGGAAGTCCTGGCGCAGCATTTTACCGGCCTCGATGACCAGCCGCTCGCTGTCTTGCAAGGCGTCGGGGCCGACGAGCTGCACGACTTCCTGAAGCGCCGCTTCCTGCTGGAGCAGGTTCTGGATGCGCTGGCGCAGTTCGGGGAAATCCTCGGCGACGTTCTGGCGATACCAGCTATCCAGAATCGGGGTGAACAGCGAGTAACTGCCGTTCCAGTTGATGGCCGGGAAGTGGCGGCGACGGGCCAGGCCCGCGTCCAGGCGCCAGAAGGCTCCGGTGATGCGCAGCGTGGCCTGGGTGACCGGCTCGGACATGTCGCCGCCCGCAGGTGACACGGCGCCAATCACGGACACGGCGCCGTCTTCTCCGGCGAGGGTGCGCACGGCTCCGGCCCGCTCGTAGAAGGCGGCCAGGCGGGCGGACAGGTACGGCGGGTAGCCTTCCTCGGCGGGCATTTCTTCGAGGCGGGAGCTGATCTCGCGCAGCGCCTCGGCCCAGCGGGAGGTGCTGTCGGCCATCAGCGACACGCTGTAGCCCTGGTCGCGGAAATACTCAGCGAGGGTGATGCCGGTGTACACGCTGGCCTCACGCGCCGCCACCGGCATGTTGGAGGTGTTGGCGATCAGGATGGTGCGGTGCATCAGCGGCCCGCCGGTTTTGGGGTCCACCAGTTCGGGGAACTCGACCAGCACGTCGGTCATCTCGTTGCCGCGCTCGCCGCAGCCGACGTAGACCACGATGTCGGCGTTGCCGTACTTGGCCACCGACTGCTGGGTGACGGTCTTGCCCGAACCGAAGGGGCCGGGAATGGCGGCGGCTCCGCCCATCACCAGCGGAAACAGCACGTCCAGAATCCGCATGCCGGTCAGGAAGGGCAGGCTGGGGTCTTTCTTCAGCGCCACCGGGCGGGCGGCGCGAACCGGCCAGTAGTGGGCCAGCCGGAGCTGGCTGCCGTCGTCGAGTTCGGCGATGATGTCGTCGATGGTGTACTCGCCCGCCGCCACGACGCTGCGGATGCGGCCCTTCTTGTCGGGCGGGGTCAGCACCTTGTGGGTGAAGGAAAACTCCGGTACGGTGCCGAGGATGGCGCTGCCGCCCACCTCGTCGCCCACAGCCACGCTGGGCGTGAAGGCCCATTTGCGAACGCGGTCCAGGCTGGAGACCTCGATGCCGCGTGCGATAAAGTCGCCCGACTGCTCACGGATCTTGTCGAGCGGGCGCTGAATGCCGTCGTAGATGCCGTTGAGCATGCCAGGCCCCAGCTCGACGGAGAGCGGCAGGCCAGTCGAGACAATCGGCTCGCCCACTGTCAGTCCGGAGGTGTCCTCGTAGACCTGGATAAAGGCGGTGTCGCCGTCCAGGCGGATGATCTCGCCCACCAAACGCTCGGTGCCGACGCGCACGATGTCAAACATCTTGGCGCCGTACATACCGCGACCGATGACTGCCGGTCCGGCGATGCGCTCGATGACGCCCTGCTTGTTTTGCGTCATGGAAAACTCCTTAAGAAAGTAGTTTCTTAGGTAAGAGAAAGGGGTGATGCTTGGGAAGCGCGGATTGGAGAAACTCGGTAAGGCCGGAGTGAATACCCCAACTTTACAGCTTGATGTCGAAGCCGATGGTGTCGCGCACCAATTTGCCCATGTAGGCTTTGGCGTCCACCTGGTCGGTGCTAAACGCGTCGCGCAGGCTGGGAATCGGCAGGATGATCGGCAGATCCCGGCCCCGCATGATGCGGGCGGTGCTGGTCGCCGGATCAGCGATCAACCCGGTGTCCACGGCGATCAGTCCCACGTTGCCGTTCTGAATCAGGTCTTCGAGTTTGGCCTGGGCGTTGTCGGCAGTGGCCTCGACGACCTGGGCGCCCGCCAGGCGGTAGCCGGTGGCAGTCTCGGCATCGGCCAGCACGACGACTTTCTGACTGGTCCCACCTGAATTCTTAGAGGACTGTGTTGATGAGGGTTGGCTCACGCTTCGGCCACCTCCTGACGAATCTGCTCGTTGGGCACCTGATAGAACTTGCCGCGCCCGATCAGGCGTAACTTGGCGATCTCCTGTTCCTTGCGGCGCAGGTAGTCGATGGCCACACCCACGCCCAGCGGGTCGCCAGCGGCGGCGTTGCGGGCGGCCTCGTCAAGCAGCCCTCTGGCCACGCGCTCGGCGCTCTCACTGTTCTCGGCTTCCAGAATCGGGGCCATCTCGCCCGCGCCGCTGGGGTCGCCGTCGGTCAGGCGGGCGAAGGTCGCCGCGTCGATGTTGCGGCCACCCTCGACGAACAGGGCCGGGTTGGCACCCCCACCTCTCAGTGCCCTTGAGGTCAGGGCGTTGGTGATGTCCACCTCACGCGACAGGTAATGCCGCAGCGCCGTGTTGCGCGAAACCCGCAGCGCGTAGCGGTAGTACGCCTGGTCGAGCGCGATTTCCAGGTCCAGCAGCTTGCCGCTGGCGCCATACGCCGCCACGCCCTCACGGAAGGCCGCCGCCAGCGGATGCCCGCTCAGCGTGATGGCGCTGGCCGCCACCGAGAGTTCCCCGCCCTGGAGCGCGGTCTGGAGGGTCGTCATCGGAATGGTGCCGCCGGGGATCAGGCTGGACTGCAAGCTCTCGCCGCTGCGGCCACTGGTCAGGCCACGGGCCAGCGATTTGAGGTTCACCAGGTCCCACTTTTGCAGCAGCACACCGATTTCGACCTTGGCGTCGCCGTCGGCCAGGCGGTAGACCCTCTCGACACTCTGGAAGAAGTTCTGCGACAGGGCCGTGTCGAGTTCGCTCAGGCCCGCACCCTGGGCGGTGGCCCCGGCGAGGTCGCCCGACAGCTCGCTTTCGCTGAGCAGCCGCAGAAATTCAGGGTAGGTCTGGGCACCCAGGGCGCCGTCGAATGCGCGGCCATCGAGCAGCTTGGTCCGCATCATTTTAATGCGGGCGTTGATGTAACCGTAGTCGTCGGGCATTAGAAAAAACCACGTTTATCAACAGATAAACCGAGCAGAGCGAGCGGTGGAGCGCAGATGTTCAGACGAGAGTGCAGGGACGGAGCGCCGTTTGCGGAGTACCGAAACGTTAGTCTGGACATCCTTAGCCCTCCGAGAGCAGGCGGCTGACCTGGGGCGCCAGCGACTCGCGCAAGCGTTCCAGCCGCCCGGTGAGGGTGTTGGTCACGCCGCTCTTACCGCCGCCCGCCACCACCCGCACGCCGCCCTGAACAGCCGGGTTGGGGCGCACGGCCAGGTCGGGGGCGAGGTCGCTGGCCAGCGCCACCTCGTCGGGGTGGACTTCGAGGTACTCGGCGTGGGGCACCACACTGCGGGCCTCGGCGATCAGGCGGGATAAGATGTCGCGGTATTCGGGCGCCTTCGTCACGGCCATCAGTTCGTGCTGGGCCGTCTCGAACGCCTTGCTCATGCCACTGTCCCCGGCGTTGAGGCGCGAGGCACTCTGTTCCAGGTCCGCCGCCGAGCGGGCGCGGGTCAGGCTGGCCTGCATCTGGGTGTCGAGCGCCCGGCTGCGGCTGTCGATCAGGGTCTGGGCCTGTTCCTGGGCGCTGCGGAGAATCGTGGCGGCGCGTTCACGGGCCTCGGCGCGGATGCGCTCGATCTCGGACTGGGCCTCGTTTTCAAGCAACTTGTCGAGGGCCATGATTCAGATTTTGCCCGACAGGATGAAAAATCCGACCAGACCGAAGATCACCAGGGTTTCGGGGATGGCGAACCACAGCAGCATCAGACCCAGGCGACCGGGGTTCTCGGCGGTCACGCCTGCGGCGGCGGCGCCGATGCGCCCCTGCGCCAGCCCGGTGCCGATGGCGCCCAGACCCAGCGCCAGGCCCGCGCCCACGGCGATCAGGCCGCCGTTGGTGTTGACCGCTTTGGCCGTCTCCTGGGCGAAACCGGTGGACGACAGGGCGAGAACGAGGGCAGCGAGGGCGATCTTGTTGGTCTTGGTCATGCGGGAACTCCTTTGAATTGGGGAACTTGGTCTTTAGACGGGGCAGTGCTCAGCGAGGGGGCTGGGTGATACTCGTTATTTCTTGGCCAGCGCCGCAGCACTCAGGCGCCGCAGCGGGCTGTACGCCGTGCCGGATTCGTTGTGGTAGCCGGTGGGCGTCAGGAATTCGACGAAATGCAAACGGATCGGTTGTAGCACATGCCCGATGATGGTGATGGCCAGCGCGAAGGCGTGGACCAGCAGCGCCAGCAGAATGCCGAAGATGATGCCCAGCACGCCGATGTTCTTGTAGAGGTTCCAGCCGACATCGGTGGCGAGGTTGGCCAGGATCGCTCCGGCCACGCCCACCGCGAACAGTCGGGCGAAGCTGATGATGTTGCCGCCCTGCGAGAGAATCTCGATAATCATCAGGAAGACTTTCGACATCACCATGCCCAGGAAAAACACCGCGAAGCCCAGGTACATCAAGGTCAGCAGCGGGTTGGAGAAGTCTGAGTAGATGCCGCCGCTGGTGAGCTGGTTGCCGCCCTTGCTCAGAAAGCCCAGGCTGACCAGTCCGACCAGGCCGCCGAGCATCCCGATGGCTTCCCAGAGGTGGTGCTTGTCATTGTGGCGGGCGGCGAGTTGCACCCGGATCCCCCAGCTCCACAGCACCATGAAGATGCCGATGAGCAGCGTGGTAATCAAGGCCGTGTTGGTAAACCAGGGCGCCAAGCGCGGGAAGACGATAGGCAGCAGGCCCGTTTCCTCCAGCACCGGCACGAAGCCCGCCGGGAAGCGCCAGATGGATTCGATGACCGGCTTGCTGATGTAAAACAGGTGCAGGTGCTCGCCGAGGTTGCCGAACAGCTCGCCGGTCAAAAAGCCCCAGAAGATCGCCCAGGTGCTCATGGTCCGGATGATGACGCCCAGCTTGCCCATCGTGTCGGGGCCTAAGTAAGCGTTCATGGCCGACAGGTTGACGCCTTTATTGTTCCTGGCCATCGTGGCGAACCAGGTGCCGACGATAAAGAACAGCAGCCCGTAGCCGATGTCGGCGATAATAAACCCGAAGAACAGCGGAAAGAAGAACGAGATGATGCCGGTGGGATCGAAGTTGCCATAGCGCGGCAGCGGCAGCATGCCCAGGATCAGCTCGAAGTTCTTGCTGTAGGAGGTGTTCTTGAGCTGCACCGGAATCTCGGCGGCCTGGTGTGGGTCGGGCGCGTGCAACTCGTAGCTGACGCCATTGCCGAACTGTTCCAGCGCGGATTTGAGGTTGCCCAGCCGGTCTTCGGGCACGTAGCCCTGCATCACCAGGCTGTACTTGCCGCGTGCGCTCATGCCCTGCACGTCGTGAATGGCGACCTGATCGCTCAGGGCGTCGCGCATGGCAAAGAGGGTCGGCCCCACCTGGTCGGACAGGGCGACCCGTTCGCGCTCCAGGGCGTCACGCTGCGAGATACCCTCGCGCCCGATGCGGCCCAGTTCGCGGGCAACTTCGCCCAGCGGCTGCCCGTCGAAGCGGCCCGGCAACCGCAGCTCGCCGAGGCGGGCCTTGCCGAGTGCGGCGCGGGCGGCGTCCCGGTCGATGACCAGGGTGGCGATGGCGCCGACGAATCCGGCGCCCACCCCAGCTTTGGCACTGGGCAGCGCACGGGTAGAGAGCTCGAAGCGGCCTTCCAGGCTGCCCTGGAGCGCCAGTTGCAGCGCGGCGAGTTCTTCGGGCTTCTGATAGATAAACGGCACCAGCGAGACCCGGCGGCTGTGGTCGAGCCCGCCGGAGAGTTCGCTGAGCGCCGCCGCAGCCTCGCCGTAGGTGCGCTGCACCTCCAGATCGCCGTCGAGCGCCTGACGCCGCCGGGCCAGGTCGGCAGCCGGAGTGGCCGCCTCCTCCAGCACGGCGGGCCACTCGCTTTCCGGCGGCAGGCGCCCGGCCTGGCGGCGCACGGCGCCCAGCTCGCTGAGGGTGCTCTCGGCGCGGGCCAGCAACCGCTCGCTCTCGCGGCGGTACTCGGCGTCCTCGCTGCTGTGGGGGCCAGCGCTCAGCACCCCCTGGCCGGAGACCGGCACCAGATGCAGCACGCCCGCCGTTTGCAGCGCTCCGATAACTTCCCGGCTTTCGCGCTTGCGAGTGGCGATCACGACCTGCTGCATGGGGCTAATCACGGCAACACCGCCCGCAAGATGGTCTCGACGGCCTGCGACATGCGGGCGTCCGAGCGGCTGTGGGTCAGTTCGGCCTGCGAAGCGGCCTGCGCGGCGGCCTCGGCGCGAATACTCTGGGCCTCGGCCTGCATCTCGGCCTCACGGCTGTGGGTCATGGCCCTGACCTGCTCCTGGGCACCTTGAATGACAACCTTGGCCTGGGCCTCGGCGGCTTCGATCTCGCGGGCCGCGTCCTGACGGGCGGCCTCGATCTGGGCGTCGAGCGCCTGCTCGCGGGTGGCGAGTTCACTTAAAATCCGACTTGAGGCGTCCAAATCCTTCCCCCTTCTTGTGTTGGTGGTGCGCGCATCTGGTGCTTGGGTGTTTCGTGGCACACGACCCACCGCGCCCTGGGGGCGTGCGGAAGGTCAAACATGCTGTGTCTGGCCCGACTGCTTGGACTGCCGTGCTCAGTAAAAATCTTATCACAGCGTCCCAGCCGACTTTTGAGGACGTCGGTCCCGAAGTGGGGTGTTCAGCGGGCGGTGGGCGGTCTGTGCCGAGTTTAGCAGCCTCTGTAGCGGGCTGTACAAAGTCCCTGACGGACAGCAGGGACGGCAAAAACCCCCGGTCGCCTCCGGGGGTCGTGGCTGTCTAGATCAAGGCAGGCTAGATAAAGGCAGGATGAAATTGAGGTCCAGCCCAGCCCAGCCCAGGTGAACGTTCCGGGTGAATTCAGTCGCCGCCGATCATCACCGGCGTGCTCAGGCCGCTCTCGGTCTCGGCGTAGCCCTGCTCGCTGTGCGAGGAAATGTCGATGCCGCCGACTTCCTGGCTGGCGGTGACGCGCAGCGGAATGACCAGCCCGACCAGCTTGAGCAAGATAAAGCTGCCCAGGCCGCAAAACACCACGCTGACGAGCACGGCCAGCGCCTGGATGGCGAACTGCTCGCCCACCGGCTTGCCCTGCCCGGTGGTCCAGGCCAGGGCGCCGGTCAGCAAGGCACCGACGATTCCGGCGACGCCGTGACAGGCGAATACGTCGAGCGCGTCGTCGGCCTTGAGGGAGCGCTTGAGCTGCACCATCCAGAACGAGGCGGTGGCGCCCAGCATGCCCACCACCAGCGAGGCCCAGGGCGACACGAACCCGCAGGCCGGGGTAATGGCGACCAGCCCGACGACCAGGCCGGTGGCGGCGCCGACGGCGGTGGGCTTGCCGCCGCGCAGGCTCTCCCAGGTCAGCCAGGTGAGCATGGCCGCCGCCGTGGCCATACAGGTGGTGATGAAGGCCAGCGCGGCGCTCTGGTTGGCGCCCAGGGCGCTTCCGGCGTTGAAGCCGATCCAGCCGAACCACAAAATGGCGGCGCCCAGCAGCACGAAGGGCACGTTGTGCGGCACGTGGGCGATGCGCCCGGCGCCCAGACGCGGCCCCAGCACGGTGGCGGCGACCAGCGCACTGACGCCCGCCGCGATGTGGATGACGGTGCCGCCCGCAAAATCAAGGGCACCCATAGTGAACAGCAGCCCGCCCGGACCCCAGACCATATGGGCCAGCGGGGAATAAATGAGCAGGCTCCACAGCCCGCCGAACAGCACGAAGGCCCCGAAGCGCATCCGCTCGATGACGGCGCCCGAAATCAGCGCCAGCGCGATGATGGCGAACATGGCCTGAAACGCCGCGAAGACGTAAGAGGGAATGGTGCCGGAAAGCTGACCGGCCAGACCGTTGAGCCCGAAGGCGCTGAGGCCGCCGAAGAACTTGTTGCCCTCGGTAAAGGCGATGGAGTAGCCGCCCAGCATCCAGATCACGAAGACCAGCCCGATGGAGATAAAGCTCATCATCATGGTGTTGAGCACGCTCTGCGAACGGGTCAGGCCACCGTAGAAAAAGGCCAGGCCGGGCGTCATGAACAGCACCAGCGCGGCGGCCACGATCATCCAGGCGGTGTCGCCGGAGTTGAGGACCGGCTTGGCATCGGCGGCCAGCGCCGCACCGGTGGTCAGCAGGGCCAGCAGCGGCAGGCCGCGTTTAACGAGCGAGGGGGGCATCAGCATGGTCGTCTCCTTTGGCTTGGGGGTAGTTCAGCTCGGTGTTCATCAGCTCAGTCAGCTCAGTGGGGCGAGTTTCTTTTCGGTCACAGGCGTCAGGGCGCTGTTGTCTTCCTCACCGGTCCGGATGCGCACGACGCGCTCCAGCGGCTCCACGAAAATCTTGCCGTCGCCGACCTCGCCGGTCCGGGCGCCCTTGCAGATGGCCTGAATGGCGGCGTCGACAAACGGCTCGCTGACGGCCATGCGGAACTCCACCTTGTCGTGAAACTCGACCATCACGCGGGTGCCCCGGTAGTGCTCGACGATCTCCTGTTCGCCGCCGTGCCCGCTGACACGGCTCAGGGTCAGACCGCTGATCCCCGCCTGAAACAGCGCTTCCTTGACCTGCTGGACCCGTTCGGGCCGTACCACTGCGGTGATCAGTTTCATGCCTCTCCCTTCTGCTGCGTGGCGCGGTGGATACCCGGTGGTCTGGACGCGGAACGTTTCAACGCGAATCGTTTCAACGCAGAGCCGACCCGTTCACCACCCCACTCGACCAAACACCAGAGATCAGGTTAGGGTTTGGTATGCAGACTGTCAACGCCAAAGTGGCAAGTTGTCCAGATTAGGGTGTACATCCTGCACAGAAAAACCTGGACACCGAACTCACCACGCCGAGATGCCGCGCCGCGTTCGGCTTTTTTCAGACAACCGATCTGCTCTGCGCAGCTACAAGGCGGACGGCGAGCCCCGCCCCGGCCTGCGCTGCCACACCCGCCAGGCCAGATACAGCAGCGCCAGCATCAGCAGGCCCGATAGCAGCGGCGCGAACAGGGCGCTCAGCGTCAGACCCAGCGAGGTGCCGTCTTCCGCCGCCGACACCACTGGGTTGCCCAGCCCGGCGGTCATGGCCGTGGACACCGGGCGCAGGGCCGTGCGGCCCATCTGCACGCTGGCCGCCACCGCGAAGCCCAGCAGCAGCGAGACGCTGGGGCTCAGATGCGTCAGCCCCGAATGCGAGGCGAACAGAATGGCCCCCGCCGCCGCGTTGACAATGCCGCCGAAGATATGCAGCGCGTGATCGATGCCGGGAATCTTGTCGCCCACAAAATCTAGGGCGCCCACGGCGGCGATGCCCAGCAGCACCCAGGTGTTACTCAGCAGCGCGTAGCTGTCGGGAAAATGCAGCACCCCGAAGCGTTGCAGCAGCCCCACGATCAGCAGCGGCAGATAGGCATTCAGCCCCGCCGCACTGGACAGCCCGAACGAAGAGAGCAGCCCGGTGACGATTTCCATAGTGTGGAGTATGACACTTTTGGGGGAGCGGCTTGTGGTGCGTGGCTTGTGGCTTGTGGGAACAGATGGAGGGCGTGAGGCGGTGCTCACTTACCCCTCTCCCCGCTGCTGCGCAGCGCCCCTCTCCCCGCTGCTGCGCAGCGCCCCTCTGCAAGCACTCGTCGTGAACGGACTGTCCTCGTGAACAGACGCCCAGCAGGCGCTACTCGTCCCCATGAGGACGCCACTCCTCAGGTCTTCGACTCTCCCGCAAGGGGCGACTGGTACAGCTCCGCAGGAGAGGGGTCAACGACAGGCGCCCAGTGGGCTTTTTTGACTGGAGTTGATCAAAATATTCCAGCGAGGTTAGTTATGGAAGATGCGGAGCACGGGCGCCCTACGCCAGCGGCCACGATGTGGAGAACGCCGGGAGACAAAGTGCGTGTGGGACGAATGGGATGTGCCATCCATAGCGGAGCGACAAACCCCCTCCAAGGTTCTATTGACACGTAGGCTAGTCAAGAGAGGTGAGGGGCCTTATCGAGCAGAACGGACGCGCCTGGGCACGCCTGCTCTCCCCCGAACCTGTGGCCAGTTGCGCCCCATCGGGGCGGGGGCTTCTTCTTGTTCAGAGCGGCACCCGTATGGGGCCTGACCGCTTGGGCAGAACGGACGCCCATGAGGACGCCTGCCCGCTGGGGGGTGGGGGTGCAGACGCATTGGCACAGCGCTGAAGCCCCACCAACGCAACCTAACCGCCAATAGCCCGTCCAGCCGCCTATTCGATAGGAGGCTCAACCGCCACAGGCTTAGCGACCGGCTCCGGCCTGGGCCTCAGATCGGTGCTGTTGTACACCGCCTGGGCGTCTTTCAATCCTGAACTGACCCATTTCAGCGCCGCGCCCACGCCCAGACGGGTCAATTCTTCAAGCGTCGGGCCTTCCTCCTCGGCCCATTTGCTGAGCACCCAGTCGCTCACCTCGCGCCCCGGCGGCGGACGGGAGATGCCCAGCTTGAGGCGGGCGAAGCCCTCGTCGCCGCCCAGCACCCGGATGATGTCGCGCACGCCGTTCTGACCGCCGTGCCGCCCACCGAAGCGCAGCCGCAGCAGCCCAAAGGGGCTGTCGAGGTCGTCTTGAATGACCAGCAGGTTCTCCGGGCCGATCTTGTAGAACTGCATCACCGGCAGCGCCGCCTTGCCCGAAGCGTTCATGAAGGTCTGCGGCTTGATGAGCACGACTTTCTCTCCGACCAGCCGGAATTCAGCTTGAAGCGCCTGGGTGCCCGCGCTCCAAGTGGCGCCCTGGGTGCGGGCGAGTTCGTCGGCGACGCGCCAGCCGATGTTATGGCGGGTTCGCTCGTACTGGAGGCCGGGATTGCCCAGCGCCACGATCAGCTTCATGGGGTCTCAGGCTTCATGGGGTCTCAGGCTTCATGGCCGTCCAGCACGGCCCGCACGTCGGCCTCAGTCTGGCGTACGCGGGGGTCATGGCGGGCCTTCTCGAAGCCCTGGCGAAAATCGGCGAAGCGGGTATCGGCGCTGCTCAGCAGCAGGCCATACGCCTGGCGGGCGTCTTGCAACTGGCGCTCAGTCAGGCTCAGCCCTTTCTGGTCGATCACCTCGTCCAAGGTGGACATCAGGCCCGACAGCGGGCGCAGCCACTGAAAAAACGGGTCGCCGGTCACCAGGTTGTAGAAGGTGAACACGCTGGGAATCTTGCCGTGCATGAATTCGTAATCGCTCCTGGCCACGTCCAGCAGGGCGGAATGCAGTTGCCGCAGGGCAGCGGCGAGGGCGTTCAGGCGGGTCCGCATCGGTTCGGCGCTCATGTTCAGCAGTGTGCCACAGCCGCGCTGATAGGGACGAGGACTGACGCTTTTGCCCACTTCCGGCTGGCCGCAATGCTCTAGCCTGGGCGCATGCTCCGATACCGGGTCTTTTCCGAGGCCGACTTCGCCGCGCTGCAAGCCCTCGATCTGGAGGTCCAGCGCCGCGCCGCGCCGACCTTCGGCAGCCTGGAGGAGCGCGAGCGGGAAGGCCGACTGCGCACCTCGCTGCCCGCCCTGAAATTCTTCGAGCGCAGCGAACACAGTTTCCTGGCCGAAGACGCCCAGATACTAGAAGGCCAGGCACCAGAAGGCCAGGCACCAGGAGGTCGGACGCTCCAGGGCGTCATTCTGGCCCAGCCGGTCTGGCAGGGGGACCGGCCCACCGTGCTGGTGGTGCAGGTCTTGCTGGCCGAACACGCCCCGCCGGAAACCGCCAGCGGCCTGCTGCACGCCTGCGTCAAGAGTGCCTACGACACCGCCGTCTACGAGGTCCACTTTGCGCTCACGCCTGAGCTGGAAGCCGCCGCCGCCGCCGAGGAAGCCCACCTGGCGGGCCGCTACGCCGTGCGCCACCTGGGCAGCAGACACGACACCGCGCCGGGCCTGCGGCTGGACAGTGTGCCGGGCACTGTCTCCGGGGCACTCCGAACCGATGAGTAGCGCTCTGGGCAGCGCTGGTCTGGTTGGCACCGAGACCAATACCAGGATAGATACCCTGCCAGAAAGCGGTCAGAGTCGGTCATTCATACTGGAGCCAGACAGTGGGCCAGAGACCCGGATGGGCTGCGCCGCAGCGCCAGGTCCACGGAGGAACAGATATGACCCAACCAAGCAACAAGGCCCGCGTGCTGTTCGGCGTGCGCGGCATGGACAAGGAAGCGGGCGTCCGCATCTCAGCGGTGCTGCTGGCCATTCCCGGCGTGACGCAGGCCACCCCCGACCAGGGCTCGATTGCCGTGCAGTACGACCCCACCGCCATGACCGTCATGGATCTGCTGCGCGTTATTCGCAAGCAGGGTTTTCTGGCCGGAATGCTCTGAGCCAACACCACAGGGGAGCTTCACCGTGAGCCTGGGCTACATCGGCAGCCTGATGGTAAGATTGGAGATGCCCTGGGTCAGCAACCTCAAGGAAAAACGTGCCCTGGTGCGGCCCGTCGTCGAGCGCCTCAAGGCCCGCTTTCCGCTGACGGTGGCCCGGCTCGACGGCCTCAACGCCCACGACTGGGAAATCATCGGGGTCGTGACGGTCAGCAATGATCGCCAGTGGGTCGAAGAAACCCTGCAACTCGCCGCCGACTTCATCGCCGCACAGGGCGAATACCGCGTAACCGAGGAAGTAAGAGGGATTGTGCCCTTTGAAGACGTGCTGGACGAGTAGCCCAGATTCAGTTTCTCCGAACGCCTGTTATACGGACTCCGCTAAATTCCTTAACTTCCGAAAAGGCGCCGGAAGTTAATCCATACCGCAGAGTCCGTAGTTGCTCCTACTCCCGTTGGTCGGATTTCATCGTTTTTACAAAACGATTCAATCGGAGTCCGTATTATTTCATTCAGGATGACAACAAATCAAACAGGGCGAGCCATCTACACTCGCCCTGCTTCATCGTGCCTACCGACTTTACTTGGCGTCGAAGTTCTGGTCGAAGGTTTCCGGGCGCTGGAGCGTGCGCCAGTTGAGAATGCTCTTGCCGCTGGTGGTCACGTAATCGGAAGGATTCTGGCTCTGGATGGCGCAGTTGTACTTGGCGCCCTCCTGACGCATGATCGGCCAGATCACGGCGGCGGCGCGTCCGGCGATGTCGCGCAGGGGAATGGGGCCGAACAGCCGCGAGTCTTCCGAGCCGTTGGCAGTGCGGTTGTCGCCCATCACGAAATACTGTCCGGCGGGCACGGTCAACTCGGTCTGGTCCTTGACGATGCCCTTGACGCTCGACTGGATCTGATTGGCGATGTCGCTCTCCGTATCCCAGCAGCCCTGCGACTTCCAGTAATCGGCGGTGTAGGCGTTAGCCAGCGCCACGTTGTTGACGAACACCACGCCCTTGGCAATTCGCACCTTGTCGCCGGGCAGCCCGACCAGGCGTTTAATCAGAAAAGGCCGGTAGTTCCAGAGGCCAAGAAACGGGCGCAGTTCAGCGGCGGCGGGCGGCTTGAACACCAGAATATCGCCGCGTTTGAAATTGCCGATTCCGGCTTTGTGCAGCCAGGTCTCGTATTTGGGCAAAAACACGCGCTCGTGGTGGCGCAGGTTGGGCATCATGCTCACGCCGTCCACGCCGACTAGGGTAGCCAGAAACTGGGTGATGAGCACGGCGAAGACAATCGGTTCGAGCAGCTCTTTCCAGAGGCGCTTTAAGGCAGACGGCGGTTTTATCAGTTTGGTCATCGCACTCCTGGCCTGGCACCGGCAACCCGGCCTGGCCT
>NZ_JANYGJ010000191.1 GCF_025362455.1 Deinococcus sp. | reverse complement strand
GAGGAGTGGCATCCTCATGGGGACGAGTGGCGTCCTCATGGGCGTCCGTTCACGAGGACAGTCCGTTCACGACGACAGTCCATTCTGCCCAAGAAGCGAGTGAGGAAGAAAGTATGTCTTGGCGGGAATGAAGGGATGGAGCGCTTTCTGCGGAAGCCCGAAACGTTAGCAAGGACATACTTACCAGCTTCGCCCCGACGGTTACGCCCGCAACAGCGTGATGTTCAGCGTCCTGCGCGGCGAATGGTCCGGCGTGCGGGCCAGGCTCATCCAGCGGCTGAAGGCTCTCACCGACGGGGCGGTAAACTGAAGGCATGCGTTCTCGATTCAGCTCAAGTGCCCGTCTGCTCGCCTGCGCGGCCCTGCTGGGCGGCACTGCCCTGGCCCAGACTCCAGCCCCGCTGACGCTGCCTGCGGGCTGGGTAGCCGCCGGGTCGGGCGCCTGGCGCGACAGCAGCGGCGCCTGCCTGCTGCGGGTACAGAATTTCGGCAGGCCGTTTTCGGTGCTCACCAGCGAGCAGCAGGCTCTGGCTCTGGGCGGCAAGCTGCGCAAGGCCCTGACCCAGAGCGGCATGGCCAGCGTCACGACCCAGGGTGTCGGCCCGACCGACTCCGGCCTGACCCCGGCGGGCGAGTGGGGCGTGCTGGCGGCCTACACCTACACCCAGGCCGAGGTCCGCTACCAGATCGTGCAGCTCTACTTCGCGCAGGGCGGCAAGCTCCGGACCATCACCGGCAGCCACTCGGAGGGCGAGGCGAGCGCGTGCGTGAACGTGATGCGCGACCTGCTGAAAGGCAGACGCTGAAAGCTCAAAGGCAGAAGCTGAAAGCTGAAAAACAGACGCTGAACACACCACGGCGCCGTGCTCTAGCCTGGCCGTGCCCCAGCCTGAACGCCCCATGACCGCTTCCCTGCCCGCTCCCGTTTCGGCCCCGGACACCCTGCGCGAGCTGGCGCTGGAGCTGGGCTTCGACGTGGCGGGCTGGGCCAGCGCCACCGTGCCCCGCGCCGCCTGGCAGGGCTACGGCGAGTGGCTGGGCAGCGGCAGGCAGGCGGGCATGGGCTACCTGGAAACCGGCGCCTGGCGCCGCGCCGACCTGGGCAGCTCGCTGAGCGGCGCGGGCCGGGTGCTGGCGCTGGGCATCAGCCACGCCTTCGCCGAGGTGCCGGTGCCGTCGGGCGGTCTGCGGGCCGGGCGGGTGGCCCGCTACGCCTGGACGCCGGATTACCACGCCCAGACCCTGCCGCTGCTGAGCAGACTGGTAAAGGAGGCCGCCTCGCTCGGCATCCGGGCACGCGGCTTCGTCGATCACGGCCCGGTGATGGAACGCGACCTGGCCGGACGGGCGTTCCTGGGCTGGCACGCCAAATCCGGCATGCTGGTCAGCACCGAACTGGGCGCCTTCGTCACGCTGGCCGCGCTGCTCACCGACCTACCCGACGTACCGGACGGCCCGGCCCACCCCGACCGTTGCGGGCGCTGCACCCGCTGCATTTCAGCCTGCCCGACCGGCGCCATCGACGCTGACCGGGCCATCGACGCCCGGCGGTGCGTGTCGTACCTGACCATCGAGCACAGAGGCCCGGTGGACTGGACCCTGCGCCCCGGCATCGGCGACTGGCTGCTCGGCTGCGACGTGTGCTGTGCGGTGTGCCCCTGGAGCGTCAAGGCCGGTGCGCTGGCCCGGAGCCTGAAGCCCGACCCTGAGCTGGCCTGGCCTGATCTGAGGGGTTTTTTCGGCACCTCCGAGCGGGACTTTCTGCGGCGCTACGGGCACGCCACCCACGCCCGGCCCCGCCGCAAGGGCATGGCCCGCAACGCCGTGACGGTGGCCGGGAATCTGAGACGTCCCGATCTGCGCCCGATACTAGAATTGGCCGCCGCCGACGCCGCCTGGGAAGTCCGCGAGGCCGCCTGCTACGCGCTGCGGCAGTGGGAGGACGTGCGTGGGCTGGAGCAGTTAAGGCGCGACCCCGATGAACGGGTCCGGGCGAGCGCCGAGCGGGGGCTGCGGGAGCTTCTGGACGCATGAACATCGCCGTCCTCTCCGACACGCACGGTCTGCTGAGGCCCGAAGTCTTGCCGCACCTGGCGGGCGTGGACGCCATCCTGCACGCCGGGGACGTGGGGGACGCCGCGATTCTGAACCGGCTGGCCGCCTTCGCCCCGGTGTACGCCATTCGCGGCAACGTGGACACCGCGCCGGAGTTGCTGACGCTGCCCGAAGCGTTGCTGGTCGAACTGGGCGGCGTGTTCATCTTTATGCTACACGATCTCAAGACACTGGACGCTGTGCCACACGGCGTTCGCGTCGTCATCAGCGGGCACAGCCACCAGCCGCGCACTACGGACGGAGGCGGCGTGCTGCACCTCAATCCCGGCTCGTGCGGACCTCGCCGCTTCTCGCTGCCGGTCAGCCTGGCGCGGCTGCACCTGGGCACCGAGGTCACGGCCCGCTTGATCTCTGTGTGACTGCCCACGCTACACTGAGCGGCATGACTCACCTGTCGCGCACGCTGCCGATCAAGCGTGCGGCCCACGTTTACCTCGTCCGTGATAACCACCTTCTCCTGGTCGCCGAGCGGATGGACGACGGCAGCATCTTCTACGGCCTACCCGGCGGCAAGGCCCAGGCGGGCGAGAGCCTGGCCAACGCCGCCATCCGCCAGGTGCGCGTCGAGACCGGCCTGAGCGTCACCGACCTGCAATTCGTCAGCCTGCTCGAAGGCGAGATGCTGACCGGCACCCGCAACGAGTGCTACGCCACCTTCGGACGCTTCACGGCGCACTTTACCGGCGAGCTGGCCCCCACCGACCCCGAAGTCGTCGGCACGCACTGGGTGCCGTTCGCTGAGGTCATGAGCCTGGTCAAGTTCGGCCCGCCACCCGAGGTCGAGGAGCGCAACCCGCTGATCTGGATTCCCACGCGGGACTTTTTGAACGGCCAGGTGCGGACGTACTACCCGATCTAGCCCGATCTGAATTAGAAAGGCGATCTGAAGGCGCCCATCCGGGCTAAGCCGGAGTGCGGATGGCGCGGGCGCCGGGATCAGTCAGCATCAGGGCGCACCCCGGAGGTCCGCTCATGTCCAGCCCAACTCCCAACAGCCCGACCCCCAACAGCCCGACTCAGCCCCTCGCCCTCGTCCAACTGCTCAGAACGCACGGCCTGGACGCCCTGACGCCCCTGTTCATCAAGGCGCGGCGCCATCCACAGTTTCCGAACCTGATCTGCTTCAAGTACGAGCAGCGGCTCTCGCCCATGCATGAGACCGCCGTACAGGACGCACGCGCTTTGATTCTGGACGAGGCCGATGACTGGCGCGTAGTCAGCATGAGTTACCGCAAGTTCTTCAACCTGGGCGAACCGCTGGAGGGCGAACTGGACTGGAGCAGCGCCCGCATCGAGGAAAAACTCGACGGCTCGCTGCTGGTCCTCTATCCGTATGCCGGAGCCTGGCAAGTCCAGAGCAGCGGTCTGCCCGACGCGGGCGGCAGCCTGAGCGCCCGCACCCTGCCGCCCGGTGTGTCCACCTTCGCCGACCTCTTCTGGCACACCTTCGCGGCGCTGGGTTACGCGCTGCCGCCGCTGCCAGGCAGCACCAGCCCGCGCTACAGCCTCAGTTTCGAGCTGATGACGCCGCACAACGAGGTCGTGGTCCATCACACCCGCTCCCGGCTGGTGCTGCACGCCGTTCGCAATCTGGAAACGCTGGTGGAGGAAGACGCCGCCCGCTGGGCCGTGCGGCTGGGCTACGAGGCAGTACGAACCTACGACCTGGACCGTGAGGGCCTGCGGGCCGCCGCCAACGCCCTGAGCGCCACCGAGCAGGAAGGCTTCATCGTGCGCGACGCCGCGTTTCGGCGCGTCAAGGTCAAGGGCGAGCAGTACGTGCGCCTGAGCCACGTCAAGGACCAGTGGACCCCGGAGCGGGCCGGGCAGATCGTGCTCAGGGGCGAAACCGAGGAATTCTCGGCCTACTTTCCGGGTTACGCCGCTGAACTGGCCGCCATCCAGCGCAGGCTCGAAGTCAGGCTGCGCGACATCGGCGGGGAATACGAGCGTCTGAGCGGCATAGCAGACCAGAAAACCTTCGCGGCTCAGGCCATGCAGACTGGCTATTCGGCCACCCTGTTCGCCTGGCGTTCAGGCAAGGTGGATTCGCCGCTGAGCTGGCTCCTGGCACAGACCGAACCCGCGCAGGGGCGAGCACTGAGGCAATGGGGCGTGATTCCAGAAGAGTGGGGTGAGGGAGGGTTGGTCTAGCGAGCTGGCGATCCGCTCCTTGCCCACCGCCGGTACAATGGCCTTCATATGCCCGTTTCCCCCGTTGCCGACCTCGCCGCCGCCGTTCAGGGCGGGCAAGACCCCTCGCCGATTGCCACCGCCGCCCGTGAGCGTGCCCTGGCCGACCCCCACGGCTCGCTGATCTCGGTACTGAGCTTGGATCAGGTGCAGCAACAGGCCGCCGAGGTCGCCCGCCGCGTCCAGGCCGGTGAACGGCTGCCGCTGGCCGGGGTGCCCACCGTCGTCAAGGACAACATGAACCTGACCGGCACCGCCACCACCTGCGGCAGCCGGATGCTGGAGCACTACGTCAGCCCGTATACCGCCACCGCCCTGACCCGTCTGCAACGCGCCGGAGCCGTGATTATCGGCAAGGCCAACATGGACGAATTCGCCATGGGGTCGAGCACCGAGACCGGCGCCTTCGGGGGGTGCCGCAACCCCTGGGACGCCTCGCGGGTGCCCGGCGGCACCTCCGGCGGCAGCGCGGCAGCGGTGGCGAGCGGCCTGGTGCCCTTCTCGCTGGGCTCGGATACGGGGGGCTCGGTGCGCCAGCCTGCGGGCTTCACCGGGGTCTACGGCTTCAAGCCGACCTATGGACGGGTCAGCCGCTACGGCCTGGTCTCGCACGCCAGCAGCCTCGATCAGATCGGCCCGATGGCGACCACCGCGACGGATTTGGCCCTGATTCTCGACGCCATTACCGGCCACGACCCACAGGACGCCACCAGCCTGGAGGCCCCGTCCAACTTCGTCGCCGAGCTCGGTCAGGACATCACGGGCCTGCGCGTGGGCGTCATCCGCGAGTCGCTCTCCGGCAATACGCCGGGCGTGGAGGCGGCGCTGAACCTCATGCTGGACGCCCTGCGCGGTCTGGGCGCCACCGTTGCAGAGATCAGCCTGCCCACCCTCCAGCACGCCGTCGCCACCTATTACCTGATCTCGACGCCGGAAGCCAGCAGCAACCTGGCCCGCTTCGACGGGATGGTCTACGGCCTGCGCGTGGACGGCGCCGACGTGAACACCTCTATGGCTCAGGCCCGCGCCCAGGGCTTCGGGGCCGAGGTCAAGCGGCGCATCCTGATCGGCACCTACGCGCTCTCCAGCGGCTACTACGACGCCTATTACAGCAAGGCCATGAAAGTCCGGCGCCTGATCGCCGACGATTTTAACCGGGCCTTTACACAGTTCGACATTCTGGTCACGCCCACCAGCCCCTTTCCGGCGTTTCGCAGCGGTGAAAAAATCAGCGACCCGGTGGCGATGTACGCCGCCGACGTGGACACCGTGGCGGTCAGCCTGGCGGGCCTTCCGGCGCTGAGCGTGCCTGCCGGATTCGAGACGGTAGACGGCCAGGCCCTGCCGGTGGGCGTGCAACTGATCGCCCCCGCCCTGAGCGATGAGCGCCTGATTACGGCAGCACACGCCCTGGAGCGGGCCGGAGCGGTGTCGGTGAAACTGGCGCCGGGTGCCTGACTTCGGCTCGGTCAGCGTCATCATTCCCGCCCACAACGAGGCCCAGACCATCGCGGCGACGGTCAGGGCCGCGCTGGACGCCCGTCCGAAAGAAGTGCTGGTCGTCAGTGACGGTAGCCTGGACGAAACGGCGGAGGTGGCGCGGCAGGCGGGCGCGGCGGTGCTCGACCTGAATCCCAACCGGGGCAAGGCGGGCGCCGTCATGGCGGGCGTGGCGGCGACTTCCGGCGACGTGGTGCTGCTGCTCGACGCCGACCTGATAGGGATTACCGCTCAGCATCTGCGTTCACTGGCCGCACCGGTCCTGAGTGGCGCGGCGCGGGCGACCACCGGCCTGTTCGTCTCGGCGCAGGCGCACACCACCCTGGCGAGCTGGCTGACCCGAAAGTGGAGCGGTCAACGTGCCCTGGAACGCGGTCTGCTGGCTGGGCTGGACGCGGGCAGTGAGCGCTACGCCCTGGAACTGATGATCGAGGACGAGCTTCGGCGAGCCGGAATCAGACCGCAGATCGTCGTGCTGCGCGGCGTGGGGCACCGGACGAAGGAGGACAAACTGGGGCTGTGGGCCGGAGCGTGGGCCAGGCTGGAGATGTTCCGGCAGCTCGCGGCGTACCGGATGAGGCGGAAGTAGGGAGTGGGGACGGCGAAGAGATGTTCGGAGCGCCCACCCACATGGGATTTGTTCGGTTCCCGGCCACCAGGGCAGGGCGATGTTGACCCCTCTCCCGCTGTGGGAGAGGGGCGTTGCGGAGCAACGGGGTGAGGGAGCGCCCAGTCAGCCTCCTCGCTCGGTGCCTTCTACGCCTTCGCCAGTCCTAAAAATCGCTGAATCGTCAGCCAATGCGTTCGCAGCAGATCGACCGTGCTCCACAGCGCCGTACCAGACGCGGCCAACCCCAGCCACCAGATCAGGTTCATCAGCGGCCAGGTGCGGCTCAGGGCGGCAGCGAGCAGGATGACCACCACGCCGCCGACCAGCAGGCTCTGCGCGGCGCCGTTGACTTTGCCCGACAGGCGTTTATGCACCTCGTCCTGGCCCATGCCCAGGTCCATGAAACGTAGCGACCAGGAAATGAGATCGCGCCACACCAGAACAAGCACCATCCACAGCGGCAGCAGGTCGTTGGCGACGAAGACGATCAGGGCCGTCAGGCGGGCCAGGCCGTCGGCCATGCTGTCGAGCAGTTCGCCGACGCGGCTGGTGGTGCCGGTCTTGCGGGCCACGCGGCCATCGAACACGTCGGTCAGGCCCATCACGGCCAGCAGGCCCAGCGACCACCACAGCGCCGGAGCGTCGTTCAGGCGGAAGAAAAACGGAAACAGCAGCGCCAGCACGGCCCGCAGGGCGACCAGGGCGTTGGCCTTCAGCAGCATGGTCCTGACGTCATGTCAGCAGTGTAGCTCAACGAAATGGGATAAGGGTTGCAAAGTCGCCTCAGCGCCGGGCCGCCAGCGCCACACCGAGCGGAATCAGCAACGCCGCACCCAGCGCCACTGCGCCGAAAGTCTGCATCACCCCGCGCGTCGGCAGCCAGAACAGGGCGCCCAGCAGGGCACCGTCAAGCAGCAGGATCAGCACGCCAGCCAGCCAGTCGGCGCTCTTCTGTTTGCGCTGCATCAGATCGGCGCGGCGGATCGGGAAAGGCCGCCACAACACGATGAGCGCCCCGCCGACGATGCTCCACAGGCCCAGGCCCAACGAGAGCAGCAGCGTCGGCGTGAAGCTCAGACCTAGCGAAATCACCGCGACCAGCACCCAGACGACCAGCACCGGCAGCGCGGCGGCCAAGAGTTTGAGCCACCGTAAGCGGCCCAGCCGCGCCGGGCTACTGAGCAGCAAATCGGGGGCCTCCTCGGCGTTGGCGGTGATCTGGGTCAGGCTGGTGGTCAGGTTGCCCAGCGCCAGAATGCCGATGAGGCCCACCAGTTGCCAGATCAGGTTGTCGCCGCTGCGGCGCAGCAGGGCGAACCCCATCGGAATAAGGTAAATCACCGACAGTAGCGTGCGCGAGAGCAGCAGTGGGTCGCGGCCCAGCAGCCGCCACTCCTTGAGCAGCACCGCCCGGCTGCCGGAGGCGAACCGCAGCGGCCCGGCACTCAGGTGGGCCGGACGCGAGCCGCCCTCATGGGTCAGCGCCACCTGGGCGCCCCGCGTGTAGATGCGGGCGAGCCGGGCACTCGCCAGCGCCAGGGCGCCCACGGCCAGCAGCACGGTGCCCAGCGTCGGCAGCCCTTCCAGCCAGAGGGTCCGCACCAGCCACCACAGCGGGCTATCCTGAACGGGCAAATCGGATGGGTTCAGCCCGGCGACCCAGCGGGCCAGGGCGCTGTTCTGACCCATGACATTCCCCACCTGGCTCAGCAAAAAAAACGCCGCCCCCACCACCGCGCCGAGCACGCCCGCCACCGTTTTGGCCCGCCGCACGCCCAGCAGCCGCACCAGCCCCAGCGTCAGCGCCGCGCCCAGGCCGGTGGCGAGGGCCGCCAGCGCAAACAGCCAGGGCCACAGCCCCAGCACCCGCCAGACGCCGCCGACAAGGCCGGGAATGGTGATCAGCAGCGCCACGACGAGGTAAAACGGCAAACTCCCGACCATCACCCCCAGCAGCCGCGAGGCCAGCACTCGCCGGGGCGGCAGAGGCGAGCCCAGCAGCAGATCGAGGTCGCCGCGCTCAAAGAGGGTTTCCAGCAGGCCCCGGATGGCGGCGGAGAGCAGCAACGTGAAGATCAGCAGCGTGGCTCCGGCGCCGATCAGCAGGCCCCAGCCGCTCAGGGTGCCGAAGCCCGCCAGCGCCCGCCCAGCCTGCCGTAGCGGCTGGAAGTAAAACAGGCTCGCCCCCAGGTCCAGCACCAGCACGGCGCCCAGCAGCCACAGCAGCCAGCGGGCGCTCAGGCTGCGCCAGCTCACGCGCAGTTGCTGACTCAGCAGCCAGGCCAGCGTGCCGGGTGCTCTCAAGGCGTATTGACCGAATTGGGGGTGACCGGATCGGTGCTGGCCAAATCGGTGTTGGCCGCGTCAGCTCCGACCAGATGCAGGAACACGTCCTCCAGGCTGGCGTGCTCACCGAGCCCGGCCTGACGGCGCAGGGCGTCCAGGTCGCCCTCGGCCACCAGTTCACCCTGATGGATCACCCCGATGCGGCTGGCCAGATTCTCGGCCACCTCCATGATATGGGTGGTCAGGACCACCGCGCCGCCCCCGTGGGCAAAGTCGCGCAGGGCGTCCTTGACCAGCCGGGCCGCCGCCGCATCGAGGCCGGTCAGGGGTTCGTCGAGCAGCAGGATTCGGGGCTGATGGATCAGGGCTCCGGCCAGCGCGAGTTTTTGCTTCATGCCGCGTGAGAAGCCCTCGGTGAGCTGGCCGCGCACGTCCCAGAGTCCCAGCCAGCGCAGCAGCCGCTCGGCTTCGGGGGCCGCCTGAGCCGCCGGAATGCCCCACAGTCCGGCCACGAATTCCAGGTACTCGCCGGGGCGCAGCTTGCCGTAGAGCAGCGGGTCGTCGGGCAGGTAGGCCAGCGGGCGGCGGGCCTCCTGCGGATCGAGTTTCAGGCTACGGCCATACAGGTTGATCTCGCCCGCGTCGGGGGCCAGCAGCCCGGCGATCATCCGCAGGGTGGTGGTCTTGCCCGCGCCGTTGCTGCCCAGCAGGGCGTAGAACTCGCCTGAACGGACTTCCAGACTGAGGTCGCGCACGGCAGGTTTGCCACCGAAGGCTTTCTGGACATTGCTGAGCACCAGCGGCGGGGCAGCATCAGTGAAAGCGGCGTCGGTATTTGGCTGGCTCGATACGGCGGGCGAGGACATGCCCCAAGGTACGCCGAGCAGCGTGAGGAAGTTGCCGGGCTAGACTCGGAGGGTGAACCCTGAGCTGCCATCCGCCGCCGAGCTGGCCCGCTTCACCCTCGCCGCGCAACATCCACTGACCCGCATCTGGCAGCCGGACAGCCAACGGCTGAACCGCCTGGCCGAAGCACACGCCTTCGATCTGGAGCTGGCGACGGATCTGGAGCTGGCGAGCAAACGCGCCGAGTTTCTGGATGTGGGTCAGGACGCACGGGCATTTCTGAACCACTGGGTGCGGGTGTTACCTGACCTGGACGCCATGCTGAGCATCCGCTTCAGGCGGGTGGACCGGACAAAACCCTTCGTGGACGCCACAATTCTCAGCCGCCCGCTTATTCAGGCCGATCTGGACGCGCTGAAACGGGTCGCCTACGAACTCTACGGCGCTTTCAAGCCGCTGTACCTGCGCCTGTGGAGCGCCGAGCCGGAGGGACATTTCACTGGCACCGGACCCGACAAGCGCTTCCTGGCCGCGCCGTTATCCGAACTCGCCAGCGGCAAGGCGCCGCCTGAACTCAGCCTCTCCCCCACCTACGACCTCAGCCGCTACCCAGACGCGCAGGCCGCCTACGCTAGCGTGGACGCCGCGCACCCGGCGCACACCGGGCAGGCGCAGCTTGAGCAGCGCGAGGACTTGCAAGAACTGATTGACGCCGGAACGCTGTTCGATGTGCTGGTGAATGGAGAATGGGCTGGATACGTCGGCACGACCCTGGAGAACGACGGAGACACGCTGGGCCTGGACGCCTACGTGGTGCAGGAATTGATTCTGGCGCCAGAATTCCGGGGGCGGGGCTACGGCCCCTCGCTGAGCACGCTGCTGGCACGGGCCTTGCCCCAGCCTGAGCGGGTGCTGGTCGGCACCATTCACGCGGAGAACGTCGGCGCCGTGCGGGCCGCGAAGGCTGCCGGAAGGGTGGACGTGGGGGGCTGGGTACAACGCGGATTGCCCTGAGCTGACACCTGACACTACTAACCGGTTCTCAAATCTGATAACATCTTTTCGGG
>NZ_JANYGJ010000180.1 GCF_025362455.1 Deinococcus sp. | reverse complement strand
TGATCACTCCTGAGCAGACCACGATCCAGGCGATCCTGCAGCAGCTCGGCGTCACCCCCGCGCGGTTGGCCAAAGCCGCAGAAGAGGGCTTGGGCGCGCTGCCGAAAGTGACTGGTGGTGAGCAATCGGTCGGCCCCGACCTCGCCCGCGTTTTCGATACTTCGGAATCCGAATCCAAGCGGATGGGAGATCAGTATATCTCCGTTGAGCACCTGCTATTGGGTTTGACCAAGGTGCCGAGCAAAGCTCAGGAACTTCTGGGGGCGCTCGGGGTTAACGAGAAGGAACTTCAAAAGGCTCTGCAAGCGGTTCGGGGTAATCGCAAGGTGACTGATCAGAACCCGGACGACAAATATCAGGCCCTCGAACGATACGGGCGCGACCTGGTCGAACTCGCTCGCAAGGGGAAGATGGACCCGGTGATCGGTCGCGATGCCGAGATCCGTCGGGTCAGCCAGGTGCTCACCCGGCGCACCAAGAACAACCCGGTGCTGATCGGCGAGCCGGGCGTGGGTAAGACCGCCATCGCCGAGGGGCTGGCCATGCGGATCGTGAAGGGCGACGTGCCGGAGGGCCTGAAAAACAAACGCATCATCGGGCTGGATATGGGCAGCCTGCTGGCGGGCGCCAAGTTCCGGGGCGAGTTCGAGGAGCGGCTGCGCGGCGTCATCGACGAGGTGATCGCTTCGGCGGGCGAGATCATCCTGTTCATCGACGAGCTGCACACCATCGTCGGCGCCGGAAAAACCGAGGGCAGCCCCGATGCGGGCAACATGCTCAAGCCCGCGCTGGCACGCGGCGAACTGCACCTGATCGGCGCGACCACCCTCAAGGAATACCGCGAGATCGAGAAGGACGCGGCCCTGGAGCGGCGTTTCCAGCCGGTGTTCGTGGACGAGCCGAACGTGGAAGACACCATCAGCATCCTGCGCGGCATCAAGGAGCGCTACCAGGTCCACCACAACGTCGAGATCACCGACCCGGCGCTGGTGGCCGCCGCCACGTTATCCAACCGCTACATCACCGACCGCCAGCTCCCCGACAAGGCCATCGACCTGATCGACGAGGCCGCTGCCCGGCTGCGGATGGCGCTGGAATCGAGTCCGGAGCGCATCGACCAACTCCAGCGCCGCAAGCTGCAACTCGAAATCGAGCGCGAGGCCCTCAAGCGCGAAAAGGACCAGGACTCGCAAAACCGTCTGCTGGACATCGAAGGCCAGCTCCGCACCCTGGAAGGTGAACTCGGCGAGGTGCGGGGCCGCTGGGAGGCCGAACGCGGCGAGGTGGCCCAGCTCCGCGAGAAGCGCGAGGCGCTAGACGCCGTGCGCACCGACATCGAGCGGGCGCGGCGCGACTACGATCTCCAGAAGGCCGCCGAGCTGGAGTACGGCACCTTACCGGCCCTGGAAAAAAGTGTGCAGGAGCTGGAGCGCAAGCTCAAGGGCGCCGAATTCGCCCACCTGGAAGTCACCGAGGAGGACATCGGCGCCGTCGTGAGCCGCTGGACCGGCATCCCCGTGACCAAGCTGATGGAGGGCGAGCGCGAGAAGCTGCTGCGACTGGAAGAAGAACTGCACCGCCGCGTGATCGGGCAGGATACGGCCATCGTCAGCGTGGCCGATAGCGTCCGCCGCTCGCGTGCGGGCCTCAGCGACCCCAGCCGCCCCACCGGCAGCTTCATGTTCCTGGGTCCAACCGGCGTGGGCAAAACCGAGCTGGCCCGCGCCCTGGCCGAGTACCTGTTCGACTCGCAGGACGCGATGGTGCGCCTGGATATGTCGGAGTACATAGAAAAGTTCAGCGTCCAGCGCCTGATCGGGGCGCCCCCCGGCTACGTGGGCTACGAGGAGGGCGGTCAGCTTACCGAGGCCGTCCGGCGCCGCCCCTACGCCGTGCTGCTGTTCGACGAGATCGAGAAGGCCCACCCCGACGTGTTTGGCGTGCTGCTGCAAGTCCTCGACGATGGAAGATTGACCGATGGACAGGGCCGCACGGTGGATTTCCGCAACACGTTGATTATCATGACCAGCAACATCGGCTCCCCGCTGATGCTGGAAGCCCAGGCACGCGGCGACGACGCTCAGAGCATCCGCGACGCCGTGCTGGGCACTTTGAACAATCAATTTCGCCCCGAATTCCTGAACCGTGTGGACGACATCATCGTCTTCGACGCGCTGACGCCCGGCGACCTGCGCCGCATCGTGGAGATTCAGCTCGGCAGCCTGCGGAGGCGCCTGGTCGAGCGCCGCGTGACGCTGAACCTGACCGGCGCGGCCCTGGACAAGCTGGCCCACGACGGCTACGATCCGGCCTTCGGCGCCCGGCCCCTCAAGCGCGTCATCGCCCGCGAGATCGAAACCCCGCTGGCGAAGGAGATTTTGAGTGGCCGCGTGCCCGACAATTCCAGCCTGAACGTCGATTACGTGGACGGGCGGTTCGGGTTCGGGGTGGGGGCGTTGAACTGAAGTGAAGTTAGATGAGATCGCCGCCTCTGGGAGTGGGGGCGGCGATCTCGTTTATGCTGGTGGGGTGACTTGCTATTTCATGGTCAGCGGTTATGAATTCGACCCTGACAACTTTCTAGAGCGTAGCGGATTGACTCACCCTACGCTGCGGGTCTGGCGCAAGGGAGAGGAGAGTTTACGACCTGGAGTGCTGCATAGTAACTCTGGTATCGACATCAAAGTGAGTGAAGCCAATGGGGACACATTCGACGATCAAGTGATTGAGGCCATTGCGTTTCTCAAAGATCAGTGGACTGCATTGGGTCATCTCTCGGCAGTGATGGGAAATGCTGATACGGCTCCAGCAGTCTACCTTGAGTTTTACATCGAGGACCGGGACGTGGGGCTTCAGGTAGACAATTTCCCGTCCGAGCTTCTTCGTCTAGCAGGAAATCTGGACATTGGAATTGACGTTTCACGCCTCCATTGGTCTATGCCTGACGACGGAGAGTAATCCTTACCCCGACTCACCCTAGCGGCGCGACTCCCTCTCCACTTCCGCTTTGCCTATCACTCCACGCCGCCCCCGCACTCGCGCCGATCACGCACGCCACCGCGACCCACTGCCGCACGCTCAGCACCTCATGGAGCACGGCCCAGCCCATCACGGCGGCCAGCGCCGGTTCCAGGCTCATGAAGATGGAAAACAGGCGGCGTGGCAGGCGCCGCAACGCGACCATCTCCAGCGTGTACGGCAGGGCGCTGGACAGCACGGCGATGCCCAGCCCGTGCAGCAGCAGCGTGGGCGTCAGCAGCCCCGGCTGGAAGCCCAACAGCAGCGTGAGCGGCACGACGATGAGCGCTGCGCAGAGCATCCCCACGCTGACGCCCTGGGTGCCCGAAAAATGCCGCGCCATCCGAGAGCCGATGACGATATACGCCGCCCAGAAGCTACCTGCCAGCATCGCCAGGCCCAGGCCCACCAGATTCACGCTCTGGCCCCCGCCCAGCGGTGAAATCAGCCCAATACCCAGCGCCGCCAGCCCGACCCAGATCAGGTCGCCTGCCCGCTTGCTGGACGCCACCGCCAGGCCCAGCGGCCCCAGGAATTCCAGCGTGACCGCCAGGCCCAGCGGCAGGTACTTGAGCGAGAAGTAAAAGCTCAGGTTCATCAGGCCCAGTGCGGCGCCGTAGAGGAGCGCAGCCCGCCACTGCCGCAACGTCAACTGTCTCAGCGGCGGGCGGAAAATAATCAGCAGCAGCGCGGCGCCCAGGCCCACGCGCAGCGCCGAGACGCCCGCGACGCCCAGCGCCGGAAACAGCCCCTTGGC
>NZ_JANYGJ010000173.1 GCF_025362455.1 Deinococcus sp. | reverse complement strand
ACTTCAAGGGCCGCCGCCTTTACGCTCAGGCTCCGGCCCAGAAACGGCTCGTAGAATCTTCGGGCTGCGGGGTCGATCAGGAGCGCGGCCAGGCGCGGATCGGTCACGGTCTGGGCCGGAGCGGGCGAGCTACCGGAATCTGGCTCTGTCATCTCCGGTAGCCTAGTGCTTAGGTTCTGGTGGTGCGTGACGACGTGTCTTTCTCGCTGACTCGGCTGGAGCGGGCGTACAGCGCGGTGGTCTTTTGCCACTGGTTCGGCGTGATCCTGCCCGGCGCGGTGATGGTGCTGTATGCCCAGGCGCGGGGCCTCAGTCTGGCGGAAATCGGGCTGTACGGCGCCGTGCAAAGCGCCACCGCCGCCCTGTTCGAGCTGCCCACCGGCAACCTGGCCGACCGGGCCGGGCGCAAACGGGCGGCCCTGGGCGGCGCGGCGCTCCTGGCGCTCAGCACCGGGGCGCTGCTCGTCTCGGCCTCACTGCCGGGCTTTGTGCTTTACGCGGTCCTCGGCGGTTTGGCCCGTGCCCTCAGTTCGGGGGCGCTGGACGCCTGGTTCGTGGACCGGGTACGCGCCCTGGCCCCGGACGCCGACTTGCAGCCGCGCCTGGCCCGCCTGAATACCACCGAATTGCTGGCGCTGGGCCTCGGCCCGCTGGCCGGAGCGGCCCTGCCGGTGCTGTGGCGCGGCCTGAAGCTTGGCGGCGACCCGATGAGCGTGGTGATCGCGGCCTCGCTCCTGGTCAATCTGCTCACGCTGGCGCTGATCTGGACCCGAATCCACGACCCGGAGCGCCCTCAAACCGCCCACCCCCAAACCGACCACCCCCAAACCAACGTGGTGCCCGCGCTGCGAGCGGGTCTGTCCAGCTTACCCACCGCGCTGAAGGAAGCGGCCCATTCGGTTCGCCGTGATTCGCTGCTGCCGCGCCTGCTGCTCCTCGAAGCGCTGGGCGGCGTGGTCGTGGCGGCCTGCCAGACCTTCTGGCAGCCGTTTTTCGCCGACCAGCTCGGCCTGGGGCGAACGAACACCCTGGTGTTCGGCGGTGTCCTCGGCGGGTGCTTTCTGGCTGGAATGGTGGGCAATCTCGTGGCCGCCCGCACTCTGGCCGGGCTGGGGGGCCGCCTCGACTGGCTGGGGCGGCTGAGCCAGGGCGCACAGGCCCTCGCGCTGTTGCTGCTGGCCTGGTCCGGGTCGGTGTGGGCGGCGGCGGGGCTGCTGTGGCTCCTCTACCTCGTGCGTACCGTGCCCATGTCGTCGCTGACGGCCCTGTACAACGAGCGCATCCCTTCAGAGCGCCGCTCACTGATGCTTTCGGTGCTGTCGGTGGCCTTTTTTATCGGCGTGACGCTCGGCAACCTGGGGCTGGGCGTGCTGGCCGAACAGACCTCGGTTCGCGTGGCCTGGACGGTCACGGCGGGCGTGTTGCTGCTGAGTGTCGGGCTGTTCAAGAAACTGGATAGAACAGAGGTTCAGGCGGAGCAGTCAGCTACCGTACAAAAGCCCTGAACCGTCGTCCAGGGGCCTTTATTTCCGGTTGCCTTATCTATTGCGGGTCCATTCGCGCTCAGTCCAGCACGCCCCTCAGCTTCTCCACCCGTAGCCCCTGCGTCGGCGCGTCGAGCACGACCTCACCGCCTCGCAGGGCGACCACGCGCACGCCCAGGCTGAGGGCTTCTTGTAAGTTGTGGGTCACGAACACCACCGTGACCTGCTGCGACTTCCAGATGCCCAGCAGTTCGTCGCTGATCTCGGCGCGGGTGCGGGCGTCCAGGGCCGAGAACGGCTCGTCGAGCAGCAGCAGCCCTGGACGTGTCGCCAGGGCGCGGGCCAGCGAGATGCGCTGGCGCTGCCCACCCGACAGCTCATGCACGCGCCTCTCTCCGTAGTCGCTCAGGCCCACCTGCGCCAGTGCCTCGGCCACGCGCCGGTCCCGCGCCGCACGGGGCAAGCGCTGCGACCTCAGCCCGAAGGCGACGTTCCCGGCCACCGTCAGCCAGGGAAACAGGGCGTGTTCCTGCTGCACCAGCGTCAGCGCCGGGTGCGGACCCTTGATGGGGTGCCCTGCCAGGCGCACCTCGCCCGATTGCGGCCTCAGAAAGCCTGCCAGCACGCCCAGCAGGGTACTTTTGCCGCTGCCGCTCGGCCCCACCACCGTCAGAAATTCGCCCGCTTTGACCTTCAGGTCGAGCGGCCCCAGTCCGGCGGCCATTTTGCTGCCCAGCCCTCGCCCGGCGGAGTGGCCGCTGTAGTGGTACGCCACACCGGAGAGTTCCAGGGTCGCGCCACGCGGCGCTGTGTGAGGATGTCCCGGCTCGTGGCTAGATTCCCCATAGTTCGAGTAATCGGGGGAGGTGGCCTCTTCGAGCGGGTCGGCGGTCACGAGGCCCAGTTTACCTTGCGGCGGGCGAGTGGGCGGATCGGCGGTGGCGAGATCGAAATAGCGTTTGGGTTGAGCGGTCATGCGGCGACCTCCAGGCCGTAGTCACGGCGAATGTGGCCTTCCCAGGCGCGAATGATCAGGTCGAACAGGCCGCCGACCACACCCACGATGATGATGGTGGCGATCACCAGCGCCACGTTCGAGGTATTGCGCCCGACTTCCAGCAGCCGCCCCAGACCGGGATTGGAGGTCAGCAGCTCGGCCCCGATCAGGGCTCGCCAGGCGAAACTCCAGGCGGTTCGCAGGCCGGTGACGATGTTCGGCAGCGCGGCAGGCAGCAGCACCCGCATCACCAGCGCGGCGTTGCTGGCCCCCAGGGTCCGGCCCGCCGTGCGCCAGGCGGGCGGTACGTTGAGCACCGCGCCCGACACCGCCAGCGCCACCGGAATGAAGGCTTCCAGAACCACCACGAACATCACGGCCTTTTCGTTCAGACCCAGAAACAGGATGGCGAACGGCACGAAGGCGATGCTGGGTACGCTCTGAAGGCCCTGAAGGTAGGACCCTACCGTATCGCGCAGAGGCCGCCACAGCGACATGAATAGCCCCACCAGGCCGCCGATCCCGACGCCGAAGAGGTAACCCAGGGCGACGCGCCGCAG
This sequence comes from Deinococcus sp., assembly GCF_025362455.1. Classification (GTDB taxonomy): domain Bacteria; phylum Deinococcota; class Deinococci; order Deinococcales; family Deinococcaceae; genus Deinococcus. The sequence goes on along the minus strand of NZ_JANYGJ010000173.1, from coordinate 4,052 downwards.
CGAATTGCCCACCGAACTCAGCAGCTTACCGTCCTGGGGTCCGCTGCCCCACAGGCCATACGAGAACTCGGTCCAGACCGCTTTGGGGCCGGGGAAGACGTACTTGGGCCAGATCTTGAGCCCGTCGGTGACCAGCCACCAGACGCCCACGATCAGCAGCAGGCCGAGAAATTGCCACAGCAAAGTCCGGCTCCAGGTGCGGCGCGGCGTCAGGCTGGTCGCGGTGGTCATTTACCGCCCAAACCCTTAATGACGCTCAGGTCGATCAAGGTAGTGAAATCGGGCAGCTCGCGGGTATAGCCCGCCGCCACGCTCAGGGCGCCGTACTCCTTCATGGCCTCCGGGTCCACGCTGGACGTGATGCGGGTGCGCTTGAGGGCCAGTTGCAGCACGCGGGGATCGACTTTCTGGTTGGTCAGTTTGTACAGCTCGCTACTGATGGAGGTCTGCGCGGCGAGCGGCGACTTGCTGATCAGGTTGATGGCCTGAAGGTGCGCCCTGAGAAAGCCCTTGACGATCTCCGGGTTGGCCTGCGCGAACTTGGTGTTCACGATCACCACCGCTGACGGGTATTTGCCGCCGCGCCAGACGGTCTTCTCGTCGCCCACGACCTTGTTGCCCTGGGCTTCGAGGATGGCGCCCCAGGGTTCGGGCACGATCACGGCGTCGAGCTGCTTGCTCAGGAAGGCGGCGGCCACGTCGGCGGGCGCCACCGGGCTGATGGTCACGGTGCCGCCGTCGGCCTGCGATTTGAGCCCGCTGGCGCTGAGAATGGCCCGCAAACTAATGTCCTGGGTGTTGCCCAGGCTGGGCACGCCGACTTTTTTGCCAGCCAGGTCTTTGTAAGTCGCGATGCTCACGCCTTTGCGGGCGATGACCACCGCGCCGGCCTCGGAGGCCCCGGCGATGATCTGGATCGGCATGCCCTTGGCCGCCGCGTTGATGGCTGGTCCCGGCCCGATCAGCCCGATGTCGATGGCGCCTGCCGCGAACGCCTCACTGAGCGTGGTGCCCGACACGAAGTCCTTGGTCTCGACTTTCACCCCCTTGATCTGGGCCGTGTAATAGCCCTTCTCGACAGCGATGAGCGCCGGAGCGTGGGTTAAATTGGGAAAGAAGCCGATACGAACGCTGGTCGCGCCCTGTGCGGATACGGAACTGAGGGCGGTGAGGGCGCCTGATGCCAGCAGGGTCGGGGCCAGCATGGTCAGGAGCCGTATGGCCGGTGCCCTGTTGGTAAGTCGCGTCATGTAGACCCTCCGATGAACGTAGTGTGGGGTTGATCGAACTGGGCCGCTCCATTGATCAGACTAAGATCAGAATCGTACCAATCAGGACTGGAAGCGGTTTCTCTAGCAGACCCGAAGTCGGGCCGGACGTGGTGTGAATTTGATGGAAGGCGACGGGCACGGCGGGGGTATGCTCCTCATGTCCTGAACGCCTGAGCTGGTGCTGGGCGCGGTGATGTGGAGCGCCACCTTGACGCCCGGCACATCCGTCCCCATCTACACCCGGTTCAGTTCAGTGCTGAAGCTTCAGTCGGCCTGCTGGTAGGCGCCGCGCAGCACCTCGGCGACTTCGGGGCGGCTGAACTCGGCGGGTAGATGCTCCCCGGCACGCAGTTTCTCGCGGACCTTGGTGCCGCTCAGGACCAGGTGGTGCGAGGCGTCGTGCGGGCAGGTGCGCGAGCTGACCAGTTGCGAGCAGCTCTTGCAGTAGAAGGTGTGCTCGAATTTGAGAATCTGGATACCCAGTTCTTCGGGCGTGTACGCGTCGAAGATTTCCTGGGCGTCGTAGGTGCCGTAGTAGCTGCCGACCCCGGCGTGGTCGCGCCCCACGATGAAATGGGTGGCGCCGTAGTTGCGCCGCGACAGCGCGTGCAGGACCGCCTCACGCGGCCCGGCGTAGCGCATGGCGGCGGGATAGACGCTCAGCAGCGTGCGCTCCGGCGGGTAATAGTTGGCCAGCAGCACGTCATACGCCTTCATGCGGACATCGGCGGGCACGTCATCATTCTTGGTGGTGCCGACCAGTGGGTGCAGCAGCAGTCCGTCCACGAGTTCCAGCGCCACTTTCTGGAGGTATTCGTGGGCGCGGTGAATCGGGTTGCGCGTCTGGAAAGCCACCGTGCTGCGCCAGCCGCGCGCCTCGATCACCTCGCGGACCTCGGCGGGCGTGCGGTGCTGGGCCGGAAACAGTCCACGCGGCACCTCAAATAAGCTGACTTCACCGGCCAGATAGACGTCGCCTACGGCCAGCAGCGCCGCCACCCCAGGATGCTGCGGGTCCTCGGTGCGGTAAACCTCATGGGCTTCGAAACTCTTGCGGGCCTCGTACTGCTCACTGACTTCCAGCGTGCCCACCGGCAGCCCGGCGTGGGTCAATAGGACGCGGCCCTGATACTGCCGGGCGTCCTCGCGGACCACCGGCAGCGTGATCGGCACACTCCAGGGCGTGCCGTTGGCGAGGCGCATGTGCTCGATGACCGAGAGGTAGTCGGCCTCGCCCATGAAGCCGCTCAGCGGGGAGTAGGCGCCGCTGGCGATCATCTCCAGATCGGCGAAGGCGCGGCCATCCAGTTCCAGGCGCGGCAGATCTATGAATTCAGGCAGCTCGAAGTCCTCGCCGGGCCGCAGAAGGCGGTTGACCAGCGTGCCGCCGAGCGGTGTGGGAAGGTGGGTGCCCGCGATCAGGTTGGGGGTGAAGGTGCTCAGCGTCATGGGGGCGTCTCCGGGGGTGGGAATGATCTGGACAGTTTAGTGGATAATTCTGGTCAACTACTCAGGATGTAGAGACGAGTCGGTATGCAGAAAAGAGTCAGGATGTGGAAACTGGCGAGGTCGACAACAGCGGTTCGGGACGCGCCTCACAGCTTGCCCTCACCGGCCCACAGACCGCATTCGGTTTTGCCCTGGCCCGCCCAGCGTCCGGCGCGGGCGTCCTCGCCGGGGCGCACGGCGCGGGTGCAGGGCCAGCAGCCCACGCTCAGGAAACCGTCGGCGTAGAGCGGATTGACCGGCAGGTCGTGCTCGGCGGCGTAGGCTTCGAGCATCTCGCGGGTCCAAAACGCCAGCGGGTTGATCTTGCGCCGGGCGCCCTCTTCGGTAAAGGGAATCTCGGCGCGGGTGCTGGCCTGGTCGCGGCTGCGGGCGTTCAGCAGGGCCGACGGCGCCACTTCGCGCAAATACCGCCCCAGCGGCTCGACTTTCCGGACAGCGCAGCAGGCGTCCGGGTCCGAGGCGTAGAGGTCGCTGAGCGTCTGGCCGTCGTCGGGCGCCGCGCCACTGTTCAGCGTCACGAAGCGCATCTCCGGGTAACGGTCAGCCAGACGGTCACGGGTCGCCAGCGTTTCGGGGAAGTGGTAGCCGGTGTCCACGAACACGACCTCGCCGCTGTAGCCCGCCCTCGCCGCCAGATCGAGCAGCACCACGCCGTTCAGGTTAAATGCACTGGGCATCGTCAGGTCCGGGTGCGCCTGCAAGGCCCAGCGGATGACCTCCAGCGGGTCGGTGTCGGGCGTGAATTCGGGGACGGAGTAGGTATTCACGGTGCTCACCGGGCGATTTTCCAGGGCGGTCATACGCCGACTTCCTGGCGCAGCCCGGCCAGCGGGCGCAACCGAGAGAGGCACTCGGCCACGCTGAGCTGGTCGGTGCGCAGGTGCAGGGCCGGTCGGGTCGGCGCCTCGTAGGGGTCGGAGACGCCGGTAAAGTGCTTGATCTCGCCACGGGTGGCCCTCAGGTACAACCCCTTCACGTCGCGCTCGGTGACGGTCGAGAGCGGCGCGTCCACGAAGATCTCCGAGGCGTTCGGCAGGCCAGCCAGCACCTCGCGGCGGGTGCTCTCGTAGGGGCTGATGGCGCTGACCAGCACCGTGACGCCGTGCCGCGCCAGCAGTCCGGCGACGTAAGCGATGCGGCGCACGTTCATGTCGCGGTCCTCGCGCGAAAAGCCCAGACCTTTGCTCAGGTTCTCGCGCACGGCGTCCCCGTCGAGCAGTTCGGTTTTGATACCCGCTTCCAGCAATTCCTGATACAGCGCGCTGGCGAGCG
>NZ_JANYGJ010000127.1 GCF_025362455.1 Deinococcus sp. | reverse complement strand
CGGAGGACATCGGCAAGGTCCATAGTACGCAGACACTGGCGTATCAGGCGGATTTCGAGAACGAGCGCCGCTGGCTTACCTTTGACCTTCTCTGCGGGCGAGTAGACGAGAACCATCCCATGAGCCGTTTCCTGCGCTGGCTGGGCGTGGAGGAAGTGGAGCTGCGTGAATTCCGGGAGCACCCCTGTCCGCCGCAGATCCTGGGCATCGATTATTACCTCACGAGCGAGCGCTTTCTGGATGACCGCATACAGCATTATCCGCCCCACGCCGTCGGCACGAATTCGCAGGATACTTATGCCGATGTCGAGGCGGTTCGCGTCTGTGCTGAAGGCGTGTGCAGTCTCCCGGATCTGCTGAAAGAGGTTTGGGATCGCTACCACTCTCCCATCGCGCTTACCGAGGTCAGCCTGGGCGGAGATACGAGCGAGCACATGCGCTGGTTTTTGGAGGTTTGGGACGCCGCACTGCAGGTGCGTCGCGAAGGCGTGGACCTGCGTGCCGTCACCGCGTGGGCTTTGCTGGGAGCCTATGACTGGGACAGTCTTGTCAGCCGCGATTCAGGCCACTATGAGCCGGGTGCATTTCGCCTTCAGGACGGCATTCCGCAGCCCACTGCACTGGCTGAGATGCTGCGCGATTTGGGCCGTCAGGGTCATCACCGGCACGACGCTCTGCACGCCCCAGGATGGTGGAAAAGGCACGAGCGCTTGATTTACCCCTCGCCTGACTCCTTCAATTCGCCTGAACACCTCAAAGCGACTCTTACGGCAAGTCCAGGCTGACGCTGCCGGTTGGGAGAAGACCACTCCAATGCTGAATTAGCTTGCGATATTCGTAACCTACGCGTCGGATATTTCGGTCCATGTCACACAGGCCGACCGGATTGACTCGCCCGGCGTCCTCGCGTAATGCGGTGTCCCAGTCTACCTGGTCGGTCAGGCTGTACCAGGTAAAACCGATGATGGGAACCCCGTCGCTGCGCAGGCGAAAGAGATTTGTCCACTGTTTCCAAAGCCAATCCCATGACTTGTCGGCGTCGGCCAGGTTCGTCTCCGTATGCATGACCGGGAGCCGGTAGCGGTGGTAGTACTGCAGCGTGATGACGTAGTAGCCGAATACCTCGCCCGACGGCGTCACGCGCCCGTCTGCGTGAACCATATGTTCATTGGTGACGTAATAATCGTTGCCCATGACGCAGTTGGTTTTCACTTGATTTTCCATAAACCAGTGGTATTCCGCGCGTGTCATCCCGTTGTCCAGCAGGTACTCATACATGACCGCGTTGACCGGGCGGCCATAGGTCAGGTCCAGTGACAGAAACCGCTTCTCATTCAGGATATTTGCCTGCGCCATGACGCCGGGATCTGCCGGGTGGAAATATTCCGACGATTCGCTCTGAATAAATACGGCAAGAGGGTTGACTTCCAGAATGGCCCGCATGGCAAGCGTATTGGCCCGGCACAAGTTTCCCAGAGCGGTCACAAACCCGCGGTCACCGACAGCCCGCTCATTCCACCAGCCGAGCTGGCCCGAAAATGTCGCTGCCACGAAAATTTCATTGACCGGCGTGTAATAATGTACCCAGGGGAATCGCACGGCGAATGCACGCGCATACTCGGCAAACAGCAGGGGCCAATCCGGATTGTCGAAGCCGCCGATCCAGTCCGGCACGCCGAAGTGGCAGAGGTCGGCGAGCGGCGTGATATCCATCTCGCGCAAAGCCCCAAAAGTCTCATCGGCAAAGTCCCAGTCGTAGTGCCCAGGCCGGACATGTGTCAGATGCAGCGGCGGGCCGTACCGGAGGTAGCTGATCCCCAGCTCGCGGACCAGGATGAAGTCCTCCCGCCACCGCGCGTAATGGCCGCACTTCTCCATTTCATCGACGCGTTTTGTCGCACCGCTGGGCAGCAAAATGGTCGGTGCGCTATTTTCGATTCCTGTGGCGAACATAAAATTTGACATATCGCATATTACCCCGCCGGATGGAACTCTTGAACCCACCTGGCTGTAAATATCAGCAAAGGAATCACCTATGGCAACACTGACACTCAACGCACCCGCAGCGACGCA
>NZ_JANYGJ010000121.1 GCF_025362455.1 Deinococcus sp. | reverse complement strand
TGGGCGATGCGGTCCTGGGTGCGTTTCTTGCCGCAGAGCGTCAGGAAGGCTTCGCGCTCCAGGTCCAGCAGGTGCTGCTCACTCACCCGCGCCTGGCGGTTGTTGCCCGCGCCGCCCGATAAGATGTTGGCCAGTTGCAGCGACACCTCGCGGTCATACGCAGAAGCGTACCCGCCTTCCACCAGCCCGTAGAGGGCACTCTTGATGGCCCCAATCGCCGCCTCGCCCATGACTGGAATGTCCGTCCGCATGGCGGGCTGCACGTAGCCGGGAGAGAGGTCCAGCACCTTGCGCTTGGCCTCCGAGATCAGGTTGTCGCGGTTCATCACGATCTCGTCGCTGGGCCGCAGGAATCCCAGCTTGCGGGCGTCCTGGGCGCTGGTGCTGACCTTGGCCGTGCCGATCAGCTCGAAGGCCCGCTGCACGGCGGGAAGCAAGGGTTGGCCCGACGGCATGCCATCGGTGAAGCGCAGCAGCATTTCCTTGGTGCCGCCGCCACCGGGAATCAGGCCCACGCCAACTTCCACCAGGCCCATGTAGCTCTCGGAGAAAGCGGTCACGGCGTCGGCGTGCAGGGCCATCTCGGTGCCGCCGCCCAGGGTCAGGCTGAACGGGGCCACAACAACAGGATGCGGGCTGAAGCGCAGGCTGGTGGTGGCCGTCTGAAACGCCTTGATAGCCGCGTCCAGCTCGTCCCATTCCTCGTCCTGTGCTTGGCTAAGAATCAGCGGCAGATTGGCCCCGGCGCTGAAATGCTCGCCCTGGTTGCCGATGACCAGCCCGGCGTAGCCCATGTCCTGCACGGTTTTGTGCGCCGTGCCGATCATGCGGATGGCGTCCTCGCCCAGCGCGTTCATCTTGGAGTGAAATTCGAGCAGCAGCACGCCGTCGCCGAGGTCGAGCAGGCTGGCCCCGCTACTCTTCTTGATGATTTTGGTGGCGTCTTTTTTCAGGTCGGTCAGCAGCAGGTACGGCGCGGCGTAGGGCTGAATGTCACCTCTGGCATCGATAATCTGCTCGCCCTGGTAGAAGCTGGCCTGGCCCGTCTCCTTCATCTTCGCCAGCAGCGGCGGCAGGGTCCGGCCCTCGGCTTCGAGGTTGGTAATCACCGTCTGCACGCCCAGCGCGTCCATCGCCTCGAATGGCCCCTGCTCCCAGCCGAAGCCCCATTTGAGGGCATTGTCGATGTCCTGCAACCGGCTGCTGACGGTTCCGGCCATCCTGGCGGCGTACCAGAAGCCGTCGTTCAGCACGCCGCGCATGAAGTCGCCCTCCGGTCCCTGGGCCTCGTAGAGCGCCCCCACGCGGGCCGAGAGCGGCTGATTCTTCACGGCGTCCAGCACCGCAATCTTGACGGGCGGGGCGTCCTCGTATTCCAGCGTGTCCAGATTGAGGGTCAGAATCTTGGTCTTGCCGCGCTCGTCTTTGGTCTTCTTGTAGAAGCCGCTGCCGGTCTTGTCGCCCAGCCATTTTTTATCTTCGACCAATGTGTGAAACGTCGGCGTCAGGGTGAAGTCCTCGTCGGGGCCAGTCACCGCGCCGATGTCATTTGCGACGTGGTAGATGATGTCCAGCCCGGAGAGGTCCGCCGTGCGAAACGTTGCCGACTTGGGCCGCCCGATGGCGGGGCCGGTCAGCGCGTCCACGACGGCGGGCGTGAGGCCGGTCTCCTCCATGCGTTTCATGGCGCGGACCATGCCGTAGACGCCGATGCGGTTGCCTACGAAGCCGGGCACGTCGTTGGCGACGACCACGCCCTTGCCCAGCGTCCGGTTAGCAAACTCGGAAAAGGTGTTCAGCACGGCGGGGCTGGTTTGGCTGGTCGGAATGACTTCCAGCAGGTGCAGGTAGCGCGGCGGATTGAAGAAGTGGGCGCCCACGAAGCGGCTCTGGAAATCCTCGGAGCGGCCCTCGATTTGCAAATGCATCGGAATGCCGCTGGAGTTGCTGGAGATGATGGCCGTCTTTTTGGCGACGCCCTCGACCCGCGCCCACAAGTCGCGCTTGGCGTCCAGCTTCTCGATGATCGCCTCGATGATCCAGTCGGCGTCCCCCAGTTTGGCCAGGTCGTCTTCGAGGTTGCCGGGCGTAATCAACTTGGCGTTTTCCGGCGCCATGAAGGCGGCGGGGCTGGATTTCAGCGCCCGCTCGATACCAGCTTTGGCGAGGAGGTTCCGGTCCGGCTTGTCCGCGCTGGGTTGGTCCGGCAGCACGATGTCGAGCAGCAGCACCGGAATGCCCGCGTTGGTGAGCTGCGCCGCGATGGCCGCGCCCATCACCCCGGCGCCGATGACAGCCGCCTTCTGAATGGGGGAGGGGTGGGCCGAAGCTGCGCTGGACGGTGTGCTCTGGGCTTGAACTGCGGTCACGACGTACCTCCTGGGGAACGAAAACAGACGGGCGGGCAATTTTTATACTTGGTCTAAAGTTTAGGCTGTGTGCCTTCGTTTGTCCACCGGGGAGGCACAGTCGGGCCAGGTAAGGCTGTCAAGTTCGAGTCTACCAGCCGCTGTGATAGGCACCATCAGCCGGGTGTGAACGGCCCTTGCGAGAGCGGACAGTTCAGCATCGGCTGCATAAATTTGACTTGCGGAGAATACCGAGCTATATTCTTGGAATCACCGCCGAAGAGGGTGGTTTTTTTATTGCCCCGAAATCTCCGGTGCCCCGAACACCTGCCCGAAGGTGAACACCTTCGCGCACGGCCCCCGCGCCTCCAGCAGTTCCAGTCTGGCCCGCGCCTGGGCCGGGGTCGGGAATTCGCCCGCTGGCACCCACCACAGCGCCACCGCGAAGTCCAGCCGCGTGAACCATTCGCGGCGGCGTTTCAGGAAGTCGGTGTGGCGGGTCCGGTAGGTGAACTCGCGCAGGGCCTCCACGCTTTGCCAGACGCTCAGGTTTACGATGATGGCGGGGTCGTCCGAATAGGGAATCTGCGTGGCGTCCCCGGCCTCGTCTTTCAGTCTCCAGACGAAACCGGGCGAGCTTTCGGCCAGCGCGTTGATCGGCTCCAGCCCGGCCACGAAGTCGGCCAGCAGAGGGCTGCCGAGTGGCGCACGCAGGCGGGCGATGTTGACCTGGGCCAGATGAACGGCGGGCATACCGTCATGGTGCTGCCCGCCGTTCAGTGATCCGCCGCTCGCTCAGTGCCGCGAAAAGTCCAGCTCGCCTTCGGGCAAGCCCAGAATCCAGGCCGCGATGATGTCGATACACGCCTGTACGTCGCTGAGCTGCACCATCTCGGAGGGGCTGTGCATGTAGCGGTTGGGGACGCTGACGACTCCGGTGGGTACACCTGCCCGGCTCAGCGCCAGCGCGTCACCGTCGGTGCCGGAGTAGCGCGGGGTGGCCGAGACCGTGAACGGCACGTTCGCCGCCCTGCCCGCCGCCTGAAGCCCGCCCGTGACCTTGGGGTTGAACAAAGCGCCCACGCTGAGGCTGGCGCCCGACCCGAACGGCGAGACGCCGTATTTCTTCTCGCTGACGCCCGGCTGCAACGTTTCGTGGGTCACGTCCACGGCGATGCCCGCCAGCGGGTCTGTCCCGTAGCCGCTGACCTGGGCGCCCAGCAGCCCGATCTCCTCCTGGGCCGTGCCGATGGCGATGATGCGCCGCCCGCTGCCCTGCACCCGCTTGAGGGCTTCGAGCACGATGAAGGCGCCCACCCGGTTGTCCAGCGCCCGGCTCACCAGCTTGTCGCCCAGCAGCACCGGCATCTGCTCGATGACGCCCACCGTGCCCACCGGCACCTGCTCCTTCGCGGCCTGAGCGCTCAGGCCGGTGTCGATCCACAGCTCTTCCAGTTTGCTGGCCTTGGTGCGCTCCTCGGCCTCCATAACGTGAATGGCCTTCTTGCCAATCACGCCCAGCACGTCGCCGCCCGGCCCCAGCAGCCGGATGCGCTGGCCGACCAGCACCTGCGGGTCCCAGCCGCCGATGTTCAGCACCGCCAGGAATCCGTTCTCGTCGATGTGCGAGACCATCAGCCCGATCTCGTCGAGGTGGCCCATCAGGACAATCGGCGCTGCCTCTGCGGGGCCGACCTCGGCGTAGACGTTGCCGTAGTGGTCGCTGCGGGTGCGCGCGAAGGTGCTCGCCTCCTCCAGCCAGACGCGGGCCGGGCGGGCTTCATAGCCGCTGGGACCGGCCTCGCGCAGCAAGTTGAGCAGGAAGTCGGTGTTGAGATTGTCCGGAAGTACGGTGGTCATGAGTGCCAGAATAAGCCCAACAGGCGGCGGCTTTTGCTTTATCCTTCTCCCCATGTCCGAAACTGCCGCCCCTGGGGCTGAGCTGAGCTGGCCCGACGTGCGCGTAGACGTCAGCGTGACGCACCTGAGCGCCTATTCACGGCCAGGGCGGCAGGTGTTCACCTACGTCATCCGCATCGAGAACCACGCCCCTGATTCCTGGCAGGTCATCGCCCGCGCCTGGCAGATCACCGACGGCACCCTCACCCAGACTGAGGTGCAGGGCGAGGGCGTGGTGGGCCAGCAACCGATCATCGCGCCGGGCGGCGTGTACGTCTATGACAGCTTCGTGACCCTGGAGGCCCTGCCCGGCCAGATGTCGGGCCACTACGAATTGCGCGACGCCTGGGGCCGCGCCGGACGGGTCAAGATTCCCGCCTTCCTGCTGAACGTGCCGGAGGAGCGGACGCTGAACTGAGGGGTGTGGGGAGCAGGAACAGAGAAGTGCCCGATTTATCATCCTGAGCGACGCGAAAGATGTCTTCGTTCAACGACGAGACCCGCTATTTCCTTCAGGGTGACGACGTTTTTGCCGTCAACGCTTCAGGGAAACACACACAGATCTCGGTCTTCCCCACGACCCACAACCCACAATCCACACCCTAATTTAAATCCTGCATGATCTGGTCGAACTCGTTGCTCTCATCCTCGAAGTCGGCCAGCCAGCCGAGGAAGTTGGCGTGGGTAAAGCCGCCGGTAAAGCGGTAGCGGCTCAGCAGATTGATGTTCTTATCGGTGTCGATGTACGCCTGAACGTAGTATTCCTGATTCCAACTGTTGATGGTCTTCAGGTCCGGCAGGCTCTTCATCTTGGCGGCGTCGTACCAGACGTTGGCCTCCACGGCGTCGCAACTGCTGGCGTTACAGCCGATGAAATCGAGGTTGATGACCACGTTGTCGGCCTTCTTTTCCAGCAGGATGGACGGCTGCTCGCCGCTGGTGTCCAGCGTGGCCTGGTAGCCCGCCACCTTCAGGTCGCTCAGCAGCGCCTCCGGTGTGGTCCGCAGCACCAGCGCACTGGACGCCGAGGAGCGCTCAGGCGGTGCTGACTGGGTTTGGACTGGCTCGGTCTGGGCGGCGGCGACACTGAGGGCGGTGATCAGGCAAACAGGAATCAGGGCGGCGGAAAGTCGCATGACTTAAAGGTAGCGCGTCCGGTGGAGGCTACTCAAGACGGCCCCCCATCACGCCTGTGGCAACTGGACCCTGAGCCTGGACCCTACGCCTGTGGCAGCCGGGCCTCGACCCGCGTGCCGCGCTCCGGGGCGCTCTCGACCCGGTAGGCGCCGCCGCGCGACTCGACCCGCTCGCGCATCTGCACCAGGCCCAGACCGCCCGCGCTGCTGACCCGCCCGGTGGCGAGCGTGAGGTCAAAGCCCTCGCCGTCGTCTTCCACGGTCAGTTTGACGCTGCTGCCGCCCGTCAGCGTCACTGTCACGTTCAGGGCGCGGGCGTGCTTGGCCACGTTGTTCAGACTTTCTTGCAAGATCCGGAAGACCACCGCCTCGTCGCCGGGCGCCAGGTGGATGTCGCCGCTGATGTCGAGCTGCGTTTTGACGCCGTGCTGCTCGCCGAAATCCAGCAGGTAGCGCTTGAGGGTCTCCAGCAGGCCGTAGCGTTCCAGGTCGATGGGCCGCAGCGCGAAGATGCTGCGCCGGACCTCGCGGATCTGCTCGCGCAGCAGGCTGCTGGCTTCCTGCACGCCGGTCACCGCCGCGTCGGGGGTTTTGGAAATCTGGCGGGCCACCACGTCGAGCTTGATGGCGCAAAAGGCGAGCGACTGCGCCACGCCGTCGTGGATTTCGCGGGCGATGCGGTTGCGCTCCTCACCGATGGCCAGCTCTTCGGAGTACAGGTAGGCGCGGGCGTTGCGCACCGCCAGCGTCGCCTGTGAGGCCAGCAGTGCCAGCAGCGGCGTGCGCTCCTTTTCGAAGGCGCCCTCGTGGCCGCCCAGCACGAGCACACCCACCAGGCCGTCCTCGCTGCGCATGGGCAGACCCAGGGCGCTGGCGGCGCCGGGAAAGACCTCGGCGGCCTCCTCGGCGCTGGCCAGGCCGGGCTGCCCGCCCTCGGCGACGCGGCGCACGAAGGCTGGCAACACGCCGCCGCTGCGGACCTCGCCGCCGGGGTCGCGGGCGTATTCGAGTCTCAGCAGCCCATCCTGATCGGTCAGGAAGGCGGCGCGGGCGGTGGCCTGGACCCGCCCGGCGATGGTGCCGGTGACGCGGGCGAGCAGCCGCTGCATGTTGCGCTCGGCCCGAATCGACTGATCGACTTCAAAGAGGGTAATCAGGTCGCGGGTGCGGCTCTGGGTGCTGGCGATGGCGCTGCCCAGCTCCGAGCCGATGGCGGCGATCAGCTCGCGGGTGTCACTGCTGGGCGGCGTCTCGAAGCCCAGGTTGAGGTCGCCCAGCACCCCGCCCTGGCCCAGCGCCACGTTGACCTGGTAGCGCCCGGATTGAACGCCGACCTGGCGGCTCAGGGCGCTGCTCGGCCCCCCGGCCAGCACGTCGCCGCGTAGCTGGGCCTGCACGATCACCGCCCCGGTGGCGGCCTGGGTGCCCTGCACCGCCACGTTCAGCAACGTTTCCAGATCGGCAGGCTCGGACACCGCCCGCATCAGGTGTTGCAGCGCGCCCATGCGCTGATGTGAGGCGCTGAGCTGCGCGTACAGGTCGCGCAGCTCGGCCTCGGCCTGCTCACGCGCCTGCACGCCCTCGGCAATCGACTGGATGGTAAAGAACGTCACCAGCGGCCCGACCACGCCGTAAAACGCCAGATGCACCAGCCGCCCGGCAGAGGCGTCGAACAGCGAGACGAAGCCCACCTCGTAGGCCACCACCACCAGCACGATCAGCAGCGGCAGCACGTTGCGCGTCAGCAGCACCATCCGTGAAAGTGCCATGCCGGGGCGCAGGGCGGGGGCCGGGCTGGGCGTCGGCGCGTCGGATGTGAGTGCAGATGGAACGGTCATCTGCCCAGTTTAGGCGCCGGGGGAGTTTGGATTGGTTGCGGAGCGTTCAGTTGGGGCGCCCGGCTTGTGGCTTGTGGCGCGTGGCCTGTGGGGAAAGACCGAGGGCCGTTCCTACTCCCCGCTTCCCACTTCCCCTTTGTCTGTGCCTGTCTGGGTCTCTGTGTTTACCTGGGTCTCTGTGCCTGTCTGGGCCACCTTCCACTGGACCTGGCGCAGCAGGCCGCGCACCAGGCGCACCTCGGATGGGCTGAAGGTCGCCTTGTCGAGCGCCACGCGCCACAGTCGCAGGGTATGGCGGGCACGCACGGCGTCGGTGTAGCCGGTCAGCAGCATCACGTCGCGCAGGTGGGCGTAGAGCCCTTCCATCTCGCTGCTGATGGCCGCCTGGCGCTCAGGCGGCGCGGCTTCAGGCTGGCCCTGAGACGCAGCCAAGTTCGCTGAAGTTGCCTCCGAGCCTGCTCCCTGGGAAGCTGCCGACTGCAAGAACTCGTAGCAGCTCAGCAGCACGGCCTGAGCCAGATTCAGGCTGGCGTACTCGGCGGTGGGAATCTGCATGGTCAGGCGGCACAGCTCCAGGTCGGCGTTGCTCAGGCCCGATTCCTCCGGCCCGAAGACCAGCGCGGGGGCGGCGCTGTCGCGGACCAGGGGGCGCAGCCCCGCCGGGTGCTGAGGCGCCGAGAGCACCGCCCGCAGTCTGGCGCTGGTGCCCACCACCAGGTCGCGGTCGGCAATCGCCTCGGCCAGCGTGGCGTAGACCCTGGCTTCTTCGAGCAACTTCGCGGCGTGAACGGCCATCGCCCGGCTGCCCGAATCGCGGTAATCGCAGCGCGGGGCCACGATCCGCAGGTCATCGGCGCCCATGTTGAGCATGGCCCGCGCCGCCGCGCCCACATTGCCCGACGTTTTGGGAGACACCAGCACCACCGCGAGTTTCACGCCGCGCATGGTAGAGCATTGGGGGAGGCGGTGCGCGGTACGCAGGACGCGGTAAGAGCAGGGGCGATGGCCGGGCATAGCTTTGAGCGCCTGTGCCTCTGCGCCCACCGCACGGGCACCCGGATTCTGTTCCCGCGCACCGCCCACCGCCTCCCGCGCACCTCCTACACCACCTCCAGCCCCGCCTCACTCAGCGGCCCGTTCGCCTCGCCCCGGACCTGCTGGTAGATCTCGATATACCGCTTCGCCGGTCCCGCCCACGAGAAGTCCATGCTCAGGCCCCGGCTGGCGCGGGCATTCCACCGGTCTGGGTCGGCCAGCTCACGCTCGGCGCGGTTCAGGGCCTCCAGAAAGGCGGCGGGCGTCGGCTCGCCAAAGACAAAGCCCACGTCCTCCGGCACGGTGTCGGCCAGGCCCCCGGTGGCGCGGGCAATCGGCAGGGTGCCGTAGCGCAGGGCGATCATCTGCGACAGGCCGCACGGCTCGAAACGGCTGGGCATGGCGAAGGCGTGGGCGCCCGCGTACAGCCGGTGCGAGAGTGATTCGTTCATGCCGGTGACGTGCCGCACCCGCGCCGAGCGCTGCGCCCAGGCCGAGAAGGCGGCTTCGAGCTGGGCGTCGCCGCTGCCGAGCAGCACCACGTTCCACTTCTCCACGATTCTAGGCAGGGCGGCCAGCAGAATATCCAGCCCTTTTTGCACCGCCAGCCGCGAGACGCAACTGAGAATCGGGGCGTCGTCGAGCTGAAATTCCTGGCGCACGGCACTGATGCTGGCCTGCTTGCCCGCCATGTCGCCGTAGGGCAGGACGTGCGGGTCGGTGCGCGGATTCCAGCGCTCCTGATCGAGCCCGTTGATGACGCCCGACAGTTGCCCCCTCGCCAGCCGCTCGCGCAGGAGCCCGTCGAGCCCTTCTCCGAATTCAGGTGTGGTGATCTCACGGGCGTAGGTCGGGCTCACCGTGGTGACGTGCGAGGCGAAGCGCAGCCCGGCTTTCATCAGGTTGATGTCGCCGTAGAACTCGGCGCCCAGTGGGGTATTGAGCCAGTCGGGCAGGCCGGTCCAGGGGAAGCCCTCGGCCATGTTCCATCTGCCCTGGTACTGCAAATTGTGGATGGTAAACACGCTGGGCAACTGATGCAGGCTGCCGTGCGCAGCGACCAGCCCGGCGGCCCAGTCGTGGCCGTGCAGCACGTCGAATCTCACGCCCGCCGAGGTCAGGACCGGCAGCGCCAGGCGGCCCCAGTTGGCGAAGCGCCGCACGTCGTCGGGGTGGTAGATGCCGGGGCGGCGAAAATCCGGCGTCTCCAGAAACAGGTGCCTGACGCCCTCCTGGTAGAGTTCGCCCAGCCGCAGATCACCGCCGCGCCAGATTTCGCGGGGCGTGCCGAGCAGGTCTGCGTACCAGGGCGAGAGGACGCTGACCGCCATACCCTGCCGGACCAGTTCGGGGGGCAGGGCGCCCAGGACATCGGCCAGCCCGCCGGTACGAGAATACGGATACGCCTCGGAGGCGACGTGCAGGATGTGCATGCCGACATGCTACCCCGCCCGGTGTACCTCGCCGCCAGGGCCGCTTGCCAGTTTTGACAGCCCGCAGCGCTCATGCTACTATTCACCCCGCTGGGAGAACCGGGGCTGACAGCCCTGCCCCACACGGCGGCGCTGTAGCCAAGTGGTAAGGCAGAGGTCTGCAAAACCTCCACCACCGGTTCAAATCCGGTCAGCGCCTCCAAAGCCCTTCACGGGTGAGGACACTTACCCACCCAGATCCGTAGCTCAGGGGTAGAGCACTACATTGACACTGTAGGGGTCAGCAGTTCAAATCTGCTCGGGTCTACCACACACGAAAGCCTCCGCCTGCGCGGGGGTTTTTATTTTTGGGGCGCTGTTGCCGGTGCCTGTGTTGCCGTTGCCTGTGATGCCAGTGCCTGGGCCATCGTCAGCCCCTGCACGTACAGTTCCAGAATCTGCACGGCGGCGGCCTCGTCGAGGTCCACGGCGCCCAGTTCGCGGGCGCGGCGGGTCGTGAAGCGCTCGTCTTGATACGTCACCGTGGCTCCGGCCCGCCTCAGCTCGGTGCCGAACGATCTGATCCGGTCAGCCGATGGACTCGGCGCCCCGTCGGTGCGCAGCGGCAGCCCCAGCACCAGCGCCGTGGCGCCCTCCGTGCGCTGCTTGTGCAAAATGGCCCTGAGATCGTTTTTCAGCCGCGTCCGGTCAAAGCTCCCCCGCCCGAACACCAGAGCGCCGTGATTGACCGCGTACCCCACCCGGCTTTTGCTGACATCGAGGGCGAGGAAGGTCGGCAGTGGCGGCGGCGTAGTCATGGCGGGAGTGTAGCAAGGGGGCTTGTGGGGAGTGGGGAGGCGGTGCGCGGGAACGGATCAGGGCAGGCGCTCACTTCCCTGTGCAAGCACTCGTCGTGAACGGAGCGGTCAGCACGCCTGCTCTCCCCCGAACCTGTGGCCAGTTGCGCCCCACCGGGGCGGGGGCCGGGGGTGCAGACGCATTTGCACAGTGCCAAAGCCCCACCAACGCAACATCACCGTCAACCGCCTACCAGCGCCCCCCGCAGCGCCCCCGCCAGATACAGGCTGCCGGTCAGCAGCAGCGTGCCCCCCACAGGCGTCAGCGCCAGCGCCCGTGCCAGGGCGGCGTGTGGGTCGGCTACCGCTTCCCCGCCGTAGTGCGAGGCCAGCCCCCCTGGCTCGGTCGCTCCCTGGCCCGGCGCCGTGAAGACCCGCACGGGCGTCAGCGCCAGCAGCGGCGCGAGCGTGGCCGCCGTGTCCTTGCGGGCGAAGTTGCCGAACAGCAGCACGTCTATCCCTGTGACAGCTATCCCCGAAACGGCCAGCTCCGTCACGGCGGCGACCAGCGCCTGCGCGGCATGTGGGTTGTGGGCGCCGTCGAGCAGCACCGTGCGGCCAGCCACCGTGAAGCGCTCCAGGCGGGCCGGAAAGGTGACGTTCAGGGCGGCGTCCAGCCCGGATTCGAAGTTTGGCCCGGATTCGGAGTTCGGCCCAGATTCACAGCCCAGCAGGCGCAGGGTCGCGGCGGCCAACTGGGCGTTTCGAAACTGGTGCGGCCCAAGCATGGCGGGCGGGCGCGGTAGGGCGAACAGTGCCGGGTGGCTTCGGGGCGTATGCAGCATACACAGGTGCTCGGCGGCCACCTCGGCGACGACCACCAGCGCCTCACCGGTGGCGGTGCTCAGCAGCGGCACGCCGGGCAGCGCGGCCCCGGCCTTGTCGCGGGCGATGTCGGAGAGTGTCGGTCCCAGGGTCGCCGTATGGTCGAGCGCCACGTTGGTCACCAGCACCGCCCGGACGCCAGCGAGCGCCTGCGTCGCGTCCGAGACGCCGCCCACGCCCGCTTCCATGACCGCCCACCGCACGCCTGCGCGGGCGAACGCCTGGCAGGCCAGCCCCAGGCTCAGGTCGAAAAAGGCGGCGTCCGGGGCGTGCTGCTGCGCCCAGGCGATGAATTCGGCGGTCTGGTCGGGGCTGATGGTCTGCCCGTTCACCCGGACCCGCTCCTCGAAGCGCTCCAGGTGCGGGCTGGTGAAGCTGCCGACGCTGTGCCCGGCGGCGATCAGGCCCGCTTCCAGCAGGGCGCAGGTGCTGCCCTTGCCGTTGGTGCCGGTGACCCGGATGCTCTGAAACTGGCTGTCTGGTGATCCGAGTGCGTCCAGCAGTCGCCGGGCGCGGGCCGGTCCACGTGTCCGGCCCTGGCGGGTGCGCGAGTACAGCCAGGCGTAAGGGTCGGGAGGAGTCATATCCGGCGCCTGGCCTTGAGCACGCCGCGCAGGTTAGCAGAAGCGGAGCGCCTTCAGGTCTGGTCGCCGCAGACCTGGTTGCGCTCCGCAGCCTTGGCCCGGTAGAGATTGCGGTCGGCCCGCTCGGTCAGGCGCTCAGGCACCTCGTCGCCGGTCTGGTGGCAGAAACGGTCGTTGACGGCCTTGAAGTTGATGGCCTTGAAATGGTCGAGGTCAAGCCGCATCACCGGGAGCGGCGTATGGGGCCGAACTCCCACCAGCGCAGCGTCGAGCGCCCCGTACAGCGCCCGGCGGTTGGCCAGGACAGTCAGGGGGTCCACGCTGATACAGGTCGTCCGAGCGGCGGCGGTAGTCGCCAAGCCTGGGGGCGCCAAGCCTGGGGGCAGCCCGAACAGACTCAGCGGCAGCCAGGCGGCGGTCTGCACCGGGTAAGCCAGGTAGGCGACCAGTGACACGCTGAGGACGCTGAGCTGAAAAGACGCCACCTCGCCGCTGATGTTGCTCACCAGTTGCAGGGTCGGTAGCAGCGCCAGCACCCAGAACAGCGCCCGTTCGGTAGACTGAAAATCAGGTTTCCGCGTCTTGGGCAAAGCGGACTGTCGTCGTGAACGGACTGTCCTCGTGAACGGACGCCCATGAGGACGCCACTCGTCCCCATGAGGATGCCACTCCTCTCCTGCGGAGCTTTGCAAGTCCGCCTGGGCACGCCTGCCCGCTCCGCTCGGTCAAGCTCAAGCTTGACAAGGAGATGCCCGGACCCTGGGTCAGATGG
Source organism: Deinococcus sp. (assembly GCF_025362455.1). Classification (GTDB taxonomy): domain Bacteria; phylum Deinococcota; class Deinococci; order Deinococcales; family Deinococcaceae; genus Deinococcus. The sequence goes on along the minus strand of NZ_JANYGJ010000121.1, from coordinate 5,718 downwards.
TTCTGACGACTGACATTCGGCGCCGGGCCGCGTTCATAGTCCGGGGGTGACGAAAACGGATGCGCCGTCCAGATCAGCCGCGCTCACTGAACGGTGTGCCCGCTAGACTGCGCCCATGACCGACCCGGCTTCCTCAACCCCTGGCCCTCAACCGCTCATCGGCGTGGTGATGGGCAGCCGCAGCGATTTTGAGACCATGAGCGGCGCCCTGGAGGTGCTCTCTCAGCTCGGTGTCGCCCACGAGGTGCGGGTGCTCTCGGCCCACCGCACGCCGCACCTACTCGCCAGCTATGCGGCCCGCGCCGAGCGGCTGAATCTGCGCTGCCTCATCGCCGGGGCGGGCGGCGCGGCCCACCTGCCGGGGATGCTGGCGGCGTTTACCCGCGTGCCGGTGCTGGGCGTGCCGGTGCACAGCCGCTCCCTGGGCGGTCAGGATTCGCTGCTGAGCATGGTGCAGATGCCCGCCGGGGTGCCGGTGGCGACCTTTGCCATCGGGGTCGCTGGAGCCAAAAACGCTGCCCTGTTCGCCGCTGCCCTGCTGGCGAGCACCGACGAGGCGGCGTGCGCTCGCCTGAACGCCTACCGCGCCGCCCAAACCCAGGCCGTGCTGGACGATCCCTACTTTGACGGCCACCCTCAGGCCCTCGCCGAATGAGCACCCCTTCGCCCTTCCCACAAGCTGCAAGCCACAAGCCACAGGCCTCTCTGGGCATTCTCGGCGGCGGTCAACTGGCCCAGATGCTGGCGTTGGCCGCCCTGCCGCTGGGCGTGCGGGTGCTGGTCCTGGAACCCGACCCGCACGCCCCCGCCCGTGAGTGCGCCGAGGTGATTCAGGCGCCCTACACCGATCCGGCGGGCCTGGAACGCCTCTGCGGCTGCGACGCCGTGACCCTGGAGTTCGAGAACGTGCCGACCCTGGCCCTGGCGGCGCTGGAAGGCCGGGTGCCGGTGCGTCCAGGCGGAGAGTTGCTGGAGCGCAGCAAGCACCGCGCCCGCGAGAAGCTGGCCCTGCACGGTGCGGGCGCGGCCACGGCGCCGTTCGTGGTCATCGAGGCGGCGGCTGATCTGGACGGTGCCCTGGAGCGCGTCGGTGGGCGCGGCGTGCTCAAGACCTGCGAACTCGGCTACGACGGCAAGGGTCAGGTCCGAATCGGCAGTCAGGCCGAGCTGGAAGGTGGCTGGGCGGCGCTGGGGCACGTGCCCTGCGTGCTGGAAGGCTGGGTGAGTTTCGGGCGCGAGGTCAGCCTGGCGGTGGCCCGCAACGCGGGCGGCGAACTGGCCTTCGGTGGCCTGATAGAAAACGTCCACCAGCACGGCGTTCTGAGAACCAGCCTCTACCTGCCCGGCGACCCTGCCGAGGCCCGTGCCCGTGACCTGGCCCGCCGCGTGGCCCAGGACTGGCAACTCGAAGGGCTGATGACGCTGGAGTTCTTCGAGCTGCCGGGCGGTGGAGGACCGGGCGGTGAATTATTGGTCAACGAGGTGGCGCCCCGCGTCCACAACAGCGGTCACCTGACCCAGGACGGCGGCGGGCTCAGCCAGTTCGAGGCTCAGGTCCGCGCCGCCCTGAACTGGCCACTGCAAGACTTCGCGCCGCTGCTGCCGTGTGCGATGGTCAACATCCTGGGCTGGCGGCAAGGCCAGGAACCCGACTGGCCGGGCATCTACCGGCTGAGCGGCGCCCGGCTGCACCTCTACGGCAAGGCCCATCAACCGGGCCGCAAACTCGGCCACGTCAACCTGGTGGCGCCCGACGAGGGCACGCTGCGCCGCCGCCTGAGTGAACTCGAAGCGCTGATTCCGGCTTTTATTCCGTAGCCGGATTTATCGCAGCCTGATTTATCGCAGCCGGGTCTGGTGCAGCCGGGTCATCGCCGGGTCGGGGCTGCCGGACGCTGAAGCCGCGCCGGGTCAGGTCGCCCAGGTGGGGGCTCAGGCGCTGCTCGAAATCGGCGAAGTGGCGTTTTGCCTGGGGGCTCCAGGCCAGCTCGGCCACCGCCAGCAGGCGGGGAAAGAGCATGTATTCTTGCCGTTGCGGCGTGGGCAGGTATTCGGTCCACAGGTTGGCCTGCACGCCGAGTACCAGGCGCTGCTGATCGGGGTTCAGATCGGGCGGCAGCGGGTCGTGGTCGTAGGCGCCGCGCAGGCTCAGGCAACCGCCCTGTGCCAGCGGCTCGCCCTCCCGGCTGGCTGACTGGTAGTAGTCGAGGTAGAAGTGCCGGTGCGCGCAGATCACCACCGGATGCCCGGCCAGCACGGCGGGGCGAGCCTGCTCCTCACGCAGCCAGATCAGCCCGACGGCCTGGCGGCTCAGGTCATCGCTGCTCGGATGGTCGCCGCCGCTCGGATGGTCGTCGCCGCTTGAATGGTCGTCGCTGCTTGAATGGTCGCCGCCCAGATCGCCGTCCAGAATCTCCTCCCAGCCGATGGGCACGCGGCCCCGCTCCAGCAGGTAGCGGCACAGCTCGCGGGTCACGTAGCGCTGGAGGGTGTGCGGGCCGCTGAGGCCCAGCGTCGTCGCCAGCGCCCGCATCTCGGCGCTGGCCTCCCATTCGGTGGTCGGGCACTCGTCGCCGCCGATGCAGATGTAGCGGCCCGGAAACAGCCGCATCACCTCGCCGAGCACCGCCCTCAGAAAGTCCATGGTCTGTGCCCTGGGGTGAAAGACCCGCTCGCTGATGCCCCACACCTCACCGACCTCAGCCCGCTCGCCCGAACCGAATTCGGGATAGGCCACCAGCGCCGCCTGGGCGTGGCCCGGCAGATCGATTTCGGGCACCACCGTGATGTGCCGCGCCGCCGCGTAAGCCAGCACCTGAGCGATGTCCGCCTCGCTGTAAAAGCCGCCGTGTGGACGTTCGTCAAAGGTGTGAGGCGTGCCTTGCAGGTGGCCGACCAGCGTCCGGGCACGCCGCGAGCCGACGCGTATCAGGTCGGGGTAGGCGGGCACCAGCAGCCGCCAGCCCTGGTCGTCGGTCAGGTGCCAGTGAAAGACGTTGAGCTTGAGCCGGGCGAGTTCGTCCAGTACGCGCAGCAGGTCGGGCACCGGAATAAAATGCCGGGCGGCGTCGAGCATCAGGCCGCGCCAGCCGAAACGGGGCGTGTCGGTGATCTGAAGGCAGGCCACGCTGGGCTGGCCGCGCAGAAGCTGCCAGAGCGTCACCACGCCGTAAAACAGTCCGGCGGGCGCGGCGGCGCACAGCACGATGCCCGCCGGGCCAACCCGCAACTCGTAGCCTTCGGTGCCCAGTTCGGCCCGCTGTGCGTCTTGCCGCAGGCTCAGGTCCGGCTCAGACTGGCAGGGCGCGAAGCTCAACTCCGGCAGCAGGCGTTGCAGGTGCGCCAGCGCCGGGCCAGCTTCACCGATCAGCTCAGTCTGGAAGACTTCAGGCACGCCGAACTGGCCGGGCGCCGCCTGAACGTCTGCGGGCAGGGGCAAAATAGAAGGCGACATACCCGACTGTAGCGTCTGGGCGGAAGCGGGCAGCCGGAACGGGAGTAGGGGAGAGCTAGCGTCGGCCCTCCCCTGTCCCTGTTTTAGTAAATGACGGAATAAATGACGGTGATCCGAGCCGGTACTTTGCGCTCAGCCCTGCTCGTCGCCGTCTGCGCTCGCCCCGGTTGCGCTCGCCCCGGTCACTGGAGTCGCTTCCTCGCCGGAAGCCTCCTCAGCCGCCGCCTTGGCTTTGCTGGCGCGGGGCTTTTTCGGCTTGGACGCGGCTTGTGTCTCGGTGGCTGCGGCTTCGGTGGCTGCGGCTTCGGTGGTGATGGTTTCAGTGGTGACGGCTTCAGTGGTGTCTGGCTGGGCCGCGTCCGTCAGAACCGCGTCCGGCTGGGCAGCGGGCTGGGCGGGCTCGCCGGAGGGGTTGAGCTGGCTCAGGGCCTGGGTCAGCGCCTTCTCGCGCACGATGCTGGCGTAGTAGCTGTTGAGCCCGTCCGGCCCAAGCTGGGTGCGGAGCTGCTGGGCGGTCAGGTTGTTGGCCTGGGCCAGCGCGAGCATGGTCGAGTTGAATTCCTGGTCGCCGACCGTGACCTTGAGGTCCTCGGCGAGCTGCTCTAAGGCCAGGTCGCGGCGCACCCGGCTCAGGGCGTTTTTGTCCAGGTCGGCCATGAACTCGCCCAGTTTGCCCTGCTCCTCCATGAAGCTCTCGTACTCGCCCCACTTGACGCCCTGGCGCGACAGGTCGCTCTGAATCTCTTCCATCATGGCCTCACGGCGGCGGCCCAGCAGCGCTTTGGGAACGTCGGCGTCCATCACGCCGACCAGGCCCTCGATGAATTCCTCGCGGCGGGCGCTGTCGCCTTCCTGCTGGGCGCGGCGGGTCAGCTCGCTTCTCAGGTCGGTGCGCAGCCGCTCCAGGCCCTCGAAGTTCAAACTTCTGGCGAACTCGTCGCCCAACTCCTGACGCTGCTTGTGGCGCACGTCGAGGATCTTGACGCTGACGGTGTGCTCCGGGTGTTCGTGGTCGCCGTGCTGGTGGGCAGGCACCGTGATACTGACTTCCTCGCCCACGCTCTTGCCGCTCAGGGCCGCCTGGACGTGGGGCTCGGCGACGTCGAGGTAGATCGGGTAGCTGCCGCCGTCCTCGCCGAGTTCCTCGATCATCACCATGTCGTTGCCCTCGGCGGGGCGCTCTACGCTCTCGAAGGTGGCGTTACGGTCTTGCAGGTCGGCCAGGGTGCGCTCAAGCACCTCTTCGGTGATCTCCGGCGCGGCGCTGCTGAGGCTCAGCGCTTTCCAGTCGCCCAGCTTGACCTGGGGATAGGTCTCGCCCTTGACGCTGAAGTCAAACGCCCTGCCGTCAGCGATGTCTTCGGGGTGAATCTCGGCATCGACCAAACTGAGCTGGAGTTCGCGGGCGGCCTGCGGGTAGTGGACCTGGAGCAGCCGGTCACGCACCTCGTTCTCGACGTAGCCCGTGCCCACGCGCTGCTCCAGAATCTTCTTGGGCGCCTTGCCGGGACGAAAACCCGGCACGCGCACGTCACGCGACAGCCCGGCCCAGACCTGCTGATACGCACGGCTCACGTCAGCAGCCGGTACGGACGCCCTGAATTCCACTTTGTTGCCTTCCCTGCTAATCAGCTCTGCCATAATCTCCCCTTCGGTACTCACGCGTGCGCCCACATTGCTAACAACCCAGCATTAGTAACAGCCTTGCCCAGCAGTCCAAAAAAACACGGCCCCGTGCAGGGCCGCCGTTTCTCTGGTGCGAGGAAAGGGACTTGAACCCTCACATCTTTCGATACCAGATCCTAAATCTGGCGCGTCTACCAGTTTCGCCATCCCCGCATTCTGCCGACCTCTGCCCTGTGCCGCTTCCCCGTTACCGGGTCGCCAGCCAGGGCCTAAGTTAGCAGCGCTGTGAAGCTGCGCGCAGCTCTGGATCCTTGCGTTGATTTGGGGTGGATTAGGGGACTTGAACCCCCGGCCTCCGCTGCCACAGAGCGGCGCTCTAACCAACTGAGCTAAACCCACCACACACTCCAGCTACACACCAGTTTGTCCTCAGGCGTTGCTGTGAGCCTAACCATGCTAGAGAATCGCCCCCCAGGTGTCAAGCGTCGGGCGCGATGGTAACCCGCGCCAGGGTTGACACATCTGCAAGTGCGCTGTATTGTTTCTGAGCCTCCTTGGGGGCGAGACGCATGACAGCGAAACGGTAAGTGACGATGAAGGCGCGTCCGACAGGACGCGGTGAGCGGGTCTTCCCCCCG
>NZ_JANYGJ010000117.1 GCF_025362455.1 Deinococcus sp. | reverse complement strand
CGACTCCAGGGAGAGGGTCACACTTCACCGCCTGAGTTCAACCGCTTTAGAGCAGATGTCATAAAAAGGGTCTTTTTATGACCGAGCGGAGCGAGTAGTGTTGACTGAGCAGGACGCAGAATGGAGGCGCGGGGAGGCTGTCTTCCCCCGTGTAGTGTCGGAGTACTGCTCTAGTCGTCTACTCCAGCGGAAAACAGCGTCTGGGTTGGTGTTGCTGACCCCTCTACCCTTGGGCTCAGTGATGCACGCATCTCTCTCATAAACTGAGCGACACCGATGAAGACAGCGTTTTTGGCTCCTCTCCCCCTGCGGGAGAGGCTGGGAGAGGGGTAGCGCAAACGCTCTCCCAGCGCGGTTCAAGGAAAAAGGCATCTGGTGAAAGTCGGCGCAAGGACGAAGATGAGAGACCTGCGTGCATCACTCAGCTCTACCCTTGGGAGAGTCGAAGACCTGCTTGCAGAGGGGGCGTCCGAGCGGCGTTCCCACCCCATGCCTGGGATTCTCTTTGATCCCGTATAAAACCTGACCAGCACACGAAAGCGGCTGGAACCATTCCCGGTTTCCAGCCGCCTCCAGCTTCAGTTCAGCTCCGGCTCAGGGAAAGCTGACCACGGTGCTGGGCACGCCGATGGCCGCGCCCGTGACGGCGGCGCCCGTGTCGTTGACGACGTGATCGAGGGTTCCGGCGCCGAGCTGAACGGTCAGCAGGCTGCGAAGCTTCACGCCCGGCGTGACCGGCACCTCGAAGCCGTGGGTGGCGTGGATGGTCGGGTCCACGTTGGTGAAGATGTAGCTGCCCATGCCCCAGCCCTGGTGGGCCTTGACCTGATCGCCGACTTTGTAGCCCGCGTAGCCGAGGACAGGTCCAATGGGCCGCCAGGCCGCCTGGTTGGGCGCGTCGTAGGGCAGCTCGTTTTGGAACATGATGGTCTTGCCGTTTTCACCGTTCCAGATCACTTCGTTTTTCTGGTAGTGCTCGACGAACAAGCCGGTGGCCGTCACGTTGTCGGCGTTGACGATCAGGCCGGTATCCGCCGTGTTGACGGTCCAGCCGAAGCTGCCGGGGTTGCCGTGATCGGCTCGCCAGGCCCAGATGTGATCGAGGATGGTGTTGTCGGTGTTGACGATCAGGCTGTTGGTCGCCTTGCCGACGTGCGGGCCACCGATGCGGAAAAACACGTCGCTGAGCACGGTGGGATTGCTGGCGCTGCTGGCGCGGCGGCTGCCGGAGCCGTCGTTGTCGTCGTCATTGTCGTCGTCGCCCTGGTAGCCCTGATGGCTGCGGCGCTTACCGATTTGCAGCAGCGCCGGTGAATTGCGCTCACCGGCATCGAACATCAGGCCCGAAATGGACACGCCGGGCACGTTGCCCACCGTCATCGGCACCGCGCCGTTCTGGGCGGTCAGGGTGGCGATGCCCAGCCCCAGCACCACGGTATCGGCCCGCCTGACTTTCAGCGTTTTGCCGATGTCGTAGACGCCCGGCGTGAAGATCAGGTTCAGGCCGCGTGCCAGCGCGTTGTTGATGGTCCCCACCGAGTCGCTGGGCCGGGCCACGAAGAACTCGTCGATGGACAGCGACTTCCCGGCGCCCTGGCCCGCCGCCCAACTCAGGCCCGCCGAATCCGTCCGGGCGTCCGGCACGAACACGCGGTACTTGCCCGCCGCGTCGAGGTACAAGTACGGCTTTTCACGCGATGCGGGGGTGGTGGCCAGGGTGGTGTACGGCTGGGCACCCGCGACCCCGAAGCTCGTGGCGGGCGCACCCTCGACCCCGGCAAACACCTGATTCCAGACGCCGTTGGTCCAGTTGCTGACCTTGCTGTTGCGCACCAGGAACTGCTGCTGAGAGCCGTTGATGATGGTCGCCGCCTGCGAATCGGCAATGAACCCGCCGCTGGCATACTGAGGCCCGACGGTGCAGTAATCCATCAGGCTCAGGTTGCCGCCGAGCATGTTGAAGCGCCGCAGCGGCGCGGCCTGCGACACGGCCCAGAAGTTCCCCGAACCCCGGCAGCCGTCGTAGCCCGCCGGATTGGTCAGATTGACGCTCAGGTTGGACGCCGAGCGCCAGAAGTTGTCCAGCGCCAGGCAGTTGGAGGTGCCGCCGCCGTCCAGGCAGCGGTTGAACACGTCGACGTGGCCGTTGATGGTCACGTCGGTGGGCAGGGCGCCCAGGCCCGCGACCTCGGTGTAGTAGCCGACCCTTATCATCAGCGGCGCCGCCGCCGTGCCGTAGCTGCCGGGCTTGAACAGCAGCGAGTAGCGCCCGGTGCCCATTTCACTGTCGACCTGCTGGGCGTAGATGGCGTCCACCGCCGCCTGAATATCGGCCACCGGCATGCTCGGATCGAAGACCCTGACATTCGGCCCCAGGTCCAGTGGGCGCGGCCTGCGGTCGTTCAGGCCCTGGGCCTCAAGGGCGCCCTGGTCACTGGCCGGGGCGGAAACGCCGGGCGTACTCTGCTGTCCGCAGGCCGCCAGCACGGCAACCAGGCCGGTCAGCAATGCCAGATTGACGGCCAGATTGACGGCCTGGCGCGGGCCGCCGAAAGGGCGCCTGCTGCCGGGGGTGAAGGTTGTGCCGGTCTGAGTTTTGTTCATCGGGCTCCTCTGTGTTTCTGAACGTGTTTTGTGTTTCTGAACGTGTTTCTGACTGTGTTTCTGACTGTGTTGCTGAACGTGGTTGCTGAACTGAATGTCTTGCTGAACTGAACGTGTGTCTCTCGCCTTTTCGACTTTCTTGTCTTGCTGACCATCGGTGTTGCGCTAAAATGTGAAGGGCCGAACGCACGACGACAACTGGAAATGCAGCAACCACAGACTTCCTCACCTGGGCGACAGACGACAACGCCCTCCAGGCACGGCATTCACTGAGTTGTCAGATTTCGCCATTGATGCTAACACACCCGGCACTCACCAGGCCGGTCAGTTGGCTAGGTCAGGCTTCATCCAGATGGAGGTCAGCCCGCTCTACCGGTTCACCCCTGAATCTGACCGGGTAGCGACGAGCCAACCGGGACGGGCCAACTGGCCGGTCAGCTGAAATCTTCCTGAAAAGTCACGCGCCGCTTCAGGTGGGTCTCCATGACCTTGGCGAGCCAGGGCAGGCAGTCCGGCGGCAGATCGTCGGGGGCGAACCAGGCGACTTCCGAGCATTCGCTGGCCGGGTACGGCTCACCCTGCCAGTCGTGAGCGAGGTAAAAAGCGTCCAGGCCGCGCACGGGCTCCGGGCCGCTGGCGTCCACGTAACGGGTCATGCCCAGCAGCGTCAGCCCGGCGGGGTCGGTGCGGACGCCGACTTCCTCCAGCACCTCGCGGGCGGCGGCCTGAGCCAGTGTTTCGTCGTCCTCCACGTGGCCGCCGGGCAGGCCCCACAGGCCGTGGCCGTAGCTGGCGCTGCGGCGGCGGGCCAGCAGCAGGCGACCATCCCGCTCCAGCAGGGTCCAGGCGACCAGGTGAAAGGCGACGGCGCTCATGGGCCGAGTATAGCATGGGCCGCCGCACCGAGTCAGCCTTCAAAATACATTATAAATCACATTATGAAGACCACGAGGGCCTACAACTGCTGTCAGATTTGGGTCAAAGGACCTCTGCTATGGTGCGACCATAAAGAGCGGTACGCCCCGGCCCCGGCATCCACCGGACCCGATTGCACCCGCCGCTACACAGTGTTTTAGCGATACAGTGTTTTAGCCATACAGTCGTCCAATGACAGCGCCGCTGGCCGCAGAGTCTGCGGCACCTGCGTTAGAGCAGTACTCCGACACTACATGGGGGAAAACAGCCTCCCCGCGCCTCCATTCTGCGCCTTGCTCAGTCAACACTACTCGCTCCGCTCGGTCATAAAAAGGGTCTTTTTATGACATCTGCTCTAAGGAGTCTCATGAACCGTTTGCTTATTTCCGCCGTACTGCTTTGTATCAGCGTCAGCAGCGCCTCCAGCAGCGACATGGACATTCTGGTCAGCCCCGGCGCCTCGCCCTGCGACAAGATCAGGATGCAGCTCTGGGAAAACGAAAAGCCCCTGATCGACGCCTACCTTTCACCCGACGGCAAGCATAAGTTCACGCTGGGCAAAGCGTTGCCCATGCTGGTAAAAAAGCAGAACTACCGGATCGTCTCCGATTGCCTGCGGCTCAAAAGCGGCAGCTTCGTCAATTCCAGCGGCCTGAACTTCGTCTACGATGGCCGCACCCTGATCTTCGAGTTCAACGCCACCGGCTACAACATCCGGCGCGGCAGCGTCAGATGAGCGCCTGAACAACTCGATACAGGACAACTCTATACAGGCGCCGGGAGGGCGTGAGCTTCCCCTGCTGCGACTTATCTGCCTGATAATTGACTTTAGTGGAAATATAAGTCAAGCGTGAAAGTGTTACGTCGTCCAGGCTGACAAAAGAGGTTTCGTCAGTCCACGATGAGACCGTTCACTATCGTTCAGAACGACAAATTGTTGGTTCCAGTACAAATTGACAACGGCGAAAATATGGACGACGAGAGCAGCAATATCGGTAAGCGGCCCTATCCGATTCGCATGCGTGGCTGGCGCTACGAACAGAGTTGCCGAGTTCAGCCGGTGTCATCAGGACCGGCACACGAGGTCGGCACAAAGGGTCGGGTCTACCAGCACTTCACCGAGAAGACCTCTCGCCGCGTGGAGGTGCTTGGCTCAGCCTTCTTTACCCGGCAGCGGATGGGTGCGCTTCGGGCCACCGTCTACCCCGCCGCTGCGGCTCTGGCCCACGCCGCCCTCGGCCTCACCGTGAACGTCGCTGCCCAGGGCGTTGTTGTTGGGCTCGCCCTGGCGGTCCTCGAAGTCGGAGCCGCCCAGCATGCCGTCGTCGAATCCGGGCGCATCGTTGACGTTGTGCTGGTCGGCCTGCGCCTCGCTGCGCAGAATGGACTCGGTGGCCTGCTTGTCTTGCAGCAGTTCGGCGGTGGTGCCCTCGTCGATGCGCTCGCCGGGCATTTCGCCGGAGTGGTCGTGGTCAGTGCGCTGGGTCATGCCCCCAGCCTAGAGGTGCCGGGCGCGGGGCGGCTGAGCAGGAGCTTAGCGGATATTGGGAACTGGACCGGTATTGGGAACTGGACCAGACCGCCCAGCGCTGACCTTGGGTGTTGACCCACCTTGCGGAAATCTGCCAGCGGCCCACCACAGCGGCGTGCTAGGCTCCCCCGCGATGACGCCCGAACTCCGCACCAGACCGGCCTACACGGCGCTGTACACCGTGGGTTTCGGGGTTTTTGTGCTACTGGGACTGCTTCAGGCCGCCTACGGTCCGGCGTATCCACTGCTCGAAACCCGCTTCGCCCAGAGCGTCTCGTCGGTGGCGGGCATCAGCAGCGCCCACTTTGGCGGCAGCGCCCTGGGGCCGGTGATTCTGGGCGCCCTGCTGACCAGAGTGCCGCTGAGGGCGGCCATGATGCTGGCCAGCGCGGCCCTGGCGCTGGGGCTGCTGGTGCTGGCCCTGGCGCCGACCTGGCCGGTGGCGCTGGCCGGAGCCGCGCTGGCCGGGCTGGGTTTCGGGGCGATTTCGGGGGGACTTAATTCGGCGTTCGCGCTGCTGGGCGCCGGGCCGTCGAGCCTGGTCAACGCGCTGTTCGGCATCGGCTCGGTGGCCGCGCCGCTGTTGGCACTCGGCCTGGGCGCCTTTCCGCTTCCCTTTTTTGTGACGGCGGCTCTGGCGACCCTGCTGGCCCTCTCGCTGCGCAGCGTGCGCCAGTGGCCCTCACAACCGGCGGTGCTGGCCCAGCGCGTGGTCAACCGGCCCCAGGTGGCGCTGTTCGGGCTACTGTTTTTCAGCTACGTGGGCATCGAGGCGGGGCTGGGCAACTGGGCCACCACCCATCTGCGGGCCACCGGCAACCCGGAAGTGGTCACCAGCCTCTACTGGCTGGCCCTGACGCTGGGACGGCTGGGCTTTGCGCCGTTCGGTACGCGGCTGGTGGATTCGCGCTTCGGCCCGGCCCCGGTGGTGCTCGCCTGCGCGGCGGTGGCGCTGCTGGGCAGCCTGATCGTCGCCGTGCCCGCCCTGGCTCCGGCAGGCTACCTGATCGCCGGACTGGGCATCGCGCCGATCTTTTCGGTGCTGCTGGCCTGGTTCACCTCGCGTTTTCCGGCCCGCGTCGCGCCGCTGATGCTGAGCGCCGGAAGCCTGGGCGGCGCCGCCATTCCGGCAGTGATCGGGCTGCTGGTCGCCCGCTTCGGCGTCCAGGCCGTGCCCTACAGCGTCGCTGCCGACGCGCTGCTGCTGGGCGGCTCGGTGCTGTGGGTCCGTGAGGTGCTGCGCCGCTCGGACGCACGCTGATCTGGGGTTGGATGAGGTGTGCGGTGCGCGGGGACGCGGGACGCGGGAACAGATGAGGGCGTAAGCTCTCCGAACATCAGCTTCATCCCGCTCCAGCTCGCTCCGACAGCGCTCGCCCACTTCTCCTGTTTCTCATATCAGGTTCTGATAGTCAAGGCGTATGTATCAGACTCTGATAGATAGTACAAACAAGCTGCCGCTTCCCAAACCTGCCCGCCGTCTGTTCGCGCTCGCCTGGCCCTGGCTCGAAGCACTGCTCGTCGCGCTGCTGACAACCCAGTTTGTGGCCACCGTCGTCGGCGTGGACGGCGCCAGCATGATGCCGGGGTTGCGCCACCACGAACGGCTGCTGATTCCCAAGTATGAGACCTGGCTGCATAAAGTCGGCGTCGGCCAGTTCCGGCGCGGCGATATTGTGGTGTTCAAGCCGCCGACTGGCAGCCTGAACCTGACGGTTCTGGGCGTGCCCTACCGGCCCTGGCTGGTCAAACGCCTGGTGGGCCTGCCGGGCGACCAGGTGCGGGTGGCGGGCGGCGAGGTCTACGTCAACGGCGCGGCGCTCAGTCAGGCGTTTACCAGCGACTACTGGCAATCTCAGGGCTGCTGGGACCGGGAGAGTGCGCTGGCGAACAATGCCCGCAGCGATTTGAACACGCGCCAGCCGCTGAGCCAGAGCTTCACCGTACCGGCCCACCAGTATTTCGTGATGGGCGACAACCGCAGCCCCGGAGGCAGCGAGGACTCACGGCTGTTCGGGCCGGTGCCGCTGCGTGACGTCGCCGGGCGGGCTGCGGCGGTGATCTGGCCGGTGGTGGCCCGCACCGACGCCCACTACGACTGCGCCGCCCGCTCCAGACCCCAGGATCAGGTGCGCTACGGCGGCGCCTGGCGGCTGAATCTGCGACTGCTGGAGCGCCCGGCAGCCCTGAGCGCCCGGCCATGACACGGCCATGACACGGCCACGATTCTTGCCCCCCGGCGCCGGGTGTGGCAGAATGACGCCGCCCCATTTCCCTGAAATTGTCAAGTCCTATGGGCACATTCCGAGCACCAGTTGAACCAGATACACCGAATCGGAGGACTCATGGCCGGAGAGAACAAACAAGTCAAGCTGACGCAGGAAGGCTTCGTGCGGCTCAAGCAAAGTCTGGAACAGGAACAGGGCCGTCTGGCGGAGGCCACCCGCATCCTGCAAGAGCAGATGGAGGCCAGCGCCGACTTCGAGGACACCGGTCTGGAAGACGCCAAGCGCGAGAAGGGCATGATCGAGGCCCGCATCGACGAATTCGAAGACACCCTGGCCCGCGCCGTACTGATCGACGGCGAGGAGAACGCGGGCCGGGTGGGTCTGGGCAGCATCATGATGCTCTACAACGAGGCCACCAAGCAGGACATGCGCGTGCAGCTCGTCAGCGCCCCGGAAGCGACCATGCGCGGCGGCAGCATTCCCAAGATCAGCGACGACAGCCCGGTGGGCCGCGAGCTGATGGGCCGCAAAAAAGGCGAGAGCTTCGTGGTCAATCTGGGCAGCGGCAAGCAGATGAAGTACAAGATCAAGAGCCTGGAATAAGGGTTCTGGAATAAGCTGGAAGTAGGTGGTCGTGGCGGCGGGAACGCCAGGCGGGGTTGTGAGGACGCCAGGCGTTCCCGCTGACGCATGACGCAGACGCAGACCGTGTACAGACTGGCTTTTTCTGGCCTCCAGAGCGCGGCGCCCCGCAAGGCGCCGCCAACCTGGTGCAAGCCGACGAAACCATAAGTCAGTGCCGTGCCCGAAACTGCAATGTGGCGGCGCCCCGATGCCCTAGCATGGCGCCCATGACCGGCAGCCAGACCGCTTCCTCTCCCCTGCCCGCCGCCCCTTTGACGGTGTGGCCGCGCCCCGAAATCCGGGCGGTGGTCGCTCAGGCTGCCCAGGCCATTCGGGATCATCAGGGCGCCTGCGAGGCCGCCCAGGACCTGACGCCGGAAGCCGTGATCGCCCTGCGGGGATGCGGCTACCCGGCCTTTTGCGTGCCTACCGAGCTGGGCGGCGTGCCGATTCCCGGCGGACTGGGCGCCGTCCTGAGCGAGTTCGGCTGGGCGCAGGAGCAGCTCGGCGCCGCCGGGGCGTCGCTGGCGCTGGTTCTGGCGATGAACGGCCAGGTGCTCGGCAGCGCCTTCGCGGCCCGCAGCCTGCCGGGCGAGATGCTGCGCCGACTGGGCACGGCAGCCGTCCAGGGTGCGCTCATCAACGCGGTGGCCAGCGAACCGGCGCTGGGCTCGCCCTCACGCGGGGGAATGCCGGAGACCGCACTGAGCGCCCACGGCGCCGGATTTCTGCTCAGCGGCCACAAGACCTGGGCCACCGGGGCGCGGGCGCTGAACTTCGCGCTGGTGACGGCCCGCACGCCGCAGCAGGAGGTGGCGCGGGCGCTCATCGACCTGAGTGCGCCGGGCGTGCGCATCGAGGCCACCTGGAACGGCTCGCTCTCGTTGCGCGGCAGCGGCTCGCAGGACCTGTATCTGGACGCCGTGGCGGTGCCCGGCGCCGACGTGGTGCCCCCCCAGCCGCAGCACCCGGCGCATCCGGCCTGGTTCTGGACCGCGCTGGCCGGAACCTACCTGGGCGTGGGCACGGCGGCCCTGGAGGCGCTGATCTCGCACAGCCGCCTGCGCGTTCCCACCGCGCTGGGCGCCCCGCTGAGCAGCCTGCCCCGCGTGCGCGAGGCCACCGGACGTATTGCCGCCGAACTCAGCGCCGCCCGCGCCCTGCTGCGCGAGGCCACCCGCGCCTTTGAATTCGTCCCCGACGCCCGCAGCCTGCCCCTGCTGGCCGCCGCCAAGGCGCTGTGTACGGGCGCCGCCGTATTCGCCACCGACCAGGCCGCCCGCGCTGTCGGCGGCGCCGCGCTGGCACCGGGCCTGCCCTTCGAGCGGCTGCTCCGCGACGCTCGCGCCGGACTGACCCACCCGCCCACCGACCCCGAAGCCTTCGAGCGCCTGGGCCAAGCCCTACTGGACGACGTGGAGGCCGACGCGGCGAGCCTGGCGGGGGCGACCTTGCCGTGAGGGTTGTGGGGAGTGGGAACGGAGGGAGGGCATGAGCGTTGCTCACTCACCCTCTGCAAGCAGGTCTGCGACTCACCCCGCTGCTGCGCAGCGCCCCTCTGCAAGCACTCGTCGTGAACGGACGCGCCTGGGCACGCCACTCCTCAGGTCTGCGACTCTCCCAGAGGTAGAGGGGTCAACAGCACGCGTCCAGTGAGCGTTTTCTACTCCAGTAGACCACTACCTTCCAGCGAAGTCAGTTATAGGCAGATATGGAGCACGGGCGCCCTACGAAAGCGGCCACGATGTGGAGAACGCGGTGAAAGATAGTGCGGCTAGGCCGAATGGGAAGTACCATGCATAGCGCAGCGACAAGCTCCCTCCAAGGTTCTATTGACACATCAGTTAATCAAGAAAGGTGAGGGGCCTTATCGAGCAGAACGGACGCGCCTGGGCACGCCTGCTCTCCCCCGAACCTATGGCCAGTTACGCCCCACCGGGGCGGGGGCGTCTTGTTCAAAACGGCACCTATCGGGCCTGACCGCTGGGGGGTGGGGGTGCATTCGCATTCGCAACGAGCTGAAGCCCAACAATGCCGCGTGCCCGCCGACATCTCGTACAAACACCACTTTATTCCAGCGTCGCCAGCCCCGCCTTGAGCGCATACAACGCCGCCTGCGTCCGGCTTTCCAGCTCCAGTTTGCCCAGAATGCGAGAGACGTGGGTTTTGACCGTCGGCTCGCCCACGCCCAGCTCCTCGGCGATGCGGCGGTTGCTGTGCCCACGGGCGATCAGTTGCAAGATCAGCACCTCGCGGGGCGTCAGGTGCTCGCGCATGTCTGGTGCCCGGAAATCGCGCACCAGTCTCAGGGCCGCTTCGGGGTGCAGGTAGACCTCGCCCCGCGCCGCGTGGTGAATGGCGGTGAGCAGCATCTCGCTGGAGGCGTCTTTGAGCAGGTAGCCGGTGGCGCCCGCCTGCACGGCGGCGTTAACTTTGTGCTCCTCCAGGGCGCTGGTCAGGGCCAGCACCTCTGTTTCGGGGTGGGCGGCGCGGATCAGCCGGGTGGCCTGCACCCCGTCGAGGACCGGCATCATCAGATCCATGATGACCACATCGGGCCTGAGCAGCGCGGCCTGGGCCACCGCCTCCTCGCCGTTGCGGGCCTCCCCGACGACTTCCAGCGTCTCGTCGAGCGACAAAAACATCTTCAGGCCCTGCCTCACCACGTCGTGATCGTCGACCAGCAGCAGGCGGATGGAGCGGGCGGATTCGGGCTGTATGGGCTCAGGTTGGGTGGTCATGGGGTTTCTCCAGAGATAAGCTGAACAGGGCTGGTCTGGACGCTCAGGGCGCCGCTGCCGAGGGTGAGGGTGGCGCGCAGGCGAGGGCCGCCGGGCCTGCCGGTCTGGACGTAACGCCGCACCTGGCCTTCCTTGCCGATCAGCGTCACGAAGCGCAAGCTGGCGGGCAGATTCACCTCGTCAGGGTCGGACGGGTCCTGGTCGCCCAGGCGCAGATCGAGCCGGACCTGGGCGGTGGGCGGCAGCTTCAGGCGCACCTCGCCGCTGCCGCTGCTGAGCACCAGGTTGGTCTGGGCCGGACCGGGCGGCACCGTCAGCTCAAGATGGCCGGTGTCGGTGCTGACCCTGAGCTGCGGCCTGCCGCGTTCCGGCAGCGTGGCGCTCAGGTCGCCGCTGTCGCTGGTGAAGTTCAGCGCCTCCAGGTCGAGGCGGCGCAGATCGAGGGCCGCGTCGTCGGCGCTGTGGGTCAGCCACAGGCTCAGGGGCACGCCTTCGGGCACACTCAGACTGAGCGTGTCGGGCACGCCGCTCTCTGTGCTGGACGCCCCGATCTGAATAAAGGTGGGCAGCTCTCCCAGGGCGCGGCGCAGGTCCAGGCGGGTGCCCGCGCTGTTGGGCCCCGCGCTGTTGGGCCCCGCGCCGCTAGACCGACGCCGCACCGTCAGGGCGCCGGGCCGCGAGCCGGTCAGCCGGGCGGCGAACACCGCTGAGCGGCTGGCCGGGCGGCTGACCAGCTTGAGGTGCCGCGCCAGCTCGGAGGGCAGCCGCAGGTCCAGGCGGCGCGCCTCGCCCAGCACCGTTTCCACCTGCGCCGCCTGGTCCCTGACGCTGTGCGGGTCGGTGGGCCGCAGGCTGTAGACGAAGGCCACGCCCAGCAGCGCCAGCGCCAGCAAGCTCAGCAGCAGCCGCCCCGCCGCCGCCGCCGGAGCCCAGCGCGGAAACGGCGAGGCCCGCAGCGGCCTCACGCCTGCGCCCCCAAAACCGGCCCCGTAACCAGCGAGGTGTCCGGCAGCGGCACCCACAGCTCCAGGGTGGTGCCCACGCCGGGAGCGCTGCGAAGCCCCAGGGCGGCGCCGATCAATGCAGCCCGCTCGTGCATGCTTTTCAGGCCCAGACTGCCGGGCCGGGTGGCCGAAGGATCGAAGCCCGCGCCGTCGTCGCTGACGGTCAGGCGCCAGCCTTCGCCCAGGGGTACGAGCCGCAGCGTCAGGTGCCGGGCGCGGGCGTGCTTGACGGCGTTGTGGGTCGCCTCCTGCGCCACCCGGTAGAGCGTGCCCTTGGCGGCGATGTCCAGCGGCGGCTCGGCGGGCGCCTCGAAGCTCACGTCCAGGCTGTAGCGCAGCCGCAGCATCTCGGCCAGTCTGGACAGGGCGGCGACCAGGCCACCTTCCTCCAGCGCGTCGGGGCGCAGGGCGAACAGCAGGGCCTTCATCTCGGCGCTGGCGCCGTCGGCCAGCGAGACGGCGAAATCCAGACTCTCCGACGCCCGGACCGGATTCTTCTCGATCAGGGCGCGGGCGGTGCGGGTCGCCAGTGACACGCCGTAGAGCGCCTGGGCCACGCTGTCGTGCAGCTCACGGGCCAGCCGGGCGCGTTCCTGCTCGCTGCCCCGCGTCTGGGCCTGGTCGATCAGGCGGGCGATGTCGGCGGAGACGGCGGCCTGGTCGGCCACGGCAGCCCAGAACTGCATCTCGCGGACGCTGGGGGCGTGGTCGTAGACGGCCTCCAGCGTGCCCAGCACCTCGCCGCGCGAGGACACCGCCAGCGACAGCAGTTGCCCGTCACCACCTTGCTCATTTCTCAGGGGGCTGAGCGTGTCGCGGCCCCGGTTGGTGGCCTGAAGGCTGCCGGGCACGCTGAACGGTGGCCCTGAGAGCGCCGAGTGTTCGCCCACGCCCAGGCGCACGCTGCGGGCCGAGGTGGCGCCCTGGGCTCGTCGCAGCAGCCGCCCCAGCGTTTCCTCCAGGCTGCCCGCGTAGGCGACGGTGGCGGCCACCTCGCGCAGAGCGGCCACCTCGCGCACCGCCGAGGCGTTCTCGCCGTAATCGGTCAATAAACCGTAGCTGACGATCATCCAGATGCGGGCCAGCAGGTTCAGGCCGCTGACGCCCAGCAGCAGCAGGAAAAACCCGCAGGCGCCCAGCAGCGCCGCCGAGTACGGCCCCAGCTCGAAGGTCCGCTCGCCCACCATCACCGGGATGTTCAGCTCCGGGTAGAGCGGCAGCAAGAAGGGCAGGGCGATCATCAGCGCGCCGCCGCCGAGGGTGAGGAGCAGCCAGCTCGTCGCCAGGGCCATGTACGGGAGCTTGAGCACGCTGTAGAGCATCACCTTGTATGTGTTGGTCTCGCCCAGCCGGGCACGCACCCTGGCCCAGAATCCGCTTGGGCGCAGCGCGGCGGGCCTGGCCAGGGGCAGCCTCAGCAGCGCCGTACCCAGGCGGCGGTCCAGCCGGGCCAGCAGCCCCAGACACCAGCCGCCCAGCAGCAGCAGCGGCACGCCCAGCAGCACCAGCAGCAGCGGCACGCCCACCAGCGCCAGGCACAGGGCCACACCGCTCAGCACGCTCAGCGGCGTGGCCAGCACGAAGTACAGCAGGTGGCGGTAGGTGGCGCCCTCGAACAGTTCGCCCAGGTAGCCGCGCCGGGGAGGCCGCTCAGCCGGGCGCCGGTCTTGCGGCAGCCGGGGGTCGGGCAGCCGGGGATCAGGGAGAAGCGGGGCGCCGGAGTGCATGGCCCCACTGTAGAGGAGACGCCGGGTGGGGAGCGTCATTAAAAAGGGAGTGCGGGCGACAAGGGAGTGCGGGCGGGTGACGTGGTGACGCAGCGCCGGAGAGGCACGCCGTTGGCCTGAGCTTGAAACTGAAGCTCACTTCCAAACGGCGAGATCCTTCGTTTCGCTCAGGATGACAACATTAACCACTACATCAATTAGCCACTACATCAGGCCGCTGTGCACCGAGTCACACAGCATGATTTCATTTCGCACAGACAAAAATTGTGTCACCGCTGTGGCAGCGGCCCTAGCCCTATCTGGCGGCTCAGCAGGCGGTCAAGCAGCCGCCTGGGCAGCACACTCAGGGCCAGGCGGGTGAGGACCGTCTCCGGCCCCGGCGCGTAACGGATGGCCGGGTTCGCAGCGCTCAGCGCCGTCCAGATGGCCTCTCCGAGCTGCTCAGGGGTGTATCCGGCGCGGCCAGAGCGCAGCATGGTCGCCGCGAAGCTGCGGATGGCTGCGCCGTAGACCGGGTGGCCCGCCCAGCGCTCCACGTCGGCCTCGCCCTTGTCCCAGATGGGGGTCGCCACCGAGCCCGGCGCCACGATGACCACGCCAATACCGTAGGGCGTCAGCTCGCGGCGCAGGCTGTGCGAGAGCCCTTCCAGCCCGGCCTTGCTGGCGACGTAGGCGCCCAGAAACGGTGGTGCGAGTTCGGCACCTACCGAGCTGACGTTCACGATGCGCCCCGGTTTGCCGCGCAGGGTGCGGTCGGTGCCGAGCTGCGGCAGAAATGCCTGAGTCACGATCAGTGGCCCCACCAGGTTGATGTCGAGTTGCCTGCGAACGTCGCTGATCGGCTGCTCGGCCAGCGGCGCCATGATGGACGCGCCCGCGTTGTTGACCAGGCCGCCCAGCGTCTGATCTCTCAGGGTCTGGCCGCCCAGCGCCTCGGCGACCTGGGCGGCGCCGCGTCTGACGGCTGCCTCGTCGGTGACGTCGAAGATCAGCGGGGTGAACCGCTCGCCGAACTCGGCCTGGAGCCGCTCGGCGTCGGCCTGGGTGCGCACGCTGCCGAAGACCCGGACGCCGCGCCGGGTCAGCACCTTTGCGGTGCCCCAGCCGATGCCGGTAGAAACGCCCGTCACGACCACCGGATTCACGAGCCGGTCCCAAGATAAGCAGTGTCTATCTTCATAATATACAGCGTACATTTTATGGGGCTCGCCGTGCAAGTGGGCCGCCTGGGCACAGGCGCTACAGTGGCCGCGTATGCCCTATCCAGCCAAAACCAGCGCCGGGCAGATACTGGCCGCCGCCGTGACCTTGCTGGAGCGAGGGGGCCAGGCCGGACTCACCATCAGGGGCCTGGCCGCCGAGTTGCAACTGACGCCCAACGCGCTCTACCGCTACTACCCCAGCCGGGAAGCGCTGCTCTCGGCGGTGGCGGCTCACGGCGCGGGGGTGCTGCTGGCAAACCTGAGCCGCGTGGCGGGCGACCCAGGCGCCCTGGCCGACCAGTACCTGCGCTTTGCCCGTGAGCACCCGGCGCTTTACGACCTGTACATGACCTGCGGCAACCTGAACGCCGAGCAGCAGCACATTTACAGCCAGACCTGGAGCCTGGTGGTCGAGCGGTTACGTCCACTGGCCGGGCCACATAGCCAGGCAGCCGCCATAACGCTGTGGGCCTACCTGCACGGCCTGGTCGGGCTGGAGCGCTCCGGCGTGTATGAGGGGCCGGAGAACAAGCCCAGGGACACCCAGAGCTTCGGGCTGGGGCTACTGCTGGCCGGACTCAGGAGCCAGTCGGAGTAGACCGGGCTGCTGTTCCAGTGCGCCCTTCAGATCTCCTGCAACTCGCGCTCGGCCAGCCAGGCGGGCACGTCTTCGGGCGGGTAGGTCTCGAAGTACAGGTGCAGCAGCGAAGTCAGCGGGTAGCCGTCCAGCAGACCCTGTTCCCGGCGGCGGTCCACGATGCAGGCGACGCCCAGGCAGGTGGCGCCGTGGCTCTCGGTGGCGCGAAGGGCCTTGAGCACGCTGCCCCCGGTGGTCAGCACGTCTTCCACCGCGATGAAGGTCTGCCCCGGCGTCACCGTGAACGCCCCCCTGATCTTCATGCCGCCCTGGCCGTCTTTCTCGGCGAACAGGGCGCGGGTGCCGAGCGTGCGGGCAACCTCGTAGGCCAGCACCACGCCGCCCATCGCCGGGCCGATCACGAAATCAGGCTGAGGCAGTTGCGCCTGCACCTTGCGGGCCAGCGCCGCGCCCAGCTTCGCGGTGTGTTCGGGGTACTGGAGCAGCGTGGTGGACTGGAGGAAATACGGCGAGTGGCGCCCGGAGGCCAGCAG
>NZ_JANYGJ010000116.1 GCF_025362455.1 Deinococcus sp. | reverse complement strand
CGACTCCAGGGAGAGGGTCACACTTCACCGCCTGAGTTCAACCGCTTTAGAGCAGATGTCATAAAAAGGGTCTTTTTATGACCGAGCGGAGCGAGTAGTGTTGACTGAGCAGGACGCAGAATGGAGGCGCGGGGAGGCTGTTTTCCCCGTGGCGTAATTCGGAGTACTGCTCTACGTCAGCTTGCGCATCCAGGTGGTGCCGCCGGGACGGCTGCCCGACGCCCGGAAGTGCGCCACCTGCGGGGCGTCGGGCACGTCGCCCATGACCACGGCCAGCGGCACCTGCTCGAAGTCGAAGCTCGACCAGTCGCCGCCCGTCGAGAACATGTACAGCGCACTGTCGCCGTGCTCGCGGGCATGCTCCACCGCGCTGGCGACCAGTTGCCGCCCCAGCCCCTGCCCCCGCGCCGAGGGGATGACCGCCGCCCCGCGCAGCAGCGACGCCGCCTCGCCGTGCTCCAGCCCGATGGCGCCCACCGGCTGACCATCCTGTTCCAGCAGCCAGTAGGTCGTGCCGACCACCATTACCGCGTCGGGGGTGAGTCCGGCGTCCTGCATCACCTTGACCACGGCGGCGTAATCGTTGGGGGTCGCGGCGCGGAGCTGGCCTTGGGTGCTCGTCGATTGGGTCATGTGGGTTCCTCCTGGGAATAAAAATGGCGTCTGAAGTGTCAGTATTCAACATGTCTGGGTTCAGCATGTCTGGGTTCAGCATGTCTGGGAGAGGGCGGGGCAGTGGCGAGGGAATCAGGGCCAGCGAACGGGCTGTGGAATGCACATAGTCTGCATCCTGACGCGCCCAGCCGTCTAGGACTTGACGTCTATGCCCGGATGTGGCACGTCCAGATGGGTCAGGCCCAGAGGTGTCAGGCCCAGATGGGACCGACGCAAACGTGGGCAACGCAGGTGTGGGCAGGGTCAATTTCGTCACAGGGCCTTCCTCCACGCCACTTCGCTGTGAATCCAGCCCCGGCACTCGCCGCTTCGCACCTGGGGCGTGCCGGGCAGCGCGGCGCTGAGGTCAGCCACCGGCACTTCCTCGAAGCCCAGGCGACTCCAGAATGGCCCGGCGCCCGTGCTGAACAAAAACGTCTGGGTGTCGCCGCGCAGGCTGGCGTAGGTCAGGGCGCTCATCGCCAGCGCCCGGCCCAGCCCACGCCGCCGCACCGAGGGCAACACGCTGACCGAGCGCAGCAGCGAGGCGCCCTCGCCGTGCTCCAGGCCGATGCAGCCTGCCGCAGCGCCGTTCAGATCGGCGATCCAGTAGGTGCAGCCCTCCAGCGTGGCGGTAATGTTGCCCCGCTCGCTGCTCAGGCCCACGCTCAGAATCAGGTCGTGGATGGTGCCCAGGTCGCCGGGTCCGGCCTGGCGGATGCTGAGGTGGTGCAGGTCGGTATCCTGGGTCATGGCGCGGCCTTTTTCATGGCGTGGCCTTTTTCATGGCGTGGCCTCTCTTCATGGCGTGGCCTCTCTTCATGGCGCGGCCTCCTGTGAGCGGGCGACGTGTTTGAGAAACCATCTCAGCCCCACGCCCGCCGCCGTATCGGCATTCCAGCGCGGAATGACGTGCAGATGGACGTGCGGGACGTGTTGGCCCCCAGCCGGGAACACATTCCAGCCGATGGTGTAGCCGTCCGGTGAGACGGTGGCGTCAAGGTGGGCTCTGACCTCGGCCAGCAGCGCGTGGGTGGCACTGGCCTCAGCGGGCGTCAGGTCGAAGACGGTGGCGCAGGGGCGGCGCGTGACGATGATGCCGGAGTGCGGCAGGCCGTCCGAGAAGCGCGAATCCAGGCTATAGACGCAATGGTCGTTCTGAAGCGTGAATTCATGCTCCAGCAACCGCTCATGACGTAATGGATTCGTCTCCGGGTCAGCCGCCCAGTGCGCCCACTCCTGCTGACGCTGGTGCAGGAGCGTGTCGTCGAGCACGACCTGGAGGCTCAGCACAACCAGCCCCGAGGGTCTATTTGCCGGGCAACACCGCCAAAGCAGCGCCCAGCACACCCAGCACCACACCCCAGAACCCCAGTGGAAGCCAGAAAAAATCGTGTTTGTTGACCAGACGTACCTGCTCGCCCGTCGCCGGATCGACCAACACCCGGCCAGGATCCTCGCCCAGACGGCGATCCAGGTGCCACAGACCGTAGCCCACACCAGCGGCGATGAGCAGGCCCAGCACGACATGCACTGGGCGCGAGCCGCGCGACACGTTCGCTTCCAGAAGAAAGATTAGTAGTGCCGCTAATGGCACCAACCAGCCCCAACCCCGCCA
This sequence comes from Deinococcus sp., assembly GCF_025362455.1. Lineage (GTDB taxonomy): Bacteria > Deinococcota > Deinococci > Deinococcales > Deinococcaceae > Deinococcus. The sequence goes on along the minus strand of NZ_JANYGJ010000116.1, from coordinate 10,224 downwards.
GACGAGAAAAAACATGAGTGCAGTGTACTTTACCCTTCACATCAGGAATGATGCTTGCCTCAATCATCTAGCTCACCCTTCGCCGCCGCGATCTGCTCGCGCACGCGCTCCGGGGCGGTGCCGCCGTAGCTCAGGCGCCCGGCCACGCTGGCTTCCACCGTCAGCTCCGCCGCCACACGGGCGCTCAGCAGCGGGTGCGCGGCGCTCATTTCCGCGTCGGTCAGTTCCCAGAGCTGGCGCTCCGAACGGCTGGCCAGGCCCACCAAGCCGCCGACGACCTCGTGCGCCTCGCGAAACGGCACCCCGGCGCGGGCCAGGAAATCGGCCAGATCGGTGGCGGTGCTGTAGCCCCGTGCGGCGGCTGTGCGGGTGGCCTCGGCGTGCCAGACGGTCTCCGGCAACATCTCGGTATATAAGCGCAGCACCATGCTCACGGTGTCGTAGCTGTCGAAGACGCCCTCCTTGTCTTCCTGAAGGTCCTTGTTGTAGGCCAGCGGCGTGCCCTTCACGACGGTCAGCAGGCCCATCAGGTTGCCGAAGACGCGCCCGGCCTTGCCGCGAGCCAACTCGGCCACGTCGGGGTTTTTCTTCTGCGGCATGATGCTGCTGCCGGTGGTGTGCGAGTCGGGCATACTCAGAAAGCCGAACTCGAAAGTGGAATACAGGATCAGTTCCTCCGAGAGCCGCGACAGGTGGGCGCCCAGGATGGCGCAGGCCCCCAGGAATTCCAGCGCGAAATCCCGGCTGCCCACCCCGTCGAGCGAGTTGGCCGTGGGGCGGGCGAATCCCAGAGCAGCCGCTGTCGCGTGCCGGTCTATCGGCCAGGGCGTTCCGGCCAGCGCGGAGCTGCCCAGCGGGGATTCGTCCATGCGCGTCGCGGCGTCACGGAAGCGGCCCTCATCGCGCTCCAGCATCGCCACGTAGGCCATGAACCAGTGAGACAGGAGTATCGGCTGGGCCACCTGCAAGTGCGTGTAGCCGGGCAGAATGACCGCCTCTCCCCCGTCCGAACTCAGGTGCTTCTCGGCCTCGCTGAGCATCACCGCCCGCAGCGCTCTGGTTTTCTCGGCCAGATCGAGCGCGGCCTCCTTGGTGAACAGCCGGAAGTCCACGGCCACCTGATCGTTGCGGCTGCGGGCCGTGTGCAGCTTGCCCGCCACCGGCCCGATGCGGTCTCGCAGGGTCGCCTCGATGTTCATGTGAACGTCCTCGCGGTCGAGTCTCCACTCGAAGCTTCCGGCGCGGATGTCGGCCAGAACGGTGTGCAACCCGGCGCTGATCTGCTCGACCTCGCCCGAATCCAGAATGCCAACCTGCCCCAGCATCGCCACATGCGCCAGCGAGCCGCGAATGTCCTGCTCGGCCAGGCGCTGATCGAAGCCCACCGAGGCGTTGAAGAGTTCGGCCAGGGGCGCGGTGGACTGACTGAAGCGTCCGCCCCAGAGTTTTTTATCGGTGGTCCTGGTCATGGCGTGGCCTCCTGAAGACTGAGCTGGACGGGGTTGACCAGCACCACCGGCAGCGGACTGCCCGGACTGCGAAACGGATACTCGGCCTGCGGGTCGGTCACATAGCCCAGGCGCTCATAAAACGGCACTGCGTCAGGGTTGTACGGCGAGACGGCCAGCAGCACCCGGCTGAACCCATGCTGGGCCGCGTGAGCCTCGACGGAGCGCACCAGCCGACTGCCCAGGCCCTGACCCCGCGCCGAGGCCGCCACCACCAGTTTGCTGAGGGTCAGCGTGCGTGCATTGGCGGGCCGGAAACCCACGCCAGCGACCAGCTCGTGTCCGTCGTCCATCGGGCGGCGCAACACGTAGCCGCCGGAGCCCGCCAGCGCCAGCGAATCCTGTAAGGCCTCCAGGGTCGTGCGCGTCCACGAGCTGCGCGGGTCCATGCCAGCGGCCAGCATCAGCGCCAGAAATTCCGGCAGGGCGCGGCGGGAGAGCGGCAACTGGGGAAGGTCGCTCACGAGGCCGTTCCCAGCGTCAGCCGCATCTCGTTGGTCGGCCCGAAGCCCAGGCGCTCGTAGGTGCGCCGCCCAGCGTCGGAGGCGTGGAGGGTAACGTGATCTACCCCCAGCGCCCGGCACTCGGCCAGCAGCAGCTCGATCAGGAGTCCGGCCAGCCCCTGCCCCCGCCCGTCCGGCGCCACGTAGACGTTGAGGACATAGGCCCGCAGCGTGCTCAGCGTGCGTGGACTGGGTGGCAGCGATTGCCACAGCACGCCCGCGCCGCCGATGACCCGGCCTCCGACCTCGGCCAGCACGCCGGAGTACTCGCCGCTCTCCAGATGGTCCCGGAGCCACTGCACACTGGCGGCGTGCGCCAGCGGCACCCGGCCCTGTGGGTCGCCCATCTCGGTGAACATGGCGTCGCGCTGAGATTGGATGGTCTCGGCGTCGGCAGGCGTGGCCGGGCGGAGGGTGAGGGCGGCGGGCCGTTCCATCACGCCCGCGTCCGCTCCCAGACTTGCCCCAGGTGGTGCAACTGGTGCCGGGTGTAGTCGCTTGCCACGAAGGCGAGCGTGACGCTCTCGCCGCCGCCGATGCTGAGGGTGTGCCCGCGCTGCTCCGGGGTCAGGTTGTCGATGATGTGCGCCAGTTGCGTCTGGTACGCCGCCCAGAGGGCCACCAACTCGCTCCAGGGCCGGTGCTGGTAATCGCCCACTTCGGCCCACAGGTTCTGGTCGTAGCCGGGCAGGCTCAGGCCCGACTGCTGACCGGCCAGCACGAAACGGGCGTGGTTGTTGGCGCCGGAGTCGATCAGGTGGCCCAGAATCTGCTTGGCGCTCCAGATTGCCGGGTCGGGTTGCCGGGCGGCCTGGGTTTCATTGATGGCCCGCAGGCGCGGCAGAGCGGCCTGCACCACGTCGAGCAACCTGAGGAGTGAACCGGTCATGAGCGGACCGACTCCAGCGGCTCTTTCGCCCTCGCCGCCACCCGCGCCTGCACCCGCATCCGCAGCGAGTTCAGCTTGATGAAGGCCCCAGCGTCGTGCTGGTTGTAATCGCCGCCCGCCTCGAACGACACCAGATCCTTGTCGTACAAGCTGGCCGGAGCCTTGCGCCCCACCACCGTCGCGTTGCCCCTGTACAGCTTGATGCGCGCCGTGCCGGTGACGCTCCGGGCCACGTGGTCGAAGTAGACCTGGAGGGCCTCGCGCTCCGGGGCGAACCAGAAGCCGTTGTAGACCAGTTCGGCGTATTTGGGCGCCAGAGCGTCGCGCTGGTGCAGCACCTCGCGGTCCAGCGTCAGGCTCTCGACGGCGCGGCGGGCCTGATAGAGCAGGGTGCCGCCGGGGGTCTCGTAGACGCCGCGCGACTTCATACCCACGAAACGGTTTTCCACCAGGTCCAGGCGGCCCACGCCGTGCTTGCCCGCCAGCTCGTTGGCCTTTGTGAGCAGCGCGGCAGGTGAGAGCTTCTGGCCGTCGATGCGAACCGGATCGCCCGCCTCGAACTCGATCTCGACGTATTCGGGCTCACTCGGCGCCAACTGAGGGTCCACGGTCAGCTTGAACATGTGGGCGGGCGGCTCGGTCCAGGGGTCTTCGAGGACGCCGCCCTCATAGCTGATGTGCAGCAGGTTGGCGTCGGTGCTCCAGGGGTCTTTCTCGGTGGTGGGCACCGGGATGCCGTGCTCCAGCGCGAAGGCTTCGAGGTCGGCGCGGCCCTGGAACGCCCAGTCGCGCCAGGGCGCCACCGTCACGATGTCGGGCTGGAGGGCGTAGGCCGTCATCTCGAAACGGACCTGATCGTTGCCCTTGCCGGTGGCGCCGTGTGAGACGGCCACTGCGCCTTCCTTCTGGGCGATTTCGACCATCTTTTTGGCGATGAGTGGCCGGGCAATCGAGGTACCCAGCAGGTAATAGCCCTCGTACAGCGCGGCGGAGCGGAACATCGGGAACACGTAGTCGCGCACGAACTCCTCGCGCAGATCCAGGGCGTAGGCGGCCACGGCGCCGGTACTGAGCGCCTTGAGGCGGGCCTCCTCCACCTCGTCGCCCTGGCCCAGATCGGCGGTGAAACACACCACGTCGTAGTGCCGCTCGGTCTGAAGCCACTTGAGGATGATGCTGGTATCGAGCCCGCCGGAGTAGGCCAGCACGATTTTGGGGCGGGGTTGAGTGGAGTCGGGTTGAGCAGGGTCGGGTTGAGTCATGTCGGTATTCTCCCAGAGTGGGGGCAGCCGGAGTGAGGTAAGCCGGGACGCTATGAATTCGGGGCGAGACAGCAGAGCACCCGGCGCGGCGCACCCGGCCTCTCCACGGAAAAAACACGTCGAACAGAGGGCCGGGCCTTCAGCGTCGGGTGGTCGGGGTCGTCATCTTCTGTGTATGGTTATACGCCGGTCGCGCATAGCTATGCAAGAGGTCCGCTCGTCTGGTTCGCCGTCACCTCCGCCATCATCAGGTGCTGACCACCACTGCCAGGCCGCCTGATAACCTCCAGATCACTCAACCAGGTCACTCAACGTCTCCCGGCCATCCGCTTCCCTGCAAGGACGTGACCATGCCCAAGACCCGCCCCGCCCGACTGCTGGCCCCTGCTGTGCCCGACCCTGCTGTGTCTGAGTCCCGCTGCCCTGGCACAGACCGCCGCGCCGACGTACACCAGCGTGAACATCACCCTCAAGCAGAGCATGGGTGAATTGACACTGAGCCCCAGCGACAAGACCTCGCCGGTCATGGGTGCGCGCAACCCCCTAGTCAAAAACGGCGTGGCGTATATCGGCGCCTCGAAGGTGTCGGGCGACTGGGCGCTGAGCCTGAGCGCTGAGCCTGAGCGCTGAGCTGCCGATCAGCCTGATGCTGGAGCGGACCAGTGGCGACGCCAGCCTGGACCTGCGGACCCTCAAGCTCACGACGTTGAACATCGTTCAGAACATGGGCGACCTCGACGTGATGCTGCCTGCGGGCAACCTGAGTTTTACGCTGAGGCAGACGTCGGGCAATATCAGCATTCGGCTTCCGGCCAACGTGGGCATCAGCGTGGAAGCCCGGCGCTACGCCAGCGGTACGTTGATGATCGGCGGCAAGACGGTGGCCGAGGGCCTGTCCGTGCAGGGCACCTACCAGAGTGCGAACTACGACTCGGCGCCCTACAAGGTCAGACTGACGGTGGACAAGTCGATGGGTGATCTGACCGTCAAGTAGCACCCAGATACGCCTCCAGCCGCCGCAGCGCTTCCTCGATCTCGGCCTCCGATTTGCAAAAGGCGAAGCGCAGCACGCCCGCCGGGGCTGGGCAGGTCCGGTAAAAGGCGCTCAGCGGAATGGTCGCCACGCCGCCCTCCGTGAGCAGGCGTTCGCCGTCCATGCCGGGCAGCCGGGCGGTCAGGAAGTAGGTGCCCGCAGGCCGGAAGACCCCGAAGCCCAGCTCACTCAGTCCGGAGGCCAGCCGCCGCATCCGGGCGCCGTAGCTCCGGCGCAGTTCATCGTAAAAGCCGTTGCCAGCCGCCGCCACCAGCGCCTGGGCCACCGCCGCCTGAAGCGGGGCCGGGGCGCAGAAGGTCGTCCACTGGTGCAGCCCCGCCACGCTGGGCGCCAGGCCGGGCGGGGTCAGTATCCAGCCGACGCGCCAGCCGGTGGCGTCCAGGCGCTTGCCCGCGCTGCCCACCGTAAAGGTGCGCTCCGGGGCCAGGCTCCGCAGCGGCGCGGGGGGCGAATGCGTGCCATGCCGCTCATAGTACAGCTCGTCGTATACCTCGTCGGCGATGAGCCACAGGTCATGCTGGCGGGCCAGCTCGGCGACCCAACCCAGCTCGAAGGCGGTGAGAATGAGCCCGGTAGGATTGTGCGGCGTGTTGACGATGATCGCCCGCGTGCGCGGCGTGATGGCACTGCGCAGCGCCTCCAGATCCAGGCTCCAGCCGCCCTGATCCAGCCGCAGCGCCGCACCCACGAACCTCGCCCCGGCCAGCTCGGCCTGCGGCGCGTAGATGTCGAAGACCGGCTCGAAGGCGATCACCTCGTCGCGCTCGTCTCCGGCACGCGGACCGTAGAGCGACTGGGCCAGCACCAGCATCGCCTCGGTGGCGCCGCAGGTAATCAGCACGTCGGTAGGGTCGGCGCCCAGGCTGTGGCCCACCGCCTCGCGCAGCGAACTCAGCCCAATCGGCGCGGTGTACTGGTCCTGGGTGCCCACCGCCTGCCGGGCGGCCTCCAGCAAAAAGGCGGGCGGCGCACCGCTCGGAAAGCCCTGGCCCAGATTGACCGCGCCGTGCTGGGCGGCCAGGCGACTGATGCGGGCAAAGACACTCTCGGCAGACAGGGCGGTGCGCGGGTGAAGGGTGGGCACGCCCGTCAGTCTGCCGCAGATTCGGCGAAAAGCAACAACCCCCACCGGGCAGGCGGGGGCGCGAGCGAGCTTGAGTTCGGCAACAGCTCAATTCAGCTTATAGTTCAGACCCAGACGGGCGCCGATGCCGAAACTGAAGGCCCGGACATTGACGCCGAGTGTGCTGCCGACCGCGAAGGCTGGACCAGCGTTGAGTTCGCCGAAAATACTGATCGGCGAGGCGGCCAGGTTGTATTTGGCGCCCACCAGACCGTGCGGATACAGCGCGACGTAGTTGACTCCGCCCAGGCCCAGGCCCGCGTCCAGCCCGAAGCCGTAGTAGGGATTGAGGTCGTTGAGCCCGGCCACTGAGCCGAAGTTCTTGAGGTAGTCGGCGCCGACGCCCAGCGTGAGGGTGTTGAAGTTAAACCCCACCGCCGTCAGATTGAGCCCGAAGCGCAGCGCCGCGTCTTTGGCGGTGTCGTACTGGTAATGGGCGGTCAGGCCGGAGCCGACGGAGCCGCCGACGTAACTGGCAGCCGAGGCAGAGGAGGCGCAGAGGGCGAGGGCGGTCAGGCTGAGCAAAGTCTTGGTCTTCATGTGGGAAGTATAAGTTAACGGTCCCCAAACTTGCGCTTAGAAAACCTGATCGAGTCACTTATTCTTTCTGAATGGTCGGCTTCTTTCTGAATGGTCGGCAGCGTGCCTGCGCCGCACGACCCGCACGACTGTGCGAATCTGAGTGACCTTCACATCCAGCGCCGCCGAAATGACCGTAAGGTAGGTTAATGAAAAACATGACGCTGATCCTCCTGGTGCTGGCCGCCGGTTCCGTGAGCGCCAAGATGACGCCCCAGCAGCAGACGTATTTCAATTTGCTCAAGGGCAAGATGCTCAGCACCGTTGACAGCGTGGGCGCGGGCGGCGTTCGCAGCGGCGAGACGACCGTGGCCGCAGGCGTCAAGGTCACCTTGCCGGGCATGGGCGAGATGGGTATGCCCGAAGTCAGCTCCAAGCAGGCGCTGCACCTGTGCTCGGACGGCTCCTACATCCGCAGCACCGAGGACAACGCCATGGGCATCAAGAGTGCGGGCCGCGAAACAGGCACCTGGGCCATCGGTAAGGCCAGCAGCGCCAGCTTTGCGCTGATGCTCACCAGGAAGGGCAGCCAGGCCGCCAAAGCTTCGAGCGTCAGCTTCGACGGCGAGCGCACCATGATGGACGATTTGCGCTGGTACAGGTTGAAAAGCTCAGCGTGTAAGTGAGCGAAGGAGTGTGAAGGTGACCAGCGAGGGGGAGGCTGGTCGCTTTTTAATGCTGGGCGCGTACCCATTGCCGCGATCTGGAAGGCGCATCGCCAGGGAACGGCTGAAATGAGGGCGGGAGCTCACACCTGAAGCCCACACACAACGGGGTTTAGGTAGACTAGACGTATGGCCGCCTGGAGCACTGTTCTGTGACTGATTACAATCGACTGACCGATGCCATCCTTGAGGAAGATTCGGCAGTCAAAAAACGGCTTGCCAATGTGCATGTGCTCAAAAACGAGGAGCTGGCCGATTACGTTCCCGCCGAGCTTCTGGGACGGTACGAAGTCTACAGTTTCCGTCATGCCGCCGAAATCCTGAGCACGACCTGCAAGCTGGAATTTGGTGAACTATTAACCGCACTTAGGGACTTTCAGATCACCGTCGCTGATATTCGCAAACCCGGCGGCAACGAGTCGGACATTCCGAAAAAAATGAGTGATTTGCTCCGTCCACTGGGCTGGAAGGAGACAAGAGTACAAGGAGACCTGCTGGTGCGCCGGATGGCCCGGACCGGCAAGGCGAAAGACGAGCAGACGGAAGATGCTTATACGTTGCCCAACTTCATTGACGGCCACAACATCGACTATGTTAAAAACCGCGTGGCTTTCGACATGGAATGGAACAGCGAAGGACCAGACCTTTGACCGCGACCTGTATGCCATGAGCGCCTTTGCACAAACCGGTGTGATCAGTGCGGGCGTACTGCTCACCCGTAGCGCTGAGCTGACACCGATTTTCGCACAACTGGGCAACGATGACCGGGGCAAGCCGATCCGCTCCAAGTACGGCGCGAGCACGACCTGGATGGGAAAATTGCTGTACCGACTGGAGGCGGGCAGGAACGGATCGTGTCCCATTCTAGCTATCGGTATCCGCCCCGCCGTGATCGTGGATCTCGGTTCATATTTGGCCGACCTGGCGGAGGTGGACCATGACTGATGCACCATCATTCGACCTGTCACCAGCCGAGGATTTCCTGGCCCGCTGCGGTGAGACGGCTTTCAGGACCGTGTTGGCCGACCCACCCTGGCAGTTCCAGAACCGTACCGGCAAGATGGCCCCCGAACATCACCGTCTGGCCCGCTACAGCACACTCCACCTCGACGAAATCAAGGCCCTTCCCGTCGCGCAGGTCACCGCCGAAACGGCTCACCTGTACCTCTGGGTGCCCAATGCCCTGCTGATCGAAGGCATTGAGGTATTGCACGCCTGGGGATTTGAATACAAGACCAATCTGGTCTGGCACAAGGTCCGCAAAGACGGCGGGCCGGATGGACGCGGCGTGGGCTTTTATTTTCGTAATACGACTGAACTGATCTTATTTGGAGTGAAAGGTAAAAATGCTCGTACCCTGGCCGCCGGACGACGACAGGTGAACATCTTACGGACCCAGAAACGGGAGCACTCACGCAAACCCGACGAGATGTACGAACTGGTCGAATCATGTAGTCCTGGTCCGTATCTGGAGATGTTCGCCCGTGGCACGCGGCCAGGGTGGACCGCCTGGGGTGACCAGGCCGAAGCGTATCAGCCAGATTGGGCAACCTACTCCAACCACTCGCAAGCTGGCAAAAATGAGTCGGACGCACAAGCCGGTGACCGGCAACCCTACCTCATCGACATGATCGGCGCCGACTGAACCAGCTCCCCCACCCTGCATAACCATACAAGCCCCTCACCCCTCCCCTCAGCATTCGTGACATACTCACTTTTTGAAATGCCCAAGCGCACTGACTTACACACCATCCTGATCCTCGGCAGCGGTCCTATTCAGATCGGGCAGGCTGCCGAGTTCGATTACAGCGGCACGCAGGCTCTCAAGGCCCTCAAGGCGGAGGGCTACCGCGTGGTGCTGGTCAACAGCAACCCGGCGACCATCATGACCGACCCGGACTTATCGGACGCCACCTACTTAGAGCCGCTGACGCCTGAATTCGTGGAGAAGGTGATCGCCTTAGAGAAGCCCGACGCCCTGCTGCCCACCCTGGGCGGTCAGACCGCGCTGAACCTGGCGATGGAGCTGCACGAGCGGGGAGTTTTAGAGAAATACGGCGTCGAGCTGATCGGCGCGGGCGTGGAGGCCATCCGCAAAGGCGAGGACCGCGAGCTGTTCCAGGCGGCCATGACCAAGATCGGCATCGAGACGGCCAAAGGCAAGATGGTCCACAGTCTGGACGAGGCCATTGAATACCAGAAGGAACTCGGCCTGCCCGTGGTGATCCGGCCCAGCTTCACGCTCGGCGGCACGGGCGGCGGCATCGCGCACAGCTACGAGGACTTTCTGGACATCACGGCGGGCGGCCTGCGCGACAGCCCGGTGACGAGCGTGCTGCTGGAAGAATCCATCCTGGGCTGGAAGGAATACGAGCTGGAGGTGATGCGCGATACCGCCGACACGGTGATTATCATCACGGGCATCGAGAACTTCGACCCGATGGGCGTGCATACCGGCGACAGCATCACGGTGGCACCCGCCCAGACGCTCAGCGACGTGGAATATCAGCGGCTGCGCGACATGTCGCTGGCGATCATCAGAGAAATCGGGGTGGCGACGGGCGGCAGCAACATCCAGTTCGCGGTGAACCCGGACAACGGGCGCGTGATCGTGATCGAGATGAACCCGCGCGTGAGCCGC
>NZ_JANYGJ010000098.1 GCF_025362455.1 Deinococcus sp. | reverse complement strand
GACACGAACCTGAATAGCGCCCTTACTGGTAAGCTCTTCGAGAATGTGCTGCTGTTCCAGGGTCAATTCAACTGGGTGAATCTGCTTTCGTCTTGGCATCACTTAGGATATCATAAATTCAGAATCAATGTACTAGAGCAGTACTCCGAATTACGCCACGGGGAAAACAGCCTCCCCGCGCCTCCATTCTGCGTCCTGCTCAGTTAAAACTACTCGCTCCGCTCGGTCATAAAAAGACCCTTTTTATGACATCTGCTCTAGTTGACGCCGCTGCGAGTTGGGGTGCCCATTTACCAGCCGCAGCACTTCACCGCCGAGCAGGTCTGGGTGGAGGGGCACGCGGTCAATCCGTTGTCGGGTTTCAGCGCGTATTTCTATCCGATCAGCAAATGAGTCCCATCAGCAAATACGCACCGTCTCGGTCTTACCCACCCTCGTCCGACCCCACCTCATCCCAAAGCCCGCCTCATCCCAAAGGTTGACGGAAATCTCAGAATCGCCGCTCTAGACTGGGCCTATGCGGTTCGTCCACAAGCCCCGGCCCTATTCCAGTGGCCCCTTCGACGGGCTCCGTCCCGGTAAGCCCGATGAGCTCCGTCGCCCTGGTGGACGCTCGAGGCGCCCTGGGCCGCGCCGCACGCGGCCAGCTCGAACACCGACGACGCTGTGGGGTGGCCGGGCGGTCGACGCACTGGCGGCGCTGGGCCTGATCGTCACGCTGCTGATCGGCGGCGCGGCGCTGCACAACCAGCTCACCCGCGAGGCGCAGTTCGCGGCGGTGGGCCAGGCGATTTCGGGCCTGGGCCGTTGACCCGCTCCCCATCGCCGGGCTCGCTGCTGGCCGGACTGGACTCGCCCCGGCCCCTGCATCCGCTGTGGCGAGCACTGCGGCTGACGTTTGCGGCACTGGGCGCCCTGGTGCTGCTGACGCTGCTCACCGGGCTCTCAGGCGCCGTGTTCACCGGCTCGATGGGCCGCGCCTGGAACCTTCAGAACACCATCTCGCCGATCCGGGTGCAGGACCGCAGCGGGCAGGATCTGGGCGTCATCGACCACTGCGACGACATCGCCAGGCCCGGCCAGCAGACCGTCAGCAACCCGGTGCGCTGCCGCGAAACACTGGCGCTGCCGCTCTCGCAGGTGTCGCCGGGGTTTTTGCTGGCTTACCTGGCCAAAGAGGACGTGCGCTACTTCCAGCACCCCGGCATTGACCCAGGGCGGATTCCGGGCTCGCTGCTCAGCCGGGCTGGCGGCAGCACCATCACCATGCAGCTCCTGAAAAACGACGTGCTGGCCGGGCATTTCGATTACGACACCAACCGCAGCGGGCTGGAGCGCGACCTGGCCGGGCTGCTGCGCAAGGCGAGCGAGTACGTGCTCTCTCCGCTGCTGAGCCTGCGCTACAGCAAGTCCGAGGTGCTGGAAATGAGCGTCAACAGCCTGCCCTGGCTGGGCATCGGCCAGCGCCGGGGCATCCACGACGCCGCCCGGATCATCTTCGGGGTCCGGGCGAGCGACCTGAGCCTGGCCCAGAGCGCCTACCTGGTGGGTCTGTTGCCGCGCCCCAGCAGCTACCTGGTGACCGAGCAGACCCCACCCGAAGACGCCACCGAGCAGTTCCGGGCCACGCGGGCGCAGCAGTTGCTCACCCTGCGCATCCTGAAAACACACGACCTGATCTCGGAGGGCGAGTACCTGGCCGCCGTCTCCGAACCCATCCAGCCGTCGCTGTGGCGCGTCGAGTACGCCGGGAGCGGCCCCGACCTGAGCGTGGCGCGGGCCAGCCGCAACCCGGATTTTCGCAGCGCCCCCGATCCGGCCTGGAGTTTGCAGTCGGTCGTCAAGCGCGAGTTGCGTGCAGGCGGCCTGTCCCCGGCGCGGGTCGCCACCGTCGCGCTGACCGTGGACGCCGGGGCGCAGCGTGAACTGAGCGCCCGGCTGGCCCGTACCGGCGCGGGCAGCGCTGCCACCGCCGAGGGCGCCGCCGTGGTGAACCAGGGCGGCGAGATCATCGCGCTGGCCAGCAGCAGCGGGGGAGAGCCCAGCAGCGATCCGGGGCGCCAGTGGGCTACCACCGCCCGGCGAAGTGTGGCCAGCACCGTCAAGCCGCTGCTCTACGCCGCCGCTTTCGGCCAGGGAACCGGGGCGCTGACGCAACTCAGCAGCCTGCGCGACGAGCCCACCAGCTACTACGGCCAGACGGTCGGCAACAACACCGGCACCTTCCTGAACCGCGCCGTGAGCGTCCGCGAGGCCAACATGCGCTCGCTCAACACCGTGGCGGTGCAGGTCGGCCTGCCGCGTGCCGACGCGCTGGCCGCCGTGCTCAGAGCCGTGGACTACCAGCCCGACGAGGGCAACCGCTCCAGCCCGGCGCTGGGCACCTGGCGGGCCTCGCCGCTGGCGGTGGCCTCGGCGTACAGCTCTTTCGCGTCGGGTGGCGTGCGCTGCCGCCCGCATCTGATCGCCGCCGCCTACGACCTCTCCGGGCGCCGCCTGCCGCTGCCGGAGGCGAGTTGCACCCGGCTGTGGGACGAGGGCGTGGCCTTTGAGACCTACGACTTGCTGCTGGGCGCGGTGTCTGGGGGCGCCTCGCACGTCAAGTTCCTGCGGCCCGGTGTCTTCGCTGGCCTGCTCGGCAGCGCCGTGGAACTGGGCGCCAAGTCCGGCACCAGCGACGACGTGCGGGATACCTGGTGCGCCGGAGTCACGCCCGACTACGCCATGGGCGTCTGGCTGGGCGACCCGGCGGGTGTCAGTGCCGTGCCCACCGACCTCTACCGTCACCAGGCCGCCTGCCGTGAAATCGGGTTTCTACGCACACTGGGACATTCGAGGACCAGCCTGCCGCTGCCGCCCGGCCTGATCCGGGTCGGCGGCGCCGCCGTGCCCGCGCCGGGTGTGACGCTCCGCAATCCCGTCCCCGGTTCGCCGGTCGATGCACCGTCCAGCCAGACCCCAACCAACCAGACCCCAACCAACCAGACCTCAACCAACCAGACCTCAACCAGCCAGACCCCAAACAGTCAGGTCTCACCAGGCTCGCCGTGATCCACAGGAGAATCCGCCCTATGCCCAGACCCACCGCCTTGATGTTCCTCTCCAGCCTGTTGATGTCAGTGTTCATCGGGACGGCCTCGGCTCAGTCGGTGCTGGGCTTCAGTTCGCCGCCGCTGCACCTGATCGTGGCGCTGGACATGACCGGCAGCAGCAAGAATCCGGCCTTCCAGTACGCCGCCCAGGCCCGGCTGATCGCCCAGAACGTGCTGCTCAGCCAGCTCCGCAGCGGCGACAGCGTGACGCTGCTTCAGGTGTGCAGCGGCGTCAGGACCATCGCCGACTTCAAGTACCAGGCCCCCGGCGGCGAGCGGATGAACAGAGCCGATATTCTGCGCTACTCGGCGGCCCTGACGGCGCCCTGCCAGGGCAAAGGTAGCGCCATCACCGCCGGATTCGCGGCGGCCCAGGCGGCAGTGTCCCGCACGCCCACCGTTCCCGCCGTCGTCGTCTACTTCACCGACGGCGCCCTCATCGACGATCCGGGCCGGGCCGGACTGGGCGGCGTGTTCGGCAAGCTGCTGGGCAAGGGCACCGCCTGTGTGTTCATCGCCGGACTCAGCCCGGAGCCGAGTGGCAGCGGCGGCAGTGGCAGCGGGAGCAGCGGCAGCAGCGTCCGTGACGGCTTTACCGCCGCGCTGGGCAAAACTGCATTGGACGCCCGCGTGATCCTGGCCGGAGCCTACGACCTCAACAACGTCTATCCGAGTTTCGCCGCCGCCGTGAAGGCGATTCGCCGATGACTGTTTCACTACCGAACGTGCCAGGGGAGAGCCTTGTGAATGAGCCAGGCGACGTGCAAGACGATATTCGCACCCCAGTGACCAGTGTTGATCCAGTCGAGCTGGAACCCGTCGAGCTGGAACCCGTCGAGCTGGGGAACGTGGACCTGATGCCGCCTCAGAGCACTCAACCTGCCGCGCCCATTCCGCCTTACGGGCCGCTGAACATGGTCTTCGAGTCCGCCTCGCCGACCACCATTCCCTCCGAGGCGGCGCACCTGCCGGACCTGCCCGCGCCCGCGCCGATCACCGCCGAGCAGTTCATGCCGGTGCTGGCGCCGCAGACGCTAAGCGCTTACCTGGGTGAAGTCAGGCGCGATTTGATGCAGCTCGGCGACGAGGCCACCCGCGCCGAGCTGACCCGCCGCTCACGGGGCCTGGAGCTGCGCCTGACCCAGTACGAGGTCAACTACGGCGTCACCCAGGCGGCCCTGACCCGCGCCCTGGCCGAGACCGGCGTGGGCGTGCGTGATTCCTGGTCGCGGCAAGACGAGTACCTGCGCTTCATGAACGATTCGAGCAGCGCCAGCGAGCGGGCCTACCGCCAGGCCACCGAGGCCATCGAGCAGGCCACCCAGCAGCGCTTCGACGCCCTGATAAAGCAGGGCCACAGCCCGCATTTGCCGGACGCCGACGCGGTGTATATGAACTCGGCGCTGGCCAGCCTGGCCGCCGAGGGAACGCCCTACCGCCCGGAGCCGCGCAAGACTTTTTCGGGCTGGGCCTTCAACTTCTTCGCGGTGGCCAGCAAGTTTTTCGTGGGACTGCTCAGCGGCGTCAGTATCAATCTGCTGTTCAACCCCGACAGCCGCCTGTACCTGACCGTCATCGCGCTCAGCGCCGGGGTGATGTTCAGCGTGCTGCTGTTGTGGCTGCTCGAAGAACTGGCCTACCGCACGCGGCTGAGTCCAGTCGGTTCGGGCGGGTCCAAACGGGTCGTGATCGGGCGGGTGCTGGCGATGCTGGCCGTCAGCGTGCTGTACCTGAGTGTGGAAGGCTACCTCAACTGGGACGGCATTCTGCGTGTGACCCAGCAGCTCGCCGCCAACGCCGCCCAGAGCAGCACCTTGCAAGACCTCAGCGCCCCCGATTCCGGCGTCCCGGTCACGCCGCAGCACTGGTCGCTGCTGGCCTTCACGGTGGCGCTGGTGGGCATGGCGGTGGGCGCCGCGCTCGTTCAGGGCCGCAACCGCGCCTTCGAGCAGCTCGAAGCCGAGCGGCTCTCTGGCCGGGTGGCGCAGCTCCGCTCCAGCGGCGCTTTGCAGGAGGTCGCCCGCGCCGCCGACCTGCCTGCCTGGCTGGAGGAGGCCCGCGAGCGCATTCGCCCGCCCAGAGACATCAGTTCGCCGCGCCACGCCAAGCTCAACGAGCGGGTGCTGGGCTGGTGGGAGCAGGAGCGCGACTCGCAGATCAGCGAACTCAGCGGCGCCATCGTCCGCGAGGCGAAGGAGGTGCAGGCGCTGCTCGAAAGCCTGGCGCTGGACGTGCAGCGGGCCAGATTCCCGGTAAGGCGGCGCCTGGGCGGGCTGCTGAGCTGAGCTGAGAGCAGTACTCCGAATTACGCCACGGGGAAAACAGCCTCCCCGCGCCTCCATTCTGCGTCCTGCTCAGTTAACACTACTCGCTCCGCTCGGTCATAAAAAGACCCTTTTTATGACATCTGCTCTAGACGCGCACCTGTTTCCCATACCAGCTAAGGCGCGTTCCCGCTGTCCTGCTGAACAGTCACCGTCTCACCGAGCCCCGACGGCGCGGCGCTCACCGCCACTGCCACCGCCGCCACCGCCGCCGCCGCCACCGCCGCCGCCGCCGCCTCATAGGCCATCGGGCGGGCGAAACAATACCCCTGGCCCACGTCGCAGCCCAGCACGCGCAGCGCCTCGGCGACGTCGGCGCTCTCGATGCCCTCGGCGACCACCGCCAGGCCCAGGCTGTGGCCCAGCGTGACGATGGCCCGCACGAAGGCGGCGCCCTGCTGCTGCATCTCCTGCACGAACACCCGGTCAATTTTCAGGATGTCCACCGGCAGGGCGCGGAGCTGTCCCAGGCTGGAATAGCCGGTGCCGAAGTCGTCCAGGGCGATGCGCACGCCCAGAGTGCGCAACTCGGTCAGGGTGGCGCGGGCCTGGGCCACGTTGCCGAGCACGGCGCTCTCGGTGATCTCCAGCGTCAGCAAGCTGGGCTCGAAACCGAACTCGGCCAGGGCAGCCCGCACGTCCGGCACGAAATCCGGGGCGCCGAAACTGGTGGCCGAGACGTTGACCGCCACGCCGACGCCCGGCAGCTCGCCCTGCCAGCGCCGGGCCGCGTCCAGGGCGCGGCGCAGCACCCAGCGTCCGATGCCGCCCATCATCTCGCGGGCTTCGGCCACCGGAATGAACTCGGCGGGCGAGACCGGGCCGATGACCGGCGAGGTCCAGCGCAGCAGCGCCTCGAAGCTGTCGGTCTGATGTGTGGCCAGCACCCGCAGCGGCTGAAAGTGCAGCGAGAATTCCCCGCGCTCCAGGGCGCCGCGCAGCAGCCCTTCGAGCTGGGTCTGGGGGGCGTGCAGGCGGCCCAGCGCCGGACTGTAAAAGCGCCAGGTGTTTTTGCCCGCCTGCTTGGCCTGGTACATGGCGGTGTCGGCGTAGGCCAGGGCGCCCGCCGCCAGGCCGTGATCCGAGGGGCACAGCGCCACCCCGATGCTGGCGGTCAGGCTCAGGGTCTCCGGGCCGATCTGGAACGGGCGGGCCAGGGCGTCAAGCAAGACCTGGGCCATCCGGGCCGCCGCGCTGACGCTTTCCAGGTCGGGCATGATGACCACGAATTCGTCGCCGCCGTAGCGGGCCAGTTCGTCGGCGGGCCGCAGTTCGCCGCCCAGCCGCCGGGCCACCTCGCGCAGCACCAGGTCGCCCACCGGATGCCCGAAGGTGTCGTTGATCTGCTTCATGCGGTCCAGGTCGATAAACAGCACCGCCAGGAGCCGGTTGCGGCTGACCGAGCCGTCGATAAGCCGCTGGAGCAGGCCGTCCAGGTCGCTGCGGTTGCGCGCCCCGGTCAGCGGATCGTGCTCGGCGCGGTGGGTTAGTCGTAAGTTCAGCACCTGGTTTTCGGTCAGGGCCAGCACCTGGCGCAGCATGAACAGACTGACCGCCACGATCATCAGCGTGCGCTGCACCGGGTCGAGCGGGCCGAGGTCGGTCGTTATCATCTCGCGCAGGGAGCGCCAGACGTAGGCGGCGAAAACAATCAGCACCGCGTAGTGCGGCAGCAGCGGCGCCCACTGCTCGCCGCGCACCTGCTCGCCGCGCCGCCGCCGGGCCTTGCCCTGGCCGCCCTGGTGGCGGTAGGCGGCCCAGCCCAGAAACGTCGCGGCCAGCGCCCAGCCGCTGTCGGTCAGGCCGCCGATCTGATAAGTGCCGCTGCCCTGCTCATAGGCGTAGGCCAGGTCGGTGGCCAGAAACGCCAGCATTCCGGCGGCCAGCAGCAGCGTGTCGCGCCGGGCGAGTTCGGAGCTTCGCCGCAGCGCCAGGTTCAGCGTCACGGCGCACAGCAGCAGGTCGCCCAGCGGATAGGCCAGCGCCACGTCTCTGCGCAGCATCTGGCCGGGATAGCTGTCGAGTAGGCCCCGAACCGAGGTGACCCAGATCAGGTCGCCCAGCATGGCGCTGACCAGCAGCACGTCGATCACCAGGCTCAGCGTCTGGAGCCGCCCGGCCTTTTCCCGGCGCAGTTGCAGCAGCCCGGCCCCAAACAGCGGAATGGCGCCCAGGTACCCGACGTCGGCCAGCGACGGAAAGGCGTCTGTGTGCAGCACCTGGTCATAGATCAGAAAAACCGTGTAGCCCAGGCCCCAGCTCATGAGCCCGGCGCCCAGCCAGCTCCAGATCCGCGCCGCATCTGGCTGGAGTGCGGCCCGAAACGCCAGCGCGGCGCTGAGGCCGAAGGCGGGCAGCAGCCCCCAGTCGCCGATCAGCCGCTGCACCTCGGCCCCCGGACGGGCCAGGGCGCTCCAGCCGAAGTAGCCAGCCGTGTACACGACCAGCAGGCCGAAGATCAGCGTGGAGGTGAGGCGGGGAGTCGGCGTGGCCATCGGCCCGGTCAGTGTAGACGTAAGCGGCCTTACACCTGTCTGACAGGGCGGTGAACGGGCAGTCAGGTCACGCGCCGGGCAAACACGATGTTCCACTCGGCGTTTCATTCGGCAACGGACCGGCACGCCGCAGCTTCGGCGGCCCCCGACTGTTCCGGACCCGACTGTTCCAGACCCGACTGTCCCTGAACCGAGCCTGGCGCCCGCGCTGGCAGCCCGCTGAGGCCCGATCTGAACAGCACGGACTTCGGCGCCCAGATACCGATGTTGTCTAGACAGTTAGAAATTTCCAGGGCCAACAGCGGTTGGGAATGTGATTCTCTATGAGAGCCCATTAACCTAATTTCATCCACTGCCGCCTGGCTGGCTGGCCACCAATCTGGTCTCGGTCGTTGTTGTGTGAGCCGCCGCAGCGCCGCGCACAGACCAGGTTCCGCTTCGCCGGTCCGCCTATGAGCCCTAGTGACCGCTATGAGCCCTAGTAACCGGCGTTTTACTTCACTTGTTGCGCTCCAACCCGGCGCGGCACTCCACACTGAGGTTCAGATGCAAAAAATTGCCCTTCCCCTGACCGGTCTGCTGCTCCTGCTCAGCAGTTGCAACACCGCCCAGAACCTGCCCGTCGGCGCGCCGCTCGACACCCAGGCGCTGACCTGCTCGACCACCAACGCCGCGCTGAACAAGGCCTCGCTGTCGTCGAGCAACGAGACCAACAACAACCTGTCCGGCCAGGCTTTCGACGGCAACGGCGCGACCCGCTGGAGCAGCGCCTATCAGGACAACCAGTGGATTTACGTCAACCTCGGCAGCGTGCAGGACATCTGCGGCGTGACCTTGCAGTGGGAGGCGGCCTACGCCAAGTCGTTCCGTATCGAGGTCTCAGGCGACGCGACCACCTGGACCCCGATCTACTCGACGACCACTGGAGCGGGCGGCACCCAGACCCTGAGCGTCACCGGGCGCGGCCAGTACGTGCGGATGTTCGGCCTGACCCGTGCGATCGCGGCGGGTTTCTCGCTGTTCGAGTTCAGCGTCAACACCGGCACCAACGTCACCACCCCTCCGGGCGGCGGCACCCTGCCCGCCATCACCAAGGGCAACACCTACTCGCTGCGGGTGCTCACCCCCGGCTTCACCGACCGCTCGCTGCGCCACCAGAACAGCCTGGGGTTCACCTCGCCGGTCAACGCGTCCAGTGACGCCCTGACCCGCTCCGACGCCACCTGGAAGGTCGTGGCCGGTCTGGCCGACGCCAACTGCCTGTCGTTCGAGGCGGTCAACGTCGCGGGCAGCTACCTGCGTCACGCCAACTCACGCCTGCGCATCGATCCGATTAGTGCAGACGCGCTGTACAGCAACGACGCCACCTTCTGCCCGGTGCCCTCGCTCGACGGCAGCAGCAACGTGTCGCTGGCCTCCAAGAACTTCCCCGGCAGCTTCGTGCGTCACCGGGGCGGCGAAATCTGGCTCGACCCCAACGGCAACAACGCCGGTTTCAACGCCGACGCCTCGTGGAATTTCGGGGCGCCCTGGGCCACCACGACGCCCCCGCCCCCGCCCGTGAACCCTCCGGTGACCCTGCCCACCAGCGACAATCCCGACTTCGGCCCCAACGTCAAGATCTTCGACCCCAGCACGCCAGCGACGACCATCCAGAGCGCGGTGGATACGGCCTTCAACGCCCAGCTCCTGAAATCCACGGCGCAGTTCGGCGACCAGCGCTACACCTTCTTGTTCAAGCCGGGCACCTATACGGGGCGCTTTTTCGCCAACCTGGGGTTCTACACCACCGTCGCCGGACTGGGCCTGAACCCCGACGACACCAACCTCAATGCCGACCTGAACGTGGACAGCGGCTGGAACCTGGGCGACGAGAAAAACGCCACCCAGAACTTCTGGAGATCGGCGGAGAACCTGGCGATCACCCCGGCGAACGGCACCAACCGCTGGGCCGTCTCGCAGGCCGCGCCGCTGAGGCGAGTCCACATCAAGGGCAACCTGACGCTGGCGCCCAGCAACCAGGACAACGGTCAGGGCTACTCCAGCGGCGGCTACCTGGGCGACCTGCGGGTCGATGGCAACGTGAGCAGCGGCTCGCAGCAGCAGTTCTACACCCGCGACAGCAGCATCGGGAGCTGGAACGGCGGCGTCTGGAATATGGTCTTCTCCGGGGTCCAGGGCGCTCCGGCCCCCACCTTCCCCAGCCCGCCCGCCACCGTGCTGCCGAACACGCCCTCCTCGCGTGAGAAGCCGTACCTGTACCTCGATTCGGCGGGTAAATACCGCGTCTTCGTGCCCAGCCTGCGGACCAACGCGGTGGGTGTGAGCTGGCCCAACACGCCGGGCAACTCCATTCCCATGAGCCAGTTTTACGTCGCCAGGCCCAGCGACAGCGCGGCGACCCTCAATGCGGCGCTCGGTCAGGGCCTGAACCTGTTCTTTACGCCGGGCGTCTACCACCTGTCGCAAACCCTCAACGTGACCAGAGCCAACACCGTGGTCACGGGTCTGGGCTTTCCGACCCTGGTGCCCGACAACGGCGTCAATGCCGTTCAGGTGGCCGACGTGGACGGCGTGAACGTCTCCGGCATCCTCTTCGACGCGGGCACGGTCAATACCCCGGCGCTGCTGACGGTGGGCACGGCGGGAAGTCATAACAACCACGCGGCCAACCCGATTACCGTGCAGGACGTGTTTTTCCGCATCGGCGGCGCGGTGGCGGGCAAGTCCACCACCAGCCTGATCGTGAACAGCGACAACACCATCGTCGATCACATCTGGGCCTGGCGGGCCGACCACGGCAACTCGCCCACCGGCTGGACCATCAACACGGCGGCCAACGGCCTGATCGTCAACGGTAACAACGTGCTGGCCACCGGCCTGTTCGTCGAGCACTACCAGCAGTACGAAGTGCTCTGGAACGGTCAGGGCGGCAAGACCATCTTCTTCCAGAACGAAAAGCCCTACGACGTGCCCGACAACGCCACCTGGCGCGCCGGAGCCAACGGCTACGCCGCCTACAAGGTCGCCGACAGCGTGACCAGCCATGAGGGCTGGGGCCTGGGCAGCTACTGCTTTTTCAACGTCAACCCGCTGATTCACCTCGACCACAGCTTCGAGGTGCCGAGCGCGGCGGGCGTCAAGTTCCACAATCTGCTGACCGTCTCGCTGAACAACGCGGGCTTCATCGACCACATCATCAACAACGCCGGAGCGCAGGCCCCGGCCCCCAACACCAACACCTCGCCCGTCACCCTGGTCAGCTACCCCTGATCTGCGCCTCTCCGGCCTGCTGCGACCCGTGCAGCAGGCCGGGTTTCGTCTATTCAGGGCTTTTGCAAGTCAGGCTCTGGGTGAACGGCCCTGACACTGACCTGGCACCGGGGCAGCCCCGCTGTGGCCCTCCAGAATTCAACGCCCCCAGTCCTTTTCGCTTCGAGGTGCCCACATGACCCGCAATACGGTAAACCGAATGGCCCGAACTGCCCTGCTGCCCCTCCTGGGGCTGGCCCTGGGCGTGGGTCTGCTGATGAGCTGCGACACGGCTCCGACGGCCTCGGCTTCACAGGTGTCGCCCCTGGTCCAGACTGCCGCCGTGCCGATCAAGAGTCCCAAGCGGGGCCTCGCCTACGACCTGGCCAGCGCCGCCGATCTCGCCGCCCTGGCGCCCGGTGTGAGCTGGTGGTACAACTGGTCGAGTGCGCCGAACGGGGGAGCGCCCGCCGATTACCAGGCCCGCTACAGCATGGACTTTTTGCCGATGCTGTGGAACGGCAATTTCAACACCGCCGACATCGAGGCCAGGCTGCGGGCCAATCCGGCGGTGAAGTACCTGCTGGTCATGAACGAGCCGAACCTGACCGACCAGTCCAATCTGTCTCCAGCCCAGGCTGCCGCGCTCTGGCCGCGCTACGAGCAGGTCGCCGCCGATACCGGCGTGCAGCTCGTCGGCCCGGCCATGAACTGGGGCACGCTGCCCGGCTACGCCGACCCGGTGGTCTGGCTCGACGCCTTCTACGCCGCCTACCGCAGCCAGCACGCCGGGCAGAGTCCCCGCATCGACGCGCTGGTGTTTCACTGGTACGACTACGGCCTGAGCGCCCAGCTCGACCGCCTGACCAAGTACGGCAAACCCTTCTGGGTCACCGAGCTGACCAACTGGCATACCGGCGACGGCAGCGCCCAGATCGACTCGGTGGCCAAGCAAAAAGCCCAGATGGCCGAGATGGTGGCGACGCTCGAAGCCCGCAGCGACGTGCAGCGCTACGCCTGGTTCACCGGACGCTGGAACAACGACTCGCACTTCACCAGCCTGCTGGGCGCCTCCGGGCAGCTCACCGAGTTGGGCCGCTATTACCTCTCGCTGCCGTTCGCGGGCAGCGCCACGCCGCCGCCTGCCGCCGCTTGCGGGACCGGCAACGCGGCGCTCGGCAAGCCTGCCCAGGCCTCCAGCTCGGAGAACGGCGCCACGCTGGCTCCGGCGGCCTTCGACGGCAACGCGGGCACCCGCTGGAGCAGCGCCCGCAGTGACCGGGAATGGATACAGGTCAACCTCGGCAGCGTCCAGAAGCTGTGTCAGGTCACCCTCCAGTGGGAGGCCGCCTACGGCAAGGCGTTCGAGCTTCAGGTGTCAAACGACGGCCAGACCTGGACCCCGGTATACAGCACGACCACCGGCACGGGCGGCACCGTGCGCATTCCGCTCAGCGCCAGCGGCCAGTACCTGCGGATGCAGGGCACCTTGCGCGGCAGCCCCTGGGGGTACTCGCTGTTCGAGATGGCGGTGAACACGGCGCCGTAAGCTCACCCCCTGGCGTCGGGTCCATGCGGGCGGTTCGGCGACCTACGCCGGGCCGCTCGCCTGCATTGCCACCGCCGCAGGGCCAGCCGGGCGACAGTGCTAGCCGGGCGACAGTGCTAGCCGGGGGTCGGGCATCAGGCAGGCCGGGCGAAAGGGCCTCACCGGCTCACCGCTGAAGGCAGCCGTCTCCAAATCGCCGGGCCGGGCCTTCCGGGGAGCGCTACACCGGAGGGCAACGGAAATAAGAATGTAACCTGATGCTAGATTAAGTTGCGTCCCCTATATTTTAGTCCTACACACACCGAAGCCAACAACACAATTCACGAGCAGCAACCGGACCGTGCCTGTTCCGGTTTCAGAGTTTACGCTCCAGTTCTTGAACGTCCTGCTGGCGTCTGGACCGCCGCTGGATCACAGTCCTACCTCGTCCACAGGGGACGGCCCCGCAATGCTGGGGATTTCCCCCCCAATCCCGGAGGTCAAGATGATCTGGAGCCCCAACTGAAGTCCCGTTTTCCGCTCACCGGCGCCGCATTGATGGGCCTGAGTCTGCTGCTCGGCGCCTGTGGTAGCCAGAATTCGGCCCTGAATTCGCCCACCGCGCCGCTGCTGAGCAGCCAGGCGACGAACGTCTGCGCGACCACCGACCTGGCCGCCAACCACCCGGCGCTCAGCTCAGGGGACGAGTTCAGCGGCACCCCGGCCAGCGCCGCCTTCGACAACAACCTGACGACCCGCTGGTCGAGCCCCTTCACGGTGCCCGGCGCCGACAGTCAGTGGGTGCAAGTCGATCTGGGCAGCGTGCAGAGTCTGTGCCAGGTGACGTTGCAGTGGGAGGCGGCCTACGGCAAGTCGTTCGAGATTCAGAGTTCCCTTGACGGCGCGAGCTGGACGCCCATCTACACGACGACCACCGGACCAGGCGGCAACCAGACCATCGACGTGAGCGGCAGCGGACGGTACGTGCGGATGCAGGGCGTCAAATGCGCGACCGGGTACGGCTACTCGCTGTCCTCCATGCTGGTCTACGGCACGGCGGGCACGGGCACGGGACCAGGCACGGGCACGACCATCTGCGGGACGGAGAATGTGGCGCTGAACAAGCCAGCCACGGCCAGCTCGACCGAGAACGTCGCCACGACCCCTGACCTGGCCGTCGACGGCAATGCCGCCACGCGTTGGTCGCCGACAACGTGACCACGCACGAAGCCTGGGCTCTGGGCAGCTACTCCTTCTTCCAGACGAACCCGGCGGTCAAGGTCTCGCACGGTTTCGAGGTGCCCAACACCCCCAATGTCAAGTTCCACAGCGTCTTCACCGTCTCGCTCGGCAACGTCGGCACCATCGAGAACGTCATCAACAACGTCGGCGCCCAGGTGCCCTTCCCGCTGCCAGCAGACAATACCCGGCCCAGTCCGGTCGTGAGCTACCCCTGATCGCCCGTTGCCCGTGATACCTGTCGCCCCTCTCTGAGACAGGCTCGGATGAATCAGTTCAGCCGTCACCGATTCGTCCGGACCGAGAGTGGGAGTGGAAGAGAGTACGGGCTGTGCGGTATGGACGAGCACCGAAGTGTTTTTCCGGATGTTTGAGGAATAAAACGCAGGGCCGTATGAGCCCCCTGGAGGCCGCCCAGGACAGTGTAACCTCGATCTTTGGAAACATTTGCTCGAAGGAGCAACGTCGTGCGCCGCCAGGGGAGAGGTCCTCTGGCGGCGCACTGTTGGGCTTCACGCGGCTGCACGCCAACTGCCGGTCGTCTGCGGTGGGGCGTGATAGCGACTTGTGGGTCAGTGGCTTGTGTGTCAGTGGCTTTCGGGCTCAGTGGTCTTTGGGCGGGGCCGCCGATTCGCGCCGGATCAGTTCGGTGAGAAAAGGTGGGGGCAGCGGCGGGTTGTGGCCGTCGGCCAAGGCCACCAGCATCTTCACGGCGGCCTCGCCCATCAGCCGCAGCGGCTGGCGCACGGTGCTCAGCCCTGGGCGCGAGGCCGCCGCGATGGGCAGGTCGTCGAAACCCACCACTGACAGGTCGCCGGGCACCTCCAGACCCCGGTCCTGGGCGACGTGCATGGCGCCCAGGGCCATCGCGTCACCGGACACGAACACGGCGGTGGGCGGCGTCTTCAGGTCGAGGAGTTTGCGGGCCGCCGCCTCACCGCTGGCTTTGGTGTAGTCGCCGTGCTGGACGTAGCCGCGTGGAATGTCCAGGCCCGCCTGTGCCATGCTGGTCTGGTAGCCCCGAAACCGCTCGTCGGCGTCGTCACGGTCGTACTGGACCGGCCCCGGCTTGTTGCCGCCCGATACCCGGTCCTCGTCGAGCAGGCCGCTGATAAAGCCGATGTGGGTGTGGCCCAGTTCGATCAGGTGGCGCGTCGCCAGGCAGGCGCCACCGAAGTTGTCCACCGTGAAGGGCCGCTCGCCGGGGCCGTCTACGCTGACCACGTGCGTCGGCAGATCGGTGCGCCACCACAGCCGCTGCTGCGAGGGCTGAATCAGTAACGCGCCCACCGACATCCGGGTCATCACCGACAGGTCCGAGGCGGTGCTCTCGCCCAGCATCATGACCACCAGGTCGTAATTCAGCACCTCGGCAGCCTGGGCGGCGCCGTGGACGACCTCGGCGGCGTAGAGCTTGTTGAGCTGCGGCGCGAAGACGCTAATCAGGCGGCTGCGGCCCCCGGCCAGCGCCCGCGCCATCGGGTTGACCCGGTAGCCGGTGGAGGCCACGGCGTCGAGCACCCGCTGCCGGGTCACGGGCCGCACGCCGGTCTTGGCATTGATGACGTTGGAAACCGTCATCGGCGAGACCCCAGCCTGCCGGGCCACGTCCTGCAAGGTGATGGTCGATTTGCCCCGCTGGGTGTCAGCCACGGCGTGTGCTCCCGGCCAAGGCCGACCAGGCGGAGGTAAACTCAGAATTCTCGTACATAATTCATACTGCTACCATTATACGGCCCGGAGACAAAACTGTACATGCCCCGGCTTGCGGCGCACGCGCTGCTCCGGTGACGACAGACCTGCCGCTGCGCCGGTCATGGCCGGGTGGTCGATTCGCGCTCGATCAGTTGCGTCGCAAAGGGCCGGGGCCATTCGGGTGTGCGGCCTTCGGCCAGCGCCACCAGCAGCCCGACCGCCGCCTCACCCATCAGTTCCAGCGGCTGACGCATGGTGCTCAGCCCTGGGCGCAAGGCGGCGGCGACAGGCAGATCGCCGAAACCCACCACCGACAGGTCGCGCGGCACCGTCAGACCCCGGTCCTGGGCAGCGTGGACGGCCCCCAGCGCCATGGCGTCGCCCGCCACGAAGACGGCGGTGGGCGGCGCATTCAGGGCCAGCAGGCGGTGGGTGGCCGCTTCGCCGCTGGCTTTGGAATAGTCGCCGTGCTGCACGCAACCCTCCGGAATACCCAGCGCCGAGGCCCGCATGAAGTCGCGGTAAGCCTTCAGCCGCTCGGTGGCGTCGTCGCGGGCCTGGACTTCGGGCTGCCCCGGCTCGCTGAGCAGCGGTTCACTGTTCAGACCGCTAATCAGGCCGATGCGGGTGTGACCCAGCTCGCTCAGGTGCCGCAGGGCCTTCAGGGCGCCGCCGTAGTTGTCCACCATCAGTTGCCGCTCGCCGGGGCCGTCCACGCTGACGGTGTGGGCGCTCAGCTCGCCGCGCAGGCCGCGCCCGTCCAGACCCGGCTGAATCAGCAACGCGCCCACCGACATCCGGGTCATCACCGACAGGTCAGGGGCGGTGCTCTCGCCCAGCATCATGACCACCAGGTCGTAATTCAGCGCCTCGGCGGCCCGCACCGCGCCCTGAACCACCTCGGCGGCGTAGGGCCGGTTGAGTTGCGGCGTGAAGACGCTAGAGCAGTACTCCGAATGACGCCACGGGGAAAACAGCCTCCCCGCGCCTCCATTCTGCGCCTTGCTCAGTCAACACTACTCGCTCCGCTCGGTCATAAAAAGACCCTTTTTATGACCTCTGCTCTAGAGCAAGTGGCATAATAAGTACATGCGAACGATTGTGGGCGCCAGGGGCTACGGTATCGAGCTGAGAGAACGCATCGTCAAAGCCGTCCAGAACGGCGAAAATATCGATAACGTCGCTCGGAAGTTTGAAGTGCA